>NZ_JAGSOG010000066.1 GCF_018139695.1 Actinospica durhamensis | reverse complement strand
CCATGCCCCCGGCCCCGGCCGAGGAGGAGGATCCGTTCGACTCCGGCCTGGTGCGGATGGACGACCGGTCCGCCACCGTGGCCCCCGCGCCGCCCTCGGTGCGCGAACTGCTGATCCGCGAGCTGGGCGCCAACCTGCTCGAGGAGACACAGGACTCTGACTGAGGCGGGCCGCCCGGCCCGCCGCAGCCGCACAAGCCCCGGGCGCCGTACGCTCGAGGCAGACACCGGACGCCGCCCCGCGGCGGCCGGCACAGGAAGGAAGAGGGAGCCACAACGGTGTTGCCAGACGGATTCGACATGGGATCGCTGCTCCAGCAGGCGCAGCAGATGCAGCAGCAGATGGAGGCCGCGCAGCACGAGCTGGCCGAGCGCTCCGTGACCGGCACCGCCGGCGGCGGCCTGGTCGAGGCCACGGTCACCGGGCTCGGCGAGCTCACCGGGCTGCGCATCGCGCCGGAGGCGGCCGACCCCGCGGACACCGAGACGCTGGCGGATCTGGTCATCGCGGCCATCCGCGACGCCAACGCCCAGGCCGAGGCGCTCCAGCAGGACAAGCTCGGCCCGCTCGCCCAGCTGGGCCAGGGCGGCTTCGGCGGCCTCGGCGGCGGCCCGGGCGCCTCGTTCCCACTGGGCTTCTAGAGCCGGAAGAGAGCGCAGCGTGTACGAGGGCGTAGTCCAGGATCTGATCGACGAGCTGGGCAGGCTGCCGGGCGTGGGCCCCAAGAGCGCCCAGCGGATAGCCTTCCACGTGCTCCAGACCGATCCGGTGGACGTCAAGCGGCTGGCCGAGGTATTGGTGCGGGTCAAGGACACGGTGCGGTTCTGCGAGGTCTGCGGGAACGTGGCGGCCGGCGAGCGCTGCCGGATCTGCCTGGACGAACGCCGGGACCGGACCGTGCTGTGCGTGGTCGAGGAGGCCAAGGACGTCGTCGCGATCGAGAAGACCCGCGAGTTCCGCGGCCGCTACCACGTGCTCGGCGGCGCGCTCTCTCCGATCGAGGGGATCGGGCCGGACGAATTGCGGGTACGCGAACTCATGGCCCGGCTCGCCGACGGCGTGGTGACCGAGCTGATCCTGGCCACCGACCCCAATATGGAGGGCGAGGCCACCGCCAGTTTCCTGGCTCGCATGGTCAGACCGCTGACCGCGGACGGCACCCTGCGGGTGACGCGGCTGGCCTCCGGGCTGCCGGTGGGCGGGGACCTCGAATACGCCGATGAAGTCACCCTGGGCCGCGCGTTCGCCGGAAGAAGGAAGATCGATGGCTGATATCGCAACGCTGGACGACGACCTGGCCGAGTTCACCTCCGCCATCGCCGACCAGGTGGAGTCCTTCCTGGTGGCGGTACGGGCGGTGGCGCGGGGCGAGGCCGCCTCCTCCGCCGTGTCCATGCTGCTGCTCGAGGTCTCCCAGCTGCTGCTGGCCGGCGGCAGGCTCGGCGCGATCGCGGACGTCATCCCGGAGGAGCGGTTCGAGGAGGACCCGGGGCCCGACCCCGACCTCGACGATCTGCGCGACCAGCTCGCGCTCCTGCTCGACCCCTGCGACAGCTACCGCGAGGTGTTCGATCCGCTGGCGGTGCCCACCGAGGTGGAGACCCGGCGGATCTCGGACGACCTCGCCTCCACCGTCGCCGACCTGGCCCACGGCCTGACCCACTTCCGGGCCGGGCGGGAGACCGAGGCGCTGTGGTGGTGGCAGTTCTCGTACCTGTCCGGCTGGGGCCCCGCGGCCTCAGCGGCGCTGCGCGCGCTGCACTCGATCGTGGCCGGCTCCCGGCTGCAGGGATCGTAGGGCGGCGCGACCGGGCTGACGCGACCGGGCCTGCGCGCCCAGGTCGGCGCGGCGCGGTGCGACGGTGCGGACGGCTCGGGTCACCGTGCGTCGCCGCGCCGTTCACCAGGCGGAACGAACGGGACATCCCGGCCTCCGGGCGGCTACGATGGGCCCGCCTCCCGGTTCGTCGGAGCACGCCAGTAGACGTGCGCGGCCGGGAGAGGCGCCGCCGGGTCAGTAGGCCAGGGGCGCACGAGAGAGTTTGGAGCTCACGGTGAGCCTTGTCGTACAGAAGTACGGTGGCTCCTCGGTGGCCGATGCGGAAAGCATCAAGCGCGTCGCCAAGCGCATCGTCGCGGCCAAGCGCGCCGGAAACGAGGTCGTGGTCGTCGTCTCCGCCATGGGAGACACCACCGACGAGCTGATCGACCTCGCCCAGCAGGTCTCCCCGCTGCCGGAAGGCCGCGAACTGGACATGCTGCTGACCTCCGGCGAGCGGATCTCGATGGCGTTGCTGGCGATGGCGATCGGGTCGCTCGGAGTCGAGGCGCGTTCCTTCACCGGATCCCAGGCCGGGGTCATCACCGACCGGGTGCACAACAGGGCCCGGATCATCCGGGTCACGCCGGGCCGCATCCACAAGGCGCTCGAAGAGGGCGCGATCGCGATCGTGGCCGGCTTCCAGGGCGTCTCGGACGACACCAAGGACATCACCACCCTCGGCCGCGGCGGATCGGACACCACCGCGGTGGCCCTGGCGGCGGCGATGGGCGCGGAGGTCTGCGAGATCTACACCGACGTGGACGGCGTCTACACCGCCGACCCGCGCCTGGTCCCGTCCGCACGCAAGCTCGCGGCGGTGCGGTACGAGGAGATGCTCGAACTCGCCGCGTCCGGCGCGAAGATCCTGCATCTGCGCTGTGTCGAGTACGCCCGCCGGTTCGACGTCCCCATTCACGTACGGTCCTCCTTCTCCACGCTGGAGGGCACCTGGATCCGCAACACCCCCGAAGGAGCCGAGATGGAGCAGGCGATCATCGCCGGGGTCGCCCACGACACCAGCGAGGCCAAGATCACGGTCATCGGTGTCCCGGACAAGCCGGGCGAGGCCGCCCGCATCTTCCGGGCCGTGGCCGACGCCGAGATCAACATCGACATGGTGGTGCAGAACGTCTCGGCCGCCTCGACCGGTCTGACCGACATCTCCTTCACCCTGCCGAAGACCGACGGCGCGAAGGCGGTGAACCTGCTGGACAAGCTCAAGGAGCGGATCGGCTTCGACTCGCTGGCCTACGACGACCAGATCGCCAAGGTCTCGCTGATCGGCGCCGGCATGAAGTCGCACCCGGGCGTGACCGCCTCCTTCTTCGAGGCCCTGGCCCAGGCCGGGGTGAACGCGGAGATGATCTCCACCAGCGAGATCCGCATCTCCGTGGTCTGCCGCGCGGACAGCGTCAAGCCCGCGGTCACCGCGATCCACACCGCATTCGACCTCGACGCGGACGACGAGGCCGTGGTCTACGCCGGGACGGGGCGATAACGATGAGTGAGTACTCGAAGAAGCTGCCCACCCTGGCCGTGGTCGGGGCGACCGGCGCCGTCGGCACCGTGATGCTCGAGATCCTCTCCACCCGGCAGAACGTCTGGGGCGAGATCCGGCTGATCGCCTCGGCCCGCTCGGCCGGCAAGCTGCTGACCGTGCGCGGCGAGCAGGTCCCGGTGGTGGCGCTGAGCGCAGAGGCCTTCGACGGCGTGGACGTGGCCATGTTCGACGTGCCCGACGAGGTCTCGGCCGAGTGGGGCCCGGTCGCGGCGGCGCGCGGCGC
This sequence comes from Actinospica durhamensis, assembly GCF_018139695.1. GTDB lineage: Bacteria > Actinomycetota > Actinomycetes > Streptomycetales > Catenulisporaceae > Actinospica > Actinospica durhamensis. The sequence continues at coordinate 31,491 of NZ_JAGSOG010000066.1, read as the reverse complement.
GGTCGTGGTGGACAACTCCGGCGCGTTCCGGATGGACACCGACGTGCCGCTGGTGGTGCCCGAGGTCAACCCGGCCGCGGCGCGCCAGCGTCCGCGCGGGATCATCGCCAACCCGAACTGCACCACGCTCTCGATGATCGTGGCGATGGGCGCCCTGCACGCCGAGTACGGGCTGACCAAGCTGGTCGTGGCCTCCTACCAGGCCGCCTCCGGCGCCGGGCAGGCCGGCATCGACACCCTGCGGGACCAGCTGACCAAGGTCTCCTCGACCCCGAACCTGGGCACCGCCCCGGGCGACCTGCGCCGCGCGGTGGGCGACCTCGGGCCGTTCCCGGCTCCGCTGGCGCTCAACGTGGTGCCGTGGGCCGGCTCGCTCAAGGACGCCGGCTGGTCCTCCGAGGAGCTGAAGGTGCGCAACGAGTCGCGCAAGATCCTCGGGCTGCCGGACCTGAAGGTCTCGGCCACCTGCGTGCGGGTGCCGGTGATCACCACGCACTCGCTGGTGGTGCACGCCACCTTCGAACGTGAGATCACCGCGGACCAGGCCCGTGCGGTGCTGCGCGACGCGCCCGGGATAGTGCTGTGCGACGACCCGGCCAACGGCGAGTTCCCCACGCCCAACGACGTGGTCGGCACCGACCCGACCTGGGTGGGCCGGATCCGGCAGTCGATGGACGAGCCGAACGAGCTCGAACTGTTCGTGTGCGGGGACAACCTGCGCAAGGGCGCCGCGCTCAACACCGCCCAGATCGCCGAGCTGATCGCGGCGGAGCTGACGGTCGGTTAGGCGTCGGCCCCCGGCGTCGCGCCGGCGCCACCGCGCCGCCGACAGTCCGTCGGCACGCGTGCGGCGTCGTACGGTGCGAGGCCGGTCAGGATGCTGAAAACCCCCTTCAGGTTCACTCCTGAGGGGGGTTTTTCCGTGAACGGGCGCACGCGGGCGGACCCGAATGACATCCTTGGCACTCGTGAAAGCCCCCGCCAGTCCATCCCCAAGAACACTCGAATGGGGTACAACGGTCGGTGGGTTCCATATGTCTAACTGTCGTGACTCTGTCCGCGTCCGAAGGGTTCTGTCCGTCACCGCCCTTCGCCATACGACCACGCCCGGCGCCGACGGGAGGTGCGGTGGCGACTGACGTCGATGTGACGACCGATCTGTTGACCGAGACCTACCAGCGCCACTACACCTCGCTGCTGCGCCTCGCCGCGCTGCTGCTCGACGACCTCGGGTCCTGCGAGGACGTGGTGCAGGAGGCGTTCATCCGGGTGCACGGGGCCCGGGCCCGGGTACGCGAGGCGGACAAGCTGCTCGCGTACCTGCGCCAGACCGTGGTCAACCTCTCGCGCTCGACCCTGCGGCGCCGGCTGCTCGGCCTCAAGCTGGCGCCCAAGCCGATGCCGGACGCGGCGAGCGCGGAGGAGGGCGCCTACGCGGCGCTGGAGAAGGACGCGTTGATCCAGGCGCTGCGCGGGCTTCAGCGGCGGCAGCGCGAGGTACTGGTACTGCGTTACTACTCGGACATGACGGAGGCTCAGGTGGCCACGGCCCTCGGCCTTTCGATCGGTTCGGTGAAGGCGTACGGCTCACGGGGTATCGAGGCCCTGCGGGTCCGGCTGGAGGAGCAGCGATGAACGAGGAGCGCGCGTCCGAGGGGCCGCCGCGTGGCTCCGGAGGGTCGGGCGGTGCGTTCTCCCGGACAGAGGGCACCCGCCGGGCCGGGCGAGGTGCGACCGGGCGAGGCGGCGCCAGTGCCGAGGGCGCGGCGGGCGGATCCGACGCGCAGCGCGAGCCGCGCGAGCAGGTCGCGGCCGACGTTCCGGTGGCGCGCGGCGGGCGGCGGCGGGTCGCGGCGGAGCCGGCGCTGGACGTGGGCGATCTCGCCCAGGCCCTGCAGCGCAGCGTCGCGGCGATCGGCACGGCCGGGCCGCCGCGGGCCGGGCTGACCCGGATCCGGCGCAGGGCCAAGGCCAGGGCGCGTCGGCGCACCGTGATGGCGGGCGGCGCCGGGGTGCTGTTCATGGCCATGGCGGTCAGCGTGCTCACCGGCAACAGCTTCGACATCGTGCCCGTACTCACCGGCGTGGTCGGTCTCGGCGGCGGCGGCGGTGGCGGCGGGGACGGCGGCGGCGCCGCGTCGGGCAGTACTTCACCCGCGGCCGACGGCCCGGGCCAGGTGCGCACGGTGCGGCCGACGGGCGGGCTCAAGGGCCCGGCGATCGGCCCGGGCATCGTCGCGGCCACGCCCTCGGCGCTGGTGGCCTCCGGCGTCGGCGCGTGCGGTGCGACCGACCTGACCACCGTGGCCTCGGTGGACACGGTGATCGGCGGCGTCTCCTACGGGCACGTCGAGGCCGTCGCCATGCGCACCTGCGCGGTGGCCGGCCCGCCGGTGCTGCAGGTGGACAACGCGGCGGCGAACGCGGCGAGCTCGGTGGTGATCCTCCAGCACATCCCGTCGGACGGCTCGCAGCTGCCGCAGGTGCCGACCTGGGGGACGGTGCTGGTGCTGCACGCGGGTCAGGGTTATGACTTCCAGTTCGCCTGGGCTCCGGACACCTGCCCGGCCGCGTCGAGCAGCGCCGGACCGACCGGCAGCAGCGCCGGCAGCGGCGGCGGTGCGGGTGTGGCGGGCGGCGGGCCGTCGGCCGTCACGGGTACGGCGGCGGGATCGGCGAACGCGGGCGAGTACCAGCTCAGCTACCTGGTGACGGCCACGAGCCCGACCTCGCCGGTGACCCTGCAGGCGAGCTGTGGCGCGACGGTGTACGTGACGGACGTCTACGAGCGCGGCGCCTACCCGCTGCCGAAGCCGGACTCCGCCACGCCCACGCCGCCGCCCTCGAGCACCAGCGCGGCACCGAGTTCCGCCGCGCCCCCGCCGCCGCCGAGCACCTCCGCGCCCGCACCCGCGCCCTCGTCAGCCGCGCCCAGCACGGGAACGGCAGGCGGGGAGTCGCCGGGAGCTCCGGCGGCCAGTCCGGCGATGGGTACTTCGGCGGCAGACACCTCGACCGGGCAGACTGCCGGGCCGTGACGTGAATCCCGTCGGGAGGCGGGATTGACGGGCGGGTCCGGTCAGGCCGGAGTCTCTTCGGAGTCCACCTGGCCGAAGCGGCCCGCCATCTCCGGGTCGGTCTCCCACCAGGGGCGGAAGCGTTCCTGGGCGGAGCCGTCGCCGGGGGCGTACTCGACCGCGACGACCTCCAGGCTCTCCTCGGCCACCACGGCGCGCTCGTCGTCCTCGCGGCGCAGGCCGCGCCAGAGGGCGGCGAGCAGCGGGATGCTGGTCAGGTCGCCCACGATCCAGAACACCGCGCCGCCGATGGCCTGGTTCCAGGCCAGGCCGGAGTGGGCGCCGAGGCTGAGCGGGGCGTAGAGCGCGCTGTGCGGCAGGGTGCTGAGCGAGGCGTAGTAGGAGCCGGCGACCCGGTTGCCGCCCAGCCACAGGACCATCGCCACGCCCGCGTCGCCGATGCCCTCGACGAAGCTGATCCACACCGAGATCATGTGGGTGAAGCGCTTGGGCACCGGGTCGATCTGCACCCGGCTCCAGAAGTACAGGAAGCCGACGGCGAGCAGCTCGAGGTGCAGCGTCTCGTCGACGAAGGCGTTCGTCAGCGAGGCCTGATACCACCCGGTGAAGTACAGCAGGTACGGGGTGACCAGCAGCACGACGGAGACCACGGCCGGGAAGGTGAGCACCTTCAGCGGCTTCGAGCCGATGATCCGCAGTACCAGCGCGGCGCCTCGGCCCTCGCCGGTGGTGGCCAGGGTGAGCGGGGCCGAGCAGGTCAGGAAGAGCGGCACGGTCATCAGCAGCAGCGCGTTCTGCAGCGCCCTGACCCAGAACAGCACCAGCGCGTACGAGCCGATGAACGACATCGTGGCGAGCGTGAACAGCAGCGCGGCCATCACGAAGCACAGGGTCCGGCCGAGCGGCCAGCGACCCACCTCGCGTTGGTACCTGCGCACGCCGTAGACGTAGCCGGCCACGCCGAGCAACAGCACGACCAGCATCGCCGGATCGAACTTCCAGCCGGTGAAGACCTGGTTCATCGTGAGCGGCGACGCCGGACCGCATCCCGCGCTCAGACACCGGCCGGCCGCTTCGGGCAGCACCGCCATCCGCCTCGACCTCCACTAGAGCTGGACCATGCCCTAGCACGGTACCCCGAGCACCCGGAGGGGCCTGACGGCGGGGTCGCTACAGCTCGAGCAGGACGGTGAACGGTCCGTCGTTGGTCAGCGCCACCTTCATGTCCGCGCCGAACACGCCCGTGGCCACGGTCGCGCCGAGCTCGCGCAGCGCGGTGACCACCGCGTCGAAGAGCGGCTCGGCGACGGGGCCCGGCGCGGCGGCGGTCCAGGACGGACGGCGGCCCTTGCGCGCGTCGCCGTAGAGGGTGAACTGGGAGACGAGCAGCAGCGGCGCGTCGAGGTCGGCGCAGGAACGCTCCTGCGGCAGGATCCGCAGCGTCCACAGCTTCTCGGCGAGCCGGACCGCGCTCGCCCGGGTGTCCTCGTGCGTGACGCCGACCAGGACGCACAGGCCGGGCTTCTCGATCGCGCCCACGGTCTCGCCCCCGACCTGCACGCTGGCCGAGGTGACGCGCTGTACCACTGCTCTCACGGGCACCGATCATGCCACGCCTCGGGCTCGCGCCGAATATCCGCAGGACGGCGCGGGGCGGGCGACGTAGCCTTCTGCCATGGCACGAGCGTCGATCACGCTGATCCAGGGGGACCTGACCCGTACGAGCGCGGACGCGATCGTGAACGCGGCGAACTCCTCGCTGCTCGGCGGGGGCGGGGTGGACGGCGCCATCCACCGCGCGGGCGGGCCGGAGATCCTGGCGCAGTGCCGGAGGCTGCGCGCCGGGCACTACGGCGGCGGCCTGCGGACCGGGCAGGCGGTGGCCACCGGAGCCGGACGGCTGCCCGCGCGCTGGGTCATCCACACCGTGGGGCCGGTCTACTCGCGCACCGAGGACCGCTCGGAGCTGCTCGCCGACTGCCATCGCAATGCCCTGCGGGTCGCGGACGAGCTCGGCGCGCGGACGGTGGCGTTCCCGGCGATCTCGACCGGCATCTTCGGCTGGCCGATGGCCGACGCCGCCAGGATCGCGCTGGCCACCGTGTCCGCCACCGAGACCGAGGTGCGCGAGGTCCTGTTCGTGCTCTACGACGCGAGCGCGCTCGCCGCGTTCCAGGACTGCGCGCCGAGCTGAGCGGGATCGCCGCTCGAGAACCAGGCCAGGGGGAGGAAGCAATGCAGGACTCGACGACCACGACGACGACCGCCATCACGACCGACGCCACGACCAACACCACGACCAACACCACGACCACGGCGGCCCTGCCGCGCAGGCAGATCAGGGCCGTGTACGACGAGGACTCGATCACGGTCTACCAGGCCTACGGGCCGCAGATCGCGGTGCCCGCCGTCCGCCACGGCCGGTTCACCGGGACGTTCAAGCGGGAGCGGATGACCTGGATCAAGCCGTCGTTCCTGTGGATGATGTACCGCTGCGGCTGGGCCGAGAAGCCCGGCCAGGAGCACGTGCTGGCGCTGCGGATCTCGCGGCCCGGCTTCGAGTGGGCGCTCGCGCACAGCACCTTCGCCCACTTCGACCGGGATCTGCACGCCGACCGGCAGGCCTGGCGCGAGACCCTGTCCGCGCCGGTGCGGATCCAGTGGGACCCGGAACGCGACCTGCGGGCGCGGCCGTTGCCGCATCGCTCGATCCAGATCGGGCTGAGCGGGGACGCGGTCCGGCGCTACTGCGAGAACTGGATCCTGGAGATCACCGACGTCTCGGAGACGGCCCGCGAGGTGCACCGGACGCTCCGGGACGAGGGCGAGGCCGCCGCCGCGGCGCTGCTTCCGGCGGAGCGGCCCTACCCGGTGACGGAGCCGATCGCGGCCCGGATCGACGCGTGGCGCCCCGAATCACAGCGGTCCTGAGCCCGGGCGGGCGCGGGCGCGGCCGTCAGCGGAAGCGGCCCACGGCCCAGGCGCGGTCGGCCGGTCCCTCGATGTGGTCGACGATCCGGCCGTCCACCACGTACTCGAGTGACTCGACCAGGCCGGACTCGACCGCCTCGTGCCACGCGCGGGTGGGCCCGGCGCCCCAGAGGTACCAGGGTGTCAGGTCGTCGAGCACGACGGTGGCCCGGTGCGCGCCGATCCGCCGGCAGTTGCGCAGGTCGTTGGAGACCACGTCGTACATGTGGCTGCCGTCGATGAAGATCAGGTCGAAGCCCTGGACTCCGGCCCGTCCGGCGTCGGCGAATCCGGGCACTGTCACCTGCGAGTCGCCGACCACCAGCTCGTGCCGGCCGGGGTAGCGCTCGTCGATGAACTCCTTGGCCAGTCGCACGCACGGACGCAGGTCGAGTTCGAAGGAGACCACCTTCGCCTCCGCGGAGCTCTCCAGGAACGCGAGCGTGGAGTAGCCCACGTTGAATCCGACTTCGGCGATCCAGGTGGAGCCCGAGCGCCGGGCCACATCCCGCAGGTGCGAGATCTGGGCCAGGCTGGCCCCGCCCTCGTAGATGCCGGCCTCCGCCTGCATGACGTGGTTGAACATCTGTTTGATCACGAGCTCGAGCCCGGCGGGGGCGAACGGGATGGAGGAAATGAGCATCGCGGAGCCGTCCTATCCGAGGAGTTCGCCGAAGCGCTTGGCCCGCCCCGACGCACGGTTGTCGGTATCGATGGCACTCAACCCCGTCGGCGCCTCGCGTGGGCCGGTTCGAACGAGCCGTGGCCCGATGTTGACGGGATCGTTGCGCTCGGTGGACGGCCGACCTCCTCTTCGACCGCGTTGTCGAAGCGCTTCGACGCGCACTCTATACAGAATCTACGTGCGTGGTCTAGCATTCGGCGAAGATTTCTGACGGGATGACGGCGGACTGTGGGCCAACGGAGGCCGAATATGTCGAAGCGCTTCACCGAGCCGAGGTAACGGGGAACGGCTCGTGCAACCGCATTGGCCTCGGCCCTTTCCGCTGGCGCGCACCGGAGCGCACTGGCCGGTGTTCGCCCTCGTCCTCGCGATCACCGCGGCCACGGCCACGCTCGTCGCCGCGTTCGCCACCTTCGACGCCCAGGCCCTGCGCCACGCCTCGGCCGCCCGGCTGGCGAACGCGGACACCTCGTTCACCGTCACCGCGGCCACCACCTCGGCCTCGGCGTATCAGAGCGCATACGCGGCGGTGCGCGCCGACGCGCGGCAGAACCTCGGCGGCCTGTCGGTCGAGACCGAGGCGGGCCTGTGGTCCAAGCCGCTGCTCTACACCGCGGTGCCCACCTCCACCGGCGTCGTCGAGAGCTTCATGGTGGCCACCGCCACCGAGGACCTCTCCGCCCACGCCGCGCTGACCGCCGGGTCCTGGCCGCAGGCCGGCGAAACCGACGGCGCCGTCCCCATGGCGCTCCCGGTCGCGCTGGCCACGAAGCTCAAGCTCGGCGTCGGCGGGCAGCTGCGGCTCGGGGTGAGCGCGTACGCCTCGTCCAGCAGCCAGAGCACGACGTTCACCGTCGTCGGGCTCTACCAACCCGACTCGACCGCGGACCGGTACTGGCAGCTGAGCCCGGTGGGCACCGCGACCTCCGTCGAGTACGGCGCGGCGTTCACGTACGGTCCGCTCGCGGTGAGTTCGGCCGCGTTCACCGGCGGCGCACTGACCGCCGCGAACACGGTGATCCAGCTGGACATCCCGGCCGCCGCGCTGGCCGCGGCCGACCCGTCCACGGCGTCCGACGAGGTCAGCGGGTTCCTCTCGGTCGTGTCGCAGGACCCGATGCTGCCAGGCGTGCAGACCCGCTCCACGCTGCCCGACCTGCTCGCCACGATCGCCGCGTCCCAGGCCGCGGCCGGCTCCACGCTCCTGGTCTCCATGCTCGAACTCGCGCTGCTCGCCGTCACGGCGCTCACGGTCTGCTCCCGGCCGCTGGTCGCACGCCGCGAGGCCGAACGCGCCCTGTTCGTCCAGCGCGGCCGCTCCACCAGACAGTTCGTCCTGGCCGACCTCGCCGAGGCGGTGGTGCTGAGCGCGATGGCCCTGGTCATCGCCGGACCGCTGGGGCTGGTCGCCGGACGCAGTCTGAGCGGGCACAGTCTCAGCAGGCACACGGGCGCTGCGGCCGGATCCGCCCTCGGCGGCTCGGCGCCCGCCACCCGGGCCTGGGAGGCCGCGGCGATCTTCGCGGCGTTCTGCATCCCGGCCCTGTTCTTCTCCGGCGGCCGTCGACGGGCCACCCGTGAACTGCGGCTGCGCAGCACGCGGCAGGCACGCCTGGTCTCCTTCGCCCGTGCCCAGATCGACGTCGTCTTCCTCATCCTGTTCGGCGTCGCCTACTGGCAGCTGCGCTCGCTTCCCCTGATCAGCACCGGTTCCGACGGCGGCGCGCAGGTCAATCCGCTCGGCGCGCTGTGCCCGGCGCTCGGCCTGTGCGCGGCCGCGATGCTCGGGCCGCGGCTGATCGGCCTGGTCGGAGCGCTCGCCGACCGGCTCTCGGACTACGGCCGCAGCTTCTCCTTCGCGCAGGTCGCCTGGCAGGTCGGACGCACGCCGCGGCGCCAGGCCGGGCCCGCGTCGCTGCTGGTGCTGGCCGTGGCACTGGGCACCTTCAGCTTCGCCCAGCACGAGACCTGGCGCACTTCCGTGGCCGATCAGAGTGCTTACGAGGTGGGCGCCGACGTCCATGTGACCGTGCAGAACGCGGATCCGCGCAACGAGGGTGACCCGGGCGTGGCGAGCCTTCCCGGCGTGCAGAGCGCCACCGCGGCCATGCGGTCGGGCGGCGACGGCAATGCCACCTACCTCGCGCTCGACAGCGCCGCCGCGTCGAGGACACTGCACGCGCCGGACGGCACGTTCTCGGACTCCTCGGCCAGGGTCTGGTCGGAACTCGCCGGCTCGAATGTTCCCGCGATCACGCTTCCGGGCCGGCCCGCGCTCGTGACGCTGGTGCTGCGGCTGCACGGCGAACTCGGCGGCACGTCCGTCGTCGTCTCGGTTCAGGACGCGCACGGCGTGACCACGCAGCTTCCGGCCCGGACCATCACTTCGGGCAGCGGGGGCAGCGGGGGCAGCGCGACGCTCGCCTATCCCGTGCCGACGAAGTCAGGGCTCGCCTATCCGCTGCGGCTGGTCGGGATCAGGCTGCAGTACAACCTGCCGCAGGACGCCGCGAACGTCGGGCTCTCGATCGTGAGCATCGGCGCGTCGGACAGTGCGGCCGAGAGCGCGTCCGAGACCGCGGCCGTGAGCGGCGTGAACCTCAGCGCCCTCGCCACCTGGTCCGGATACGCCGACAGCTCCAGCCTCGACGCGCTGATACCGAGCTTCCAGTCCCACGGCCTGCACACGCCCACCTCGGCCAGTGCCGCCGGCGGTCTGACCAGCAGTGCGGGCGGAGGCTGGACCGAGAACTTCCAATCCGGCGGCACCGGACCCGATCTGGCCAAGGTCGACCAGGGCCAGTCCGTGCAGCCGCTCTCCGGAGTCCTCACGCTCAGCCCCCTGAGTCATACGGCCGTACTGCCCGCCGCGGCCACCACGTCGTATCTGAGCGCCAACCATCTTCAAGTCGGCACCACGACGACGCTCGACATCGACGGCAACGAAGTGAGCGCCCGGATCCTCGCCTCGACCGCGGACTTCCCGACGATGCCCGGCAGCGCGGACGCGAGCGGCGGCCTCATCCTCGATCTCGCGCGGCTCCAGGACGAGATCCTCGCCGGCGGCGGCGATCCCGAGACCGTGGACGAGTGGTGGCTGACCACCCGCAGCGGCGCCGTTCCGACCGGGCTGCCCGCGGGCACGACCGTCGCCGACCTCGGCGACGTGAGCTCCGCCATGACGGACGACCTGTTCGCCGCGCCCGCCCAGCAGGCCCTGCTCGCCCTCGGCATCGCCGTCAGCATCCTGGCCGTGATCGCCCTCGCCTCCGTGGTCGCCGCCTCGCGCCGGGAGCGGACCGGCCAGGAGGCGGTGCTCGCCGCGCTCGGTGTCTCCGCGCGGCGGCAGGCGGCGTTGCAGTGCGGGGAACGGCTCGTGGTCAACGTTCCGGCGGCGCTGCTCGGCCTCTGCTTCGGCGTCGGGCTCGCCTACCTGCTGCTGCCCTCGCTGACGCTGACCACGGACGCGACGATTCCGGTGCCCGCGGCCAAGATCGTGATCGTGTGGGGCTGGTCGGCCGTGCTCGCCGTGGTCGCCGCCTGCGCGCCGCTCCCGGCCGTGCTGCCCGCCGCCCTGCGCCGCCCGGACCCGGCCGCCCGGCTGCGGATGATGGAGGAGCTGTAGCCGTGACATCCATCCTCGGCCGCCTGCACGCGGCCCGCGCGGGTCTGGCGACGTTCCTGTCCGCGCTGGCCGGAAGCGCCGTGGGCCCGGCGCTGCTGCTCGCCGCGGTGGCGAGCGCAGGCACCTTCGTCGCGCTCGACTCCGCGCAGCGCACCGACGCGATCGAGACCTCGGCCCTGCGTCAGACGCTCACCACCTCGCCGCGGCTCGACCAGAGCATCACCTCGCAGCAGGATCTCGCCCAGGTCGAGCAGTCCGTCTCCGGCTATCCGCTCCAGGCGCTCGGTCCGACCACGCTGGGCCAGATCAAGCAGTCGCTCAACCGGTCGCTGGCCGGGCAGGGCGTCCCGGTCGGCGCGCCCTCGGGCAACTGGATCGGCCTGTCCGCGGACGCGGGCCTGCTTCCCGTGCCCGGCTCGCGGATGCCCGACGTCACCTGGCTGGTCTGGCGCGACACGCTCGCGCCGCTGCACCTGACCTCCGGGCGCCTTCCGCAGGCCTACACCGCCGCCGGCGCCGACACGCCCGCGACGTTCGAGGTCGTCCTCTCCCAGGAGACGGCCGCGGCCGTGCACGCGCACGTCGGCTCGGTGCTCGAGATCGGCGAGGGCAGCGCGGGCGACGTCGCGCTGACCGTCACCGGCATATTCGAGGCCGAAGACGCCGCGAGTGCCTACTGGACCTACGATCCCGGCGCGGCCACGCCCTACCTGGACACCGACGGCCCGGTGCCCGGCGCGACCTACGAGAACGCGATGATGTTCGTCGCGCCGCAGGCCGCGAAGGCGCTGGAGGTGGCTCAGGCGGACGCCAACGTGTCCTTCCAGACCGCCACTTCGCTCGACATGTCCAAGATCACGGCCGCGCAGGCGCCGTCGCTGCTCAGCACGCTCCAGAACGTGCAGCTCCAGAGCGTCGAGGTCGGCCCGATCGAGGGCACCGGCCAGATGCAGAGCCTGCTGCTGCGCCTCACCGTCGGGCCTATCGACGCGCTGACCGACTTCGTCGACGAGCAGTCCGAGATCGGGACGCTGCTGTCGCTGGTGACGACGTCGCTCGAGGTCCTCGGCGTGATCCTGCTGCTGTTGTGCATCCGCCTCGTCGTCGAGCGCCGCGCGGGCGAACTGGCGATGATGCGGGCCCGTGGTGCGTCCAAGCGGGCGCTCGCGGCTGAGGCCGGGCGCGCGGGTCTGATATCCGTGCCCTGCGTGGTCGTCGTGACGCTCCTGGCCGGATCGGAATCCTGGCTGCCGGCCACGTTTCTCGCTCTCCTGGCCCTGGCCGGCCCGGCCGTGCTTGCCGTCCGGGTCCACGGCCGCATCCCCCGCGCGCACGGGGTGGGGCACCAGGAGCGGCGCGCCGGACGGGTCCGCCAGGCCCGCCGCATCGCCCTCACCGTGGCGGTGATCTCCGTCTGCGTCGGCGCCGTGTTCGCCCTGCGGTACGACGCGTCCCAGGCTTCGAACAACGCCCTCGTCGGCGCGGCTCCGCTGCTGCTCGCGGTCCCGATCGCGCTGGTGCTGCTGCACGTCGCGCCGGTCGTCATCAGAGCCCTGGCCAAGCTCGCGGCGTTCGCACGCGGCGCCGTCGCGTTCGTGGGCCTGGCTCGAGCCGCCCGCTCGTCCTCGGCCGCGCTGCTGCCGAGCGCGGCGCTGATCCTGGCCTTCTCCGTCATCGCGCTGGGCTCGACGATCCGCGCGAGCATCACCCAAGCCGAGGTCGACGCCTCGTGGCAGTCGATCGGAGCCGACGCCAGGGTCACCACGGACGGCCTGGTCACGACCATTCCGGCGGACGTGGTGAAGAAGGCGGAGGCGCTGCCCGGCGTGACGCGGGGCGTGAGCGCCTACAGCACCGAGGTGGCCGGAATCGACGCGTACAGCGGGCAGTTCACCGTCCTCGTCGTAGATCCCGCCGCCTACCAGGCCTTCACCGGCACGCCGCTCGCCCTGCCCGAGCACGCGAGCTCCGCATCCGCCGCCACGCCCGTGGTCCTGTCCTCGACGCTGGCGGAGTCCATCGGTGCGAAGACCGTCGCGATGCACCTGCTCGGCAGCGACCTGAAGCTCAAGGCGGCCGGCACGGTGGAGACCACCGCCGCCCTGCCTTCGGACGAGTCCTTCATGATCGTCCCCGAGTGGGCGTTCAAGACCGCGCCGCCCACTTCGATCGTCATGCTCGACGGCAGCATCGACTCGGCCCGGCTCACCGCGGCGTTCCAGCACGTCCAGGCCGCGCAGATCACGCTGCGGGCGACCATGCTGCACGCGCTGACCGACGCCCCCATGCAGAGCGGCGTGTTCGAACTCTTCGACCTCGGCATCGCCGTCGCGCTCGCCTGCTGCGTCGCCGCGCTCGCGGTGAGCCTGTCCTTGCAGGGCCCGGCCCGGGCGGCGAGCTTGTCCCGCCTGGCCACCATGGGTCTGAGCCGGTCCCGGCTGGACCTGCTCGTGCTCACCGAGCAGCTGCCGCCGATCCTGGTCAGCCTGCTCGGCGGCGGCCTCGGCGCCATCGCGATCAGCGCCCTGATCGGCCCGACGCTCGACCTGACCGTGTTCACCGGCACTCCGGCGCCCGCGCCGCGGGTGATCGACCTCGGCGCCTTCGCCGAAGCGAGCGCGGCGATCGCGGCCGCCGCGGCCCTCGCCCTCCTCGGCCACGCCGCACTCACCCGCCGCCGCGGCCTCGCCGCGGCCCTGAGAGTAGGCGATCGGTGATGACAGGACCGGACACCATGCAGATGACGCAGACGCAGGGTACGCAGCAGGTCGGGCCGGGCACGGACGCGGCCGCCAGCTTGGACGAGATCCGCAGCGAGCTGCGTGCGGGCAAGGAGGACTACGGCGCCGACGCCCTCGTCGTGTGCGACCAGCTCGTGCGCATCTACACCGCAGACGGCGTGGAGGTCCAAGCCCTGCAGGGCCTCGACCTGCTGGTCCGGCGCGGCGAACTGCTCGCCCTGGTCGGCGCGTCCGGCAGCGGCAAGTCCACGCTGCTCAACATCCTCGGCGGCCTGGACCGGCCCACCGCCGGCGCGCTGCGGGTGGACGGCAGGGACGTGGCCGCGATGCGCGGCGCCGCCTGGCTCGACTACCGCCGCAAGACGGTCGGATTCGTCTGGCAGCAGACCGCGAAGAACCTGGTCCCGTACCTGACCGCGAAGCAGAACGCGGCGCTGCCGATGCGTTTCGCGGGCGAGAGCCGCAAGCGGCGCAACGCCCGCGCGGACGAGCTGCTCGAGCTCGTCGGCGTCGCCTACTGCCGCGACCGGCGCCCGCACCAGATGTCCGGCGGCGAGCAGCAGCGCGTCGCCATCGCCACCGCCTGCGCGAACAGCCCCACCCTGCTGCTCGCCGACGAGCCCACCGGCGAACTCGACACGAAGACCGCGACGGACGTGTTCGGCGCCCTGCGCACGATGAACACCGAGCTCGGCGTCACGGTCCTGATCGTCACGCACGACCCGGCGGTGGCCGGCCGGGTGGACCGCACCGTCGCGATCCGGGACGGGCGCACCAGTTCGGAGACGCTGCGCCACACCGTCACCGGCGAGGACGGCGAGGAGGTCAGGCACGCCGTGGAGTACGCGGTCCTGGACCGGGCCGGCCGCCTGCAGCTGCCCGCGGCGATGATCAGGCGGCTGGAGATGCGCGACCGCGTCCGGCTGGAGGAGGAGGCCGACCATATCGGCGTCTGGCCGGGTCAGCAGTCGGCCGAAGCAGCCCGGGCGGATGAGCGGACGGAGGGACGGGACGGTGAGTGAGGCCGGATACGCCATCGAGGCACAGGACGTCACCCGCGTCTACGGCAGCGGGAACACCGCCGTGCACGCGCTGCGCGGCGTGGCCTTCAGCGTCCAGCCGGGGCGGCTCGTCGCGGTCCGGGGCCGGTCCGGCTCCGGCAAGACCACCCTGCTCAACATCGTCGGCGGCCTCGACCGCCCGACCAGCGGCAGCGTGCGCATCGCAGGGCACGAGGTGACGCGGATGGGCGAGAGCGAGCGGCTCAGGCTCCGGCGGACCGAGGTGGCCTTCGTCTTCCAGTCCTTCGGCCTGATCCCGGTGCTGTCCGCGGCCGAGAACGTCAGCGTCCCGCTGCGCATCGCGGGCGTCTCGCGGGCCGAGCGCAGGGAACGGGTCGAGATGATGCTGGAGATCACCGGCCTGTCGCAGCACGCGGCCCAGCGCCCGGGCGAGCTGTCCGGGGGCCAGCAGCAGCGGGTCGCCATCGCGCGCGCCCTGGCCGGCCGGCCCAAGGTGCTCATCGCCGACGAGCCCACCGGCCAGCTCGACGCCGACACCGCGCGTCTGATCATGCGGCTGCTCAAGACCGTCGTGCGCAGCGAGGGCATCTGCGCCCTCGTCGCCACCCACGACCTGACCCTGCTCGACCTCGCCGACGAGGTCCTGAGCCTGCAGGACGGGCTGATCGAACACGAGTGAGGCCCGGCCTCGGCGCGGCGTGCGTGTGGGGCGGGGCACGGTGCGGCGACGCGGCGCACCGGGCCCGCCGTTCGGCGCACGGAGGATGCGTGGAGTATCCCACTGCTGATATACCTGTCGCGTTCATGAACTTGGGGAGGGTTCTGATGCCGCACAGTCGCCGCGCCGCCACGGCCGCGCTGGCCATGGCAGTGGGAATGAGCACCGCCGTCGCCACGGCGCACGCGGACGCCTCGAACATGCTGTACGTCGAGCAGTCGGTGAGCACCTGCACCGACTCCGGCACGGGTACTCAAGCCGCGCCGTTCTGCTCGATCACCGCCGCGGCGAAGGCCGTGGCCCCCGGCGACACCGTCGAGATCGCCACGGGCGACTACCTCGGCGCCCTGGACATCACGGCCCAGGGCACGGCTGCCGCGCCCATCACCTTCGAGGCGCTCGGCTCTGTCATGATCCTCAACGCCGGCGGCCAGACTGGCCCGTCGCTCAGCTTCGACGGCGCCTCCTACGTGACCTTCGAGGGCAACACAGGGGTCGACTACCCGAACGTGCAGCACTTCCTCACCGCCGGTGTGGCCGTGCGCGACTCCTCGCACGTGACGGTGGACGGACTCGACAGCGAGGTCTCGGCCGCGCAGCCGGACGCCATGGTCGTCTCCGGCGCGTCCAGCGACATCGTGGTCACCCGGGACGATCTGCCCAACATCACCGTCGGCCCCGGCGGCAACGGGGACGTCATCTCCACGAACGTCCTCGCCCCGGCCGCCGCGCCCTACGGCATCTCGGTCTCCGGCTCCACGAACACCGACATCACCTCGAACTCGGTGGTCCAGGTCCCGGCGTCCACCGACACGATCGACGTGACCGACGGCTCGACCGGGACGAACATCCAGAACAACATCATCGCCTACCCTGCCACGGCCGCCTCCGGCGGAGCCGAGATCGCAGTGGACTCCTCGTCGACTTCTGGGTCCGTGCTGGACTACAACGTCGCCTACCCCGTGTACTCCACCAGCACGACGGGCGCGTTCGCGCAGCCCGCCTACTCCTGGGCGGACACCACGTACGCCGACGCGGCCGCGCTCTACCAGGCCACCGGCCAGGGACAGCACGATCTGAACACCAACCCGCGCATCGCCGGCCAGTACACGGCCACCCAGGTCTACGGCCCGCAGGTCAGCTCGGCCAACAGCGCGGCACCCGGCATGCTCCCCACCGACATCTACGGCCAGTCCTGCGCGATCGACCCGACCGTCGCGGTCTCGGGGACCGGCACGCCCGACTACTGTGCGCGGGGCGCGGCCCAGCCGCAGTTCGTCACGAACTTCACGCCCACCATCGCCGACACCCAGTCCGCGCTCGGCGTCGAGGTCGGCAGCGGCGTGACCCAGTATGTGATCGACAGTCCGGAGACCACCAAGGTCGCGGTCGTCGGCCTGGCGATTCCCGCGGTCTCCTACACGATCGACTGGGGCGACGGGCAGAGCCAGACGGTTCAGGCCTCGAGCTCGGCCGCCGTCACCCCGACGCAGCACACGTATGCCGCGGCCGGCACCTACACGGTCACGGACACCATCCACTACACCGACGGCACCAGCAGCACCGTCACCAAGTCCGTCACCACCGCCGGATCTGACTACACGCCGTACGGCCCGGCCAGGCTCCTCGACACCCGCAAGGGCATCGGCGCGCCCAAGGCCGAGGTCGCGACCGGTTCGCAGGTCTCGCTGAAGGTCGCCGGGGTCGGCACCATCCCGGCCGGCGTCACGGCCGTCGCGGTCAACCTGACCGTGACCGACACCACCGCGAACGGCTACCTCAGCGCCGACGGCACCGCCACCTCCACGCTGAACTACCTCAAGGGCCAGACCGTCGCCAACAGCGCGATCGTGCCGGTCGCCGCGGACGGCACCATCCAGATCTCCAACGAGGGCAACGCGGGCGGCACCGCCGACGTGATCGCCGACGTGACCGGCTACTTCACCCAGACCACCTCGGCGCAGTACGGCTCGGTGCCGCTTGACCGGATCCTGGACACCCGGCACGGCGTCGGCGCCGCGCAGCAGCAGGTTCCCGGCGACGGCGGCATCCCGGTGACCGTGGCCGGCCTCGACGGCATTCCGGCCGGGGTCAGCGCGGTGGCCGTGCACGTCACGGTCGTGAACACCGCGGGCAACGGCTGGATCGCCGCGGAGCCCGACGGCGCCGGCACGCCCACGACCTCGATCCTGAACTACCTCAAGGGCCAGACCGTCTCCAACACCGTCATCGTGCCGGTCGCCAAGGACGGCAAGATCGAGCTCTACAACGGCGGCACCACGACCCCGGCCGACCTGCTCGCAGACGTCTCCGGGTACTTCTCCGCCGCCGCGCCCGACGCGTACGTGCCGGTCGCCCCGACCCGGGTGTGGGACAGTCGGCACATCTCGGGCGGCGCCGTCCCCGGCAACGGGACCGCGGCGGTCGAGCTGGAGGGCGGCGACGGGTCCGTCGCGGTCAGCCCGTACCCGGCGAGCGCGACCCTCGTCGCGAACGTCACCGTCACCGACACCGAGGGCAACGGCTACCTCGCCGTCTACCCGGCCGGAACGACCCGTCCCGGTATCTCCACCCTGAACTACCTCAAGGGCCAGACCGTGGCCGTCGCGTCGATGCTCGGCACCGCCGGCGCCGCCCAGAAGGCCACCGTCTACAACCAGTCGACCGGCTCGACCGACGTCATCTTCGACGTCTTCGGGTACTTCGACAACGAGTGAGCGAGGCCGGGGCGGCCGCGGACCCGAGGTCTGCGGCCGCCCTTCGCCGTTCTCGGACTCGTTCTCGGACCTCTGTCTCCGCCGCGCGATACCCCCCGGTGTGCACTGTGGCGTAGCCTCGGCACAGAGGCCTCGTCACAGAGGCCTGTGAACGCGGGCGGGCGGGGCTTCGAGGGCCCCGACGGCGAGGGAGCGCATGGCCACCAGCGAGACGCACAACGATTTCCACGGCTCCGCCGACACCGTCGTCCAGACGGGTGCGGTCAGCGGCGGAGTGCACACGCACCACCACGTCCACGCCTCCGCCCTGGCCGGCCTGGTGCCGCGGCAGCTGCCGGTCGACACCGTGCACTTCACCAACCGCGAGAAGGAGATCGCCCGGCTCGACTCCTGGCTCAAGGCCCCGCGCGGCCAGGCCTCGCACGTCAGCCTCGTCGTCGGGGTGGGCGGAGTCGGCAAGACCTCGCTGGCCGCACACTGGGCGCACCAGGTCAGCGAGCAGTTCCCCGACGGGAACCTGTACGTGGACCTGCACGGATACCACAATGAGCGCTCACTCACCGCCGAAGACGCCCTCGAACGCCTGCTGCGCTCGTTCGACATACCGGCCGAACGCATACCCCCGGGCCTGGACGACCGGGTCTCGCTCTACCGCTCCCTGCTGCACGACAAGCACATCCTGCTCCTGCTCGACAACGCCTCCACCGTCGACCAGATCCGCCCGCTGCTGCCCGGCTCCCCGACCTGCCGGACACTCGTCACGAGCCGCAGCGCCATGCCGGGCCTGGTGATCCGCGAAGGCGTCAAGCCGCTGTCGATCTCCCTGCTCACCCCGACGCACGCGGCCGAACTGATCGGCAGAGTGGCCGGGCACGAGCGGGTCGAGCGCGAGCCCGACGCGGCCGCGGCCCTCACCCGCTACTGCGGCTACCTGCCGCTGGCCCTGTGTATCGCGGCCGAACGGCTGGCCTCCCACCCCGGGCTGCTGCTCGAGGACCTGGTCGAGGAACTGGCCGAGGAACGCGACCGGCTGGACACGCTGAGCACGGACGGCGACGACTCCTCCACCGTCCGCGTGGTCTTCTCCTGGTCCTACCGCGTCCTGCCGGAGAACGAGGCGCGGATGTTCCGGCTGCTCGGCCTGCCCTCCGGACCGGACGTCACCGCCGCGTCCGCCGCCGTGCTGTTCGACACCACGCTCGGCCGGGCCAGGCGGATGCTCGAGGCCCTGGTGCGCGCGCACCTGCTCGCCGAGCCCACGCCCGGGCGCTACACGCTGCACGACCTGCTGCGGGTCTACGCGGCCGAGTGCGCGCAGGCCGACGAGCCCGCAGAGCAGCGCGCCGCCGCACTGCGCCGGCTGTTCGCCTGGTACGCCCACGGCGTCGGCCGCGCCGCGGCGGTCATCGCCCCCGGATTCACCAGCATCCCGGTCCAGCTGCCCGAGCCGCACGCCGAGGTCCCGGCCTTCCCGGACCGCAACGCCGCGCTGCGCTGGTGCGACACGGAACGGGAGAACCTGGTCGCCGCGGTCCGCCGGGCCGGCGCCATCGGCGAACACGAACTCGCCTGGCAGCTGCCGGTGGTCATGTTCGGCTTCTTCATCGGCCGCCGTCCGCTCGCGGACTGGGTCGAGACGCACGACATCGCCCTCGCCTCGGCGCGCCGGCTCGGCAACCGCCTGGCCGAGGCCTGGCTGCTCACCAGCAGCGGCATCGCCCACCGGGACCTGCGCCGCTACGACGCCGCGATCTCCTGCCTGGAACAGGCGATCACCGCCTGGCGCGAGGTCGGGGAGCAGTGGCGCTGGGCCGAGGCCTGGGCGCTGCGCGACCTCGGCGGCGTCTACCACGAGCTGGGCCGCGCGGCCGAGGCCGTCGAGACGCTGGAGAACGCGCTCGCCGTGCACGTCGCGGAGAACGACGCCTGGGGCGAGGCCACCGCGTCGAGCATGCTCGCGGGCGCGTATCAGAGCGACGGCCGCCTGGACGACGCCCTGCGCTCTCTGCGCCGCGCCCTCGAGATCCGGCAGCAGGAAGGGGATGTGCGCAACGTCGGCCGCGTCCTGACCGAGTTCGGCACGCTCTACGCCGCGCTCGGGGAGCACGGCCAGGCCATCGAAGCCCTCGAACAGGCCCTCGAGATCCACACCGAGCTCGACAGCTGGCACGGCGAGGCCGTCACCCGCGAACACCTCGGCAAGGTCTACCTCCAGCTGGGCCGGCACGGCGCGGCCACCGAGCAGTGGCACCGGGCGATCGAGCTGTTCGACCGCCTCGGCGACCCGCGCAGCGAGGACCTCGCGGCCCGGCTGAGCGAGGCTTCGAGGCCTCGGGAACACGAGGGATGACAGCATCGTGAGTCGCGTGCCCGGCCCGGTGGTAGGACCTAGGGTGGAATGCGTCACGACACGTCCGACCGCCGGGGGTCCGCCATGAGCCTGCTGTCCGTCGTCACGGCCGTCTACGAGCCCGAGCCGGAATACCTGCTGGCCGCGTACGAATCCCTCGACAGCCAGCACCTGCCGGCGGGCTGGGAGTGGGAGTGGCTGGTCCAGGAGGACGGCCGGACCGGCGCGGCGGCCTCGATCCTCCCGGCGGACGAGCGCATCAAGCTCGGCTACGGGCGGCACAACGGCGTGGCCATCACCCGCAACCTGGCCCTGGCCGCCTCGGGCGGGTCGCTCGTGAAGAACCTCGACCAGGACGACATCCTCAGCCCCGGTGTGCTGGCCCGGGACATCGCGGTGCTCGGCGAGGACGGGCTGCCCGAGGTCCACTGGACCGTCTCCCGGGCGCTGGACCTGCTGCCCGACGGCTCGACCGCCGCGGTGGCCGGGGACCCGCCCGACGGCCGCCTGCCGCGCGGCTTCGTCCCCGACCGCTGGCGCGCCGCGGCCTACCGCCTTCCCGTCCACCCGGCCACGATGTGCCTGCGCAGAAACCTGATCACGGCACTCGGCGGATGGATGGCCGTCCCCGGCTCCGACGACACCGGCCTGCTCATCGCCGCAGGCACCCTGACCGTCGGCTACTTCCACGCCGAGCCAGGCCTGCTCTACCGCAAGTGGCCCGGCCAGGAGTCAGGCCAGGCCCGGCACACCGAGCCGGTCGAGTGGAACGCCCGGATGAGCCTGATCGACGAGAGAGCCAGGGCTCTGGAACAGCTCTGGGCTCAGCAGTCGGTACCCGCGAGCTGATCCGCCGCGGGGCGCCGACGAGCCGCGATCCCGGCCAGCACGGGAGAGATGATCAGGGCGAACGCGGGTATCCCCAGGATCCGCTGGTGATGCTCACTGGCGTAGATGCCCAGCATCATCCCCACCGGGATCAGCGGCAGCAGGGCGAGCAGCCAACGCTCGCCCTTCCGGTACCGCACGACCCCGAGGGTCAACACCAGCAGGCTGACGAGGATCGCGGCGATGATGTCGAACCGTGAGAAGTGCACCGCCGCATGATGACAGGCCACGGATTCGCCGTCCATAGCCCCTGATGAAGCCGTGGCCTGTCATCTAGCGGTCGTCGGCCAGTCGGGTCCAGTGAGCCAGGTTCCGTCGGGCGCCGCGGGTGTAGGGATGTTCCGAGCCCAGTACCCGCTCGTAGAAAGGCACGAGCCCCTCCATCATGGCGAGAGCCGCGGCCGCGTCCCCCGCCATACCGGTCGAGTAGCTGATGTTGTGCAGGACGGCCAGCGTCTCGGGGTGCTCGGGGCCCAGGATCCGCTCGCTGAACGGCAGAAGCTCGGTGAGCATGTCGCGTGCCGTGGCCGGGTCGCCCGCCTCCCCGGTCCAATAGGCGAGGCTGTTGCGGACGGCCAGTGTGTCGGGGTGTTCGGGGCCCAGCGTTCGCTCGCGCAGCGGCACGAGGTCGACGAGCATGTCGCGCGCGGCGGTCGCGTCCCCGGCGGCCCCGGTCCAGTACGCGAGGTTGTGCCGGGACATCAGCGTCTCGGTGTGTTCGGCGCCGAGAACCCGTTCGCGGACCGGTACGAGCTCCGCGAACATGTCGCGTGCCGTGGCCGGGTCCCCCGCCTCCCCGGTCAGCCGGGCGAACTCCTGCCGGGCGATCAGCGTATAGGCGTGCTCGGCACCGTGAAGGCGCTCGCTGATCGGCAGGAGCTGCGCGAACATGTCGCGTGCCGTGACCGAGTCGCCTGCTTCTCCGGTCCAGTACGCGAGGTTGTGCCGGGCATCGAGCGTCTCGATGTGTTCGGGGCCGAACGCGTCCTCGCGGGCCTGCGCGACGGTCAGGCTCCAGGTGCGGGCGGTGGCGTAGTCACCGCTGTAGCCCAGCGCCGAGGCCAGGCGCCACAGATGGTGCCCGCGGGGGTCGACGACCAGCGCCGCGTGGGGCAGCAGCAGTCGGCTGATCGGCCACGTCGAGCGCAACCTGGCGTCTTCCGGCACGGCGTGCTCGACCAGAGCCGTAGCCGTCCTGAGCCACGCATCCCGCTGTGGCGGGGGGATCTGGTCGCGGGCGACGGCCTGCACCAGCCGGTGGACGCTGAAGACCTCGCTCGGAGGACCGATCAGACTCAGCCGCCGCAGTCCCGCCACCGCGTCGTCCAACGCCAGCGGCTCGGTGCACAACGCGCGCACCTGGTCCAACACCTCGTCATCGCGGCCGTCGTCCGGCAGTGCGAGATCCTCGGGCAACAGCGTGCGGAACGGGATGTCCTCCGGGGCGAGGAACGCGGCGATGCGCAGCAGGACCGACGATCCCGGGCTGTCGGTCTCGAGTTCCGCCAACGCGAGCGACAAGGTGGCCGCCACCGGCTTGCCGTGCGCGGACGGGGCGCCGCGTTCGAGCAGCGCGCGGTGGTTGGCCCGCAACAGTTCCCGGTACTGCGCCAGGCTGCGCCCGGTCGTCTCGACGAAGGCCGCCGCCTGCTCCAACGCCAGCGGTAGCAGCCCGAGCTCCTGCGCGATCGCGTGGGCCGAGGCCGCGTCGGTGGACATGGTGCGATCCAGCAGGAATCCTGCCGCGGTCTGCGCGTCGAGCGTGGAGACCTCCATCGCCTGCTCGCGCGGCCAGAGCCCGTCCTGGGTGGTGACCAGCACGTGCCCGGAGCCCTTGGCCGGCAGCCAACTGCGCGCCGCGGCATGGTCCTTGACGTTGTCGAACACCAGCAGCCACCGCCCCGGGTACGCGGCGAGCACCGCGTGCACCGCCGATACCGGGCTCGCGCCTTCCGGCACGCCGAGCAGCTGGGCCAGTTCGTGGAACTGCGTCAGCAGATCAGTGGCCTGCTCGGCGTGGAAGAACCACACGATCCGGTAGTCGGCCAGGTGCCGGTACGCGTACTCCAGGGCGGCGGTCGTCTTGCCCATCCCGCCCAATCCGCACAAGGCCACCACGCTCACGCCGCGTACGTCTGAGAGCCGCGCCCGCAGGTCCGTCAGCAGCCGCTCGCGCCCGGCGACGCGGCTCGGACGCGGATCGAGGTGCACCGGATCGCCCGAGGCGATCCGCCGCTGAAGCAGGGTGCCGGGCCCGGTCAGGCCCCATCCGGACCCGGCACCGAAGGGTTTCCGAAGTGCAGATCCCCCTGCACCGTCATCGATCCGGCCGCGAGCGAGCCGCGGTCCGCCCTCACGTTCACGTCCCGCCCCGCCACCGTCCCGCCGCCCGCCGGGCCCGCTTCACGCCGCGCCGCCTGGATCCGGCGCACGAGTTCCTCCAGCGCGGCACCGAAGTCCGCGTCGTTCTCCGCCGCGTCCTCGATCGCCAGGGCCACCCGCGTCTGCGTGCGCGACGAGGGCTCTGTGCCCTGATCCGCCTCCTCGCGCAGCCTCACCAGCGACGGCTCCTCGGGCAGCTTGCCCGCCACCAGTTCGTGCAGCTTGCCCCCGAACCGGTCGACCGCGGCGTCGATGGCCTCGTCCACCTGGCCGTCCGCCCGATGCGCGGCCCGCCCGCCCTTGCGCGCGAGCCACGCGAACAGGTACCCGACCGCCAATTCCGCACCGAACACGCTGTACCCCCACCCGGGACAAACGAAATCACGATGCTGCGAGAGTAGCCCGGCGACCGGCCCGGCGCACCGGAAACACGCCGTCCGGCCCCGGCTCCGGACGGGGCCGGACGCGGCCGGGCTGGAGAGTGGTCAGCGCATACCGCCGGAGGCGAGGATCACGTCCCCGGTGATCCAGCGCGCGTCGTCGGAAGCCAGGAAGGCCACCAGCGGGCCGTAGTCGTCCGGGGTTCCGGTACGGCCCAGCGGGGTCGCGGCGATCGCCTGCGCCTCCTGGTCCGATCCGGCGTATCCCATGGCCCTGGTGCCCTCGGTGTCGGACGGTCCGGGCATGATCGCGTTGACCCGGATACCGCGCGGGCCCAGCTCCTTGGCCGCGACGATGGTGAACGCGTTGACAGCACTCTTAGACGCGACGTAGAGCGCGGTGTACGGCGGGTGGCTGACGGTGCCGGCCGTCGAGACGTTGATGATCGACGCGGCGCCGATGTCCTCCTGCGCGGCCAAGGACTGCGTGGTCAGGATCGTGCCCAGCAGGTTCGTGGTCATCTCGCGCTGGAACTCGTCCTCGGTGATGCCCGAGAGCGGTGCGAAGGCGGCCACGGCCGCGTTGTTCACGAGCACCTCGACCGGCCCGTAGGCCTCCCGCGCCCGCGCGAACAGCCGACGTACGTCGTCGCCGTCGGCCACGTCCGCCTGGACCGCGATCGCCCGGCCGCCCTTGGCGGTGATATCCGCCACGACCCGCTCGGCGCCCCGCGCATCCGCCCGGTAGTTGACCACGACGGCCGCGCCGGACTCGGCCAGCGCCTTGGCGATCCCCGCGCCGAGGCCCTTCGACGCGCCCGTGACGATGGCCGTACGTGCGTTGTTGCTGCTCACAGTGACTCCTTGAACGTCAGTGCCGGTGGAACTCGCCGGAACTCACCGTAGGAGAGCTGATTACCAGCAGGAAGTACGTACTTTTTCGTAAGCTGGTGTCGTGATGGAAACAGAGCAGCTCGCGACGGCCACCCGGCTCCTGGCCTATGACACCTTCGACAACAGGTGCCCGCTCAGGCCGATCATGGACCAGACGACGAGCCGCTGGGCGACGCTGATCATCTCGGCCCTCGTCGCCGGACCGCACCGCTTCGCGCAGCTGCACGCGCGCGTCGGCGGCATCAGCCAGAAGATGCTGTCGCAGAATCTCAAGGCCCTGGCCCGGGCCGGCCTCGTCACCCGCAGTGTCGCGCCCACCAACCCGCCCCAGGTCACCTACAGCCTGACGGAGCTCGGGGTGAGCCTGGCCGGCCCGCTGACCGACCTCATCGGCTGGTTCGGCCGGCACGGAGACGAGCTGCTCGCGGCGCAGAAGCACTACGACGGCCTCGGCGAGGACGGGTCCGAGGACCGTTCTGGGGACCGCTCCGAAACCCGGGAGGCGTGAGCGCGTGTCCGGACGCAAGCAGTTCGACGTCGATGTCGCCCTCGGGCAGGCGATGACGGCGTTCTGGGAGCGCGGCTTCGCCGCCACCTCCCTCGACGTACTCAGCGCCGCGACCGGCTTGGGACGCGGCAGCCTGTACGGCACCTACGGCAGCAAGGACGGCCTGTTCCGGCAGGCGCTCCAGCGCTACGCGGACCACTACGGGGCTCGCTACGACGCCGCACTTGAGGCACAGGCAGGCGAGCCGGTGGCCGCCGTCAGGGCGTTCTTCGCCGTGACGCTCGCCCGCATCGTCGACCCCGATGTCCCGACCGGCTGCCTGCTCGCCCAATCCGCGGCGGAGGCGGCGATCTTGAGCGCCGAGAGCCGAGACTTCGTGCAGGCGCAGCTGCGTCGCCAGAATCAGCGCGTACGCACCGCGCTGGTGGCAGGCGGGCTTGCGCGTAAGGAGGCTGAGGAGCTCACCAGCCTCGTCGTCGCCGTCAACCAGTCGCTCGCGGTGCTCAGCCGCAGCGGCACGTCGCCCAGGGAGCTGCGCACCGTGGTCCGCGCGACCTGTACGGCGGTGCAGAACGTGGCGGAGAAGCTCGCGGCCGAAGGGCTTGCGCCCGCCTGATCGCGTTCGGCCGGCCGTCGTCCCGAAAAGCCGAGGGCCGTTCTCCAGAACTGGAGAACGGCCTTCTCTGCCGCACTTCGCGGTCGGCGGCCGGTACCGGACTAGCTGGAGAAGATGGTGAGCACCGCCCCATCGATCTCGATTCGCCTGTTGCGGCAGGTGTCGCCCCGCCGCAGCGCATCCAGGCAGCGCTCGAACAGCTTCAGTTCCGTCGGATCGAGCACGGCCGTCGCGAGGTCGAGGACCTGTTTAAGGTTCTCGTCGGTCAGCTCGGTGGGCAGTTCGCCCGAGAGGAGCAGGACCGATTCCCCAGTGTGTTTGCGCACGACAGCGGTGGTGGAGCCACCTCGGACAACCAACACCTGCGACCCCCTTGATGAGTTCGAGCGGCGAGGTTTGTCTGATGGTGCGCTAGGCGTCCCACCGCCGCGGCAAACTTTGATTGTAGCGGGTCTCATGTCATCTCGTGCCGTATTGTCCGATGACGTTCCGCCTGGTGTGGTTCTACAGCGGTTTGCCGATGAGTCTTCTGACGCTAACGCGTGCGTCATCGTTGTCTTTGCCTGCCTTGGTCGGCTTTTCGATGCATCGTGCGTCCGACGTCACCGGACGGTGCCCGCCCCGCTGCGTCGGCCCGCCGCGGTGAAGAAGGTAAGCCGCGGCGGGCCGGCGCAGCGGGGCGGGCCGGCGCTACTGGGTGATGCTGATGGACTGAACGGCCTCGCTGGCCGCGGTGGCGCCGAAGGACTGGTAGTTCACCGCCGTGGACAGGTTGGTGGCGTCCACGTGCGCGACGTGCTTCGTGACGTTGATGTTCTTGGTGAAGTTGAACTTCAGCGTGCTCAGGGCCTCGCGGCCGGGCAGCAGTTCGGCCGACTCGGCTTCGAGTTCGTCGACGGTGATGCTCATGGGGCTCTCCTTGCCGCGACAGCGTCGCTAGGCGTCTATTCTGGAGGAACGAATCGTCCGGTTGGGACGAACGAACACTAGCGGCGCAACATCAGCACACGCAAAGCGACACGCCCATCCTCCAAGGCTTGAGAGGTACTGCCATGGCCGAGGTGTCCCACCCTCTCCGAACTCTGATGCGTGAGCGGTTGGAGGAGAAGCGCTGGTCCTACGGGGATGTGGCGCGGCGTGGAGGGATTTCGAAGTCGACGGTGCATCATCTGGCCACGGCCGAACGTCCGGCCCAGATGCCGCAGCCGACGACGCTGCAGGGCCTGGCGCGGGGGCTGGGGCTGCCGCTGGACCTGGTGCGGCGCGCGGCCGCGCAGTCGTGTGGGATCTACGTGTACGAGCCGGCGCCGGAGCCCGAGGTGGACATGCTGATCGCGAGTCTCCAGCAGCTCTCGGCACGGGACCGCGGGCACGTCGCAGCGCTCGTCGAATCCCTGTTGGCGGGCGACGAGTAAGCGCTCGGGGCCCGGCGCGTACGCCGGGCCCCGAGTCCCACAGGTTCATGATCGATTGTTCCCGAAGACGCTGCCGCCCCCGCCGGCCGACGTGCGCGGCGACCGGCGGGAGGGCTGCGGCCTTCCGCAGCGGCCTGCTGGAGACGGGCTTGGCTTCCCGGTCGGTCCTACCGGGTCTGGCCGCCCGTTCTGGCTCGCTGCGGTCGATTTCTAGCGGCGTCGCCCGTGGCCGCCCTGGTCGTGCCGGTAGTCGCGCTGGTTGTGGTCGTCGCCGCGGGAGTGCCTGTCGCCGCCTCGGAAGTCGTGGTCGCCGATGTAGGAGGTGTCCTGCCTGTAGATGCGCGTGCGGTCGGGCGGGCAGTCGCGCCGGTCGTCGACGACCGGGTGCACGGTGTAGTCGATCGTGGAGAAGCCGTCCTCGCGGTTGCGGTCGGGCGGGCAGTCGCGCCGGTCGTTCTGCACGACCTGG
The DNA here is from genome assembly GCF_018139695.1 of Actinospica durhamensis. Lineage (GTDB taxonomy): Bacteria > Actinomycetota > Actinomycetes > Streptomycetales > Catenulisporaceae > Actinospica > Actinospica durhamensis. The sequence continues at coordinate 4,073 of NZ_JAGSOG010000066.1, read as the reverse complement.
ACGGGGTAGGAGCGTTCGTCGACGACGCGGACATCCCGGTCTCCGCCGGCCAGCGGCCACGTGCCGTGGTCCTCGTTGCCCAGGCCGCGCACACGGTCGGGCGAACAGCCGCACGGATCCCCGTATCCGGGCCGGCCGCCGAACTCGTCGTTCAGCGTGGGCTGAACGGTGAAGGAGCGCCAGCTGTCGTTGCCGTTCATCCGATCCGGGGCATAGGCCGCGGCGTGATAGGTCTGGTGCGGGGAGTAGGCGTCCGCCTGGGCGGGCGCGGCGATGGCTCCCACCGAGAGGCCGACGGCGGCCGTGAACAGCGCGCCGGCTGCGATACGTCGAGGCATGGATTCTTTCACAGGTGTTCCGTTCTCTTCGTGCAATGGTGTCCATGAAGTGAGGCATGCCCGCTCTGGGGTATGTCAGCATGGAATATACCCATCGTCCTTGAATTTCCGGATACAAATCTCACCCGGCGTTGGATTTTCACCTATCTGCACCATCCGTCGCGAAGCATTCATTTCGCACTCCTCGCTCCGCTTCACGGATATGCGTTGATGAAATATCCGTTCCGGCCACAACCTACTACGTGAGGTATCGCCGCAGGCCAGACCCCATCTGTCGAGTTTCTATTTCACGTCGCGTCACCTGTCATGCCAGTGTTCATTTGTTCAATTCGTCCGCGCTGTCCGACGCGGGGCACGGGTGATCTTCCACCCGCTCATGAGTGTCCGAGTGTCGGCGTCGGCAGAGTGGGGATTCAGGGGACGTGCACGGCCGGAATGCCTCGGCGCCCCAGGGAGAGGCGCCGGGGCGCTCATGCGCGCGGCCGCCGGTGCGCGCGATTGCCGACCGCGGCGCTCACCGTCACCGTCATGGCAGCCAGCAGCGCGCCGAGGCCGCCGGTCATGACGGTGCGCCGGTATCGACGGGTCCGTGCCACGTGGCGGATCCGGATGAGCCCGGCGGCCTGTGGGCCCCCCGCGCCGATCCGCGCCACCGCGCCGTGCAGCGCGGCGGCGAGTTCGACGGGTCCGTAGTCCGATGCGTGGCCAGGGCGTTCCACGGCAGGCGCCGCGCAACTCGGCGGCATCGGCGCGGACGTGAGGTTCCTACGCATCGCGCGCTCCCTCCGACGAGCCCGTCGGACCGCGGCCCCCGCGGAGGGCTTGCGTCGAGAAGCCCGGCAGCCGCCGCGGTGTGTGGCGGTGGCGTGGCAGGTACCTGACGGTGTCCTGCGGCCCGGGGTCGGGGTGGCCCTCGGTGCCGACCGTCGGCGGCGGCGGTGGCGGCGCGGCGAGGATGTCGTCGCAGATGCGCGTGACGAGCGGAGACACGGCCGCGGTGACCGGGCGGGAGAGCCCGGTCCCGGGCTGGAAGACACACCCGTGCGTCGCGTAGACGATCAGCTGGTTCGGCAGGATGCCGAGAGCGGCGCCGAGTTCGAGCGCGAGACCGAGCGGCTCGCCGCGCCGCATGTCCTCGGGCAGGTGGTCGATCGCGTCCTGCGCGCCGGTGGCATAGGCGCAGCGGTATGTGTATCCGTGCGGCCGGCCGCCGGACCGAGCCGTGCCGATCGTCACGACGTTGGTGTGCCCCTGCCACGCTTCGAGGATGCCGAAGAGGGTGGGGCTGCAGGCGTGGAATCCGACCACGCCGACCAGTTCGGGCCGACGGATGAGCCGGTTGAGCACCGACAGGCCGAACTCGTCGTCTCCGTGTCCCGGATCACCCACGCCCAACACGGTCCACGTGACGGGCCCCGCGCTCATGCCGCGGACCTGTCCGTCAGCGCACCGATGGGCGCAGAGGGAGCCGGGCGGCTCCGGCGCCGCGCTACCCGCACGCCCGCCGCGAGAGCGCGTGCTGCCGGCAGTCCACGCGATACCACCTCACCGCCCACCGGCATCCGGTTCGCCGCACGTCCCCGCAGGCGCATCTCCACATCCAGCTCTGCTCCGGGATTATTCGATGCATCGTCTTCGCCGTCGTCGGGGCCGCTGGGCGTCAGCACGTCCCCGGTCCGGCAGTCGTGAGCGATGGGCGGATGCGACTCGACATCGGTTTCCCCTCCGGTCGTGCGTGCAATGGAAAGCTCTCGCCTGTCTGAGACTTCTCGTCGGCGCGGCTTCGGATCAGGGTCGAACGGGACCGTACGGTCGGGACCAAGGTCCCTGTGCGCCCGGCGGGAAGGGAAGATCCGGATCGCCTGCGGCATCGCCGTCAACCCCGGGAGACGAGGACGACGGCGAGGCTGACGAGGGCGCTGAGCAGCAGCCAGACCAGGATCGCCGTCGCGCGCCGCCGCTCGCGCTGGTTCTCGGCCGCTAGGGCGAGCGCGGAGAAGAGCAGCTCGACGTCCTCGCGCAGCGGCGGCGGGGAGAGGGCTTCGACCGCCGCCCGCATGGTCGGCCGGTCCGGCCGCCGCAGCCACCCGCCGAGCCGCAGGGCGCGGAAGCGGTCCGAGGCCAGCAACTGCCCGGCCAGCTGACGCGGCGTCACGGTGCAGGATTTGGGGATGGGGTAGGGCGCGTCCTGCAGCAGCAGCCGGGTGTGGAAGCACTCGGAATGGGCCGGCTGGCGGGGCCAGTCGCGCACCACCTGCTCCAGGACCGCGGTGATCTCCCCGCGGGTGTCCCTGGTCGAACGCGCCGGACCGACGGGCGCGTTCGGGGGGACGGTGATCCGGTGTGACGGTTGCGGCCGCGGAACACGGCCGTTCGTTCCATAAGACAGCACTTTTACACCTCTGGTCGTGTTTCACGCCTCTGGTCGTGGAGCCGAGATCGCGTCCCGCGTACGTGTCCACAGCGCGGCGACACGGTGTGCCGCACCGCTCTTCGGTGCGCCGTGTTGGGCACGGTGCCGCGCCTGCGGCCGGTTCGCGGCCGAGGCCGAGGCCGGGGCCGGAATCGGGGTTGGAGCCGGGGCCGCGGCAGGGGTCGCGGCAGGGGCCGTCGATGGCGGCGGAGCATCGGTGGGACACGGGATCTCGGCCTCTGGCCCGTCGTCGGCCTTCGGCCCGGGATCGGGAGAGAAGGCCACGGGGATGGAGAGCACACTCGATTGGCGCCTGCACGCTTGCATGCCCTGCCCGCAGGCCGGGGACGCGCCGTCGTCTGCGATCACTGTCGCTTCCGTGGGGTGAGGAGTGAGGAGCCGAGCCTTACCGGATGAAGGAGCGCGGGAGCCCGCTGCGACGGATGGGGTCCGTCGCAGCGGCGGCTCGAGCGTCGAGGTGGACGAGTGTGGAACGGGGTCGGGCTCAGCCCTGGTGGAACACGCGGTGCATGGTCACCAGGGGGTCCTCGGACCTCGGCGCGGCCGGCGCGTGACCGGTCGAGGCCGCCGCGGCCGCGGCCCGCAGCACGGCGGTCACCTGCGCGGCCAGGGCGTCGGCATCGGCCTGGATCTGCGCGATGGGCGCATTCGAGGAGCTCAGGGCGTCGAGCTCGTCGCGGATGTGCTGGAGCTGCACCTGGACGTGCGGGCTGAGCGTGAACGCGACGGGCGTGGAGACGATGAACTGGTACGCGCCGGCGAGGGTCTGGCAGCCGTCGCAGTGCACGTTCTCGGCGTTGCTGAGATTCAGGGCATTGAGGTGCACCTGCTCGCCCGCCATGGTCACGATCTGGAAGGACAGGGCGATCGAGCGGCACGGGGAGCGGTCCGAACAGCCGATGGACTCCGCCTCGGCCTGGTTGCGGGCGCTGGCGGCGAGGACCTCGCCGTACTGGTGCACGTCGAACGAGGCGCTGAACACCTCCCGGTGGCCGGGGTTCGCCAGGGTGTGCGCGCCGTCGTCCGCGACGCCGACGCCCGCGAAGGCCTGGGCGGCGGCGGTGGTCAGGGCGAGCGTGCCGAGGCACGCGGAGGCCAGTACCCCATAGCGCAGCACGCCGTTGTGCGTGGGCCGGGCTCGGTGTCGCGGGGTCGTCTTGGTCTTCATGACGGATGCTCCTTGCTGATTGTGTTCGGTTCGGTCTGCGGGGTCGGGGAGTCAGGTGCCGGTGGCGCTCGGGCTGGCCGGAGGCGTCGTCGCCGGCGCGCTCGGTGTGCTCGAGGCGGGCGGGGGCGAGGAC
>NZ_JAGSOG010000669.1 GCF_018139695.1 Actinospica durhamensis | reverse complement strand
GTCCCCCAGGGCGCCGCCACGGGCATACGCCCGTCCCCGGCGACATGCCTATCAGAAGGCAGAGCGGCTTGGCTCGCTTGGTGGCCGGCCCCGGTACGGGTGGTACCGGTGGGCTCGCGTCTCCCCCCTGCTCCTGCGTCGCCGGCGACCACAGGGGGCAGGTGTCCCCGGTGTCGGCGGCGGCACGGTACAGCCGTTCGGCTCCCTCCTGGTCCCCGGCCTCCTCCCGCATCTCCGCCAGCCGCACCAGCGCCCATGGGGCCCAGGGGTCTGCGGCGGTGCACCACAGGTGTGCGGCGTGGCGAAGCCGGTACCGGCCGTGGGCGGTGCCGGCGAGGCGAACTCCGGGCAGCGGCCGGCCAGGGCGGCACCCGGACAGGTGGCGCCCGGTCCGCGCTCAGCGGGACGGAGCCGACTCCTCCGCGGTGGGCGGACGGTCTGCGTGCAGCCGGTCGTGGACCTCCTGCGCCGCACCGGCGTACCGGGCCATGGCGAGCGGCTGCTCCTCGAGGAGTTCGCGGAACAGGTCGACGGCCTCGGCGGAAGCGGCGCGGGCGGCGTCGGAGCGGTCGCCCGCCGTCAACCGAGCGTGCGCGAAGACGGCCAGAGCGTGTGCGAGCAGTTCACGGT
>NZ_JAGSOG010000668.1 GCF_018139695.1 Actinospica durhamensis | reverse complement strand
GCGCCCGGCGTCGTTCATCGCGGTCAGCTCGCGCCCGTTGTACAGGATCGACCCGGAGTCGGGCATGACGATGCCGGCGAGGCAGTGCAGCAGCGTCGACTTGCCCGACCCGGAGGGGCCCATCACGGCGACGACCTCGCCGGGGTGGATGGAGAACGCGGCGCCGTCGAGCGCGGTCGTCGGGCCGTAGGCCTTGCACAGGTCCTGGGCGGCGAGCAGGGTGCCGGCGGGGGCGGAGGTCATCGGGTCACCGCCTCGCGGAGCCGGTCGAGGCGCGCCGCGGTCAGCTCCAGCCAGCGCAGGTCGGCCTCCAGGTGGAACAGGGCGTGGTCGCAGATGAGCTGGTCGGCCAGGTCACCCTTGCGCTTGCGGTCGGTGAGGATCCGCATGCTGCGCAGGTGCTCCGAGCGCTGGGTGTCGAGGATGTCGGCGGCGTCGCGGCTGGTGAGCAGCGCGAGGACGACCTTGGTGTAGAGGGTCGACTGCAGGTACGGCTCCGGCTTCTCCGGCGTGGCGAGCCAGCGCTCGACGTCGGTGACGCCGGCCTCGGTGATCGCGTACCGCTTGCGCTCGGGGCCGCCGCCGGACTCGATGCCGTCGACCTCGACGAGCCCGTTCTTCAGCAGGCGGGACATCGTCGAATAGACCTGGCCGTAGTGC
>NZ_JAGSOG010000667.1 GCF_018139695.1 Actinospica durhamensis | reverse complement strand
AGGTAAGAGGCCTGGCGCTCGGTCAGCGTGGTCAGCCTGACTCCGAGTGCGTCCAGGTGCAGCCGGGCCACGTGCTCGTCGAGCTGCTTGGGCAGGGTGTAGACCCCGACCGGGTAGTCGTCCGGCTTGGTGAACAGCTCGATCTGCGCCAGCACCTGGTTGGCGAAGGAGTTGGACATCACGAACGAGGGGTGGCCGGTGGCGTTGCCGAGGTTCAGCAGCCGGCCCTCGGACAGGATGATCACGGTGTGGCCGTCCGGGAAGCGCCACTCGTGCACCTGCGGCTTGATCTCCTCGCGCACGATCCCCGAGACGCGGCCGAGGCCGGCCATGTCGATCTCATTGTCGAAGTGCCCGATGTTGCCCACGATCGCCTGGTGCTTCATCCGGCCCATGTGCTCGGCCATGATGATGTCCCGGTTCCCCGTGCAGGTGACGAAGATGTCGCCGAGCTCCACCACGTCCTCGATCGTGGCGACCTGGTAGCCGTCCATCGCCGCCTGCAGCGCGCAGATCGGGTCGACCTCGGTGACGATCACCCGGGCACCCTGGCCCCGCAGCGACTCCGCACAGCCCTTGCCCACGTCCCCGTACCCGAACACCACCGCGACCTTGCCACCGATCAGCACGTCCGTCGCCCGGTTGATCCCGTCGATCAGCGA
>NZ_JAGSOG010000666.1 GCF_018139695.1 Actinospica durhamensis | reverse complement strand
GCGCCCGCTCCAGCAGATCCCGCACCGCCCCGCTGATCGACTCCACCCCGGCAGCAACCTGATCCATGACCCCTCCCTAGAACAATCCCCGTATGTACCTACTCTACGGGGCGAGTCCGACAAAAGGTGCGTAGAATGGGCCTGGATCTTAAGAGATTGCTGAGATATTTGCTCGGGACGACGCGGGGAACTCCAGGGCGTCGTCCCGCGTTGGAGAGAAAGAGATAGAGGTAAGAGAGCTGACGCGGCAGAACAGCCACCGGGCGCGATGTAAGAGCCAGCGATGCAAAATCGCGCATCGCGAGCCCGAATCACGGCACCGCGCGGACGTCCGGCCCGGGTGACGCAAAATTCTGCATTGCCCGTCGGCCATCACGGGGAACACTAGATTCTGCATCACGGTCGTGCGCTGCGGGTGATGCAAGCTCAGGTGTCATGCACGATTCTGCACCGAGCATGTCGGACCGGGCCGCGGACCCTCCGCAGGGATCCGGCCAGGGGTGGGGCTCTCTCCTCGGTCGGGCAGGCGCAGCCCTTATCAGGGTTCTGGTGGAGGTGCAAACGGCGCAGCGACACCCACGCCTCGACCAAAGCCCCCGCCGATTGCGCCTCCACCAGGTTCCTGATACGCCTCCGGTGACCGGCCGAGGAGAGAGCCCCACC
>NZ_JAGSOG010000665.1 GCF_018139695.1 Actinospica durhamensis | reverse complement strand
GACATCGAACTGAAGACCGCGGACGGCCTGACCCTGGTCGGCGAGTTGGCTCTGCCTCCCGAAGGCCGCACCCCGGTGGCAACGCTCGTCACCCTCCATCCCCTGCCCACCCACGCAGGCATGATGGACAGTCACGTCTACCGCAAGGCGGCCTGGCGTCTCCCCGCCCTCGCCGACATCGCTGTCCTGCGCTTCAACACCCGCGGCACGTCCTCGCCCCGCGGCACCAGCGAGGGTAAGTTCGACGAAGGCGTCGGCGAGCGCTTCGACGTGGCAGCCGCGATCGACTTCGCCGACCACAGAGACCTGCCGAACCCGTGGCTGGTCGGCTGGTCCTTCGGCACCGAGCTGACACTCAGGTACGGCTGCGAGCCGCAAGTCCAAGGCGCCATCCTGCTCTCCCCGCCCCTCCACCGAGCAGGCGAAGAAGACATCCGTACGTGGGCCGATTCCGGCAAGCCGGTCAAGGTATTAGTCCCCGAATTCGACGACTACCTCCGCCCGGCAGAAGCCCGCGAGCGCTTCGCCACACTGCTGGCGTCCGAGCCTTCGGTAGCCGCGGGCACCGAACTCATCGCCGTTCCCGGCGCCAAGCACCTGTGGGTCGGCGAAAAGTACGTCAGGATCGTCCTCGACGCAATCGTCCGCGCCACCAACCCCACCGC
>NZ_JAGSOG010000664.1 GCF_018139695.1 Actinospica durhamensis | reverse complement strand
AGCCACGCCTGGTAGAACATGAGCGCCCCGAACAGGGCGGCGAGGATGCCGCGCACGGTGCGCAGGATCTCGACGTCCGAGCGGAGCAGGGTGACGCAGATGGAGATGGCCATGAACGCGGCGACGGCCATGGCCTTGGTGACCAGCAGCCGGCCGACGGTGCCGTGCCACCACCGGGCGAGCAGCGAGTAGACGGCGACGAACGCCAGGCAGCCGCCGAGGGCGATCACACTGCCCCACAGGTTCACCGCCTGACCGGTCGTCATCGGAACTCGCCTTTCAGCGCATCGCGGATCAACGGGGCGAAGTGGTTTCTCTCGCCCAGCGAGCGCAGGGTACGCGAGATCTCCCGAATCTCCGACGTGCGTTCGTGGGCGGCGGCCATCGCCTGCTCCAGGTTCCGCAGTTCCTCCTGTGCGGCCTGGACGTCCTCGTCCGCCGGGACGTCCGCCCGCTTACTCGTCCGGCGCTTCAGCCAGCGCAGCACGGCCGCCACCTCCCCGGTTGGCGCGGGCCGCCTCGGACACCGCGTCCAGCACCCGCTCGGTGGTGCGCGCGGTGCCCATCAGCAGATCGAGCTGCGTCTGCTGGATGTCGATCATCTCCTGCCGGCCTTCGGCGAGGGCCCGCCACACCTCTATCTGCCGGTCCTTGTCCTGCACGACC
>NZ_JAGSOG010000663.1 GCF_018139695.1 Actinospica durhamensis | reverse complement strand
GGGCGGGGCTGAGTCGGTGGGAGATGGGATCAGCGCCGCGTTGCGCGGATTTGCCCACGATGCGGCAGGCCACGTGCTGCGGATTGGCCCGCGACGCGAGGTGGGTCGGGGGACGAGGCTTGGCGTATGCAAGTAGCGGTGGTCACCTTTGACGGGTTCAACGAACTGGACAGCTTCATCGCGTCCGCGCTGATCAATCGGTGTAGGGCGGACGGGTTGGCGGCGTTCATCACCACGCCGACGCCGGTGGTGACGTCGATGAACGGCGTGCAGGTGCGGGGGCAGCGGCCGATGGAGTTCGTGGCGGAGGCCGACGCCGTGCTGATCGGCAGTGGCGTCACGACGCGTGATGTTGTGGCGGACGACGGGTTCATCGGCGGACTGCGGGAGCGGCTGGATCCGGCACGGCAGTTGGTCGGGTCGCAGTGTTCAGGGGCTTTGGTGCTTGCGCGGCTTGGGCTGGTGGGTGGTGGGATGCCGGCCTGCACCGATGTGAAGAGTCGGCCCTTCGTCGAGGACTGCGGAGTGACGGTGCTGGACACGCCGTTCCATGCGGAGGGCAATGTGGCAACGGCGGGCGGGTGTCTGGCCTCGCAGTACCTGGCTGCGTGGGTGATCACGCGCATGCTGGGGCTGGAGGCGGCGCGCGGGGTCATCGAGTACGTGGCGGCCGTGGGGGAGGGG
>NZ_JAGSOG010000662.1 GCF_018139695.1 Actinospica durhamensis | reverse complement strand
TCACCCGGGCACCCTGGCCCCGCAGCGACTCCGCACAGCCCTTGCCCACGTCCCCGTACCCGAACACCACCGCGACCTTGCCACCGATCAGCACGTCCGTCGCCCGGTTGATCCCGTCGATCAGCGAATGGCGGCAGCCGTACTTGTTGTCGAACTTCGACTTCGTCACCGCATCGTTCACATTGATCGCCGGAAAGCGCAGCGTACCGAGCCGCGCCATCTCATAGAGCCGGTGCACCCCGGTCGTGGTCTCCTCGGTCACACCACGGATCGAATCGGCGACTTCGGTCCACCTGGCCGGGTCGGCGGCAAGCGAGGCGCGCAACGTGGCCAGGATCACCTGCCACTCCTCGGAATCGTCCGCGGCATCGGCGGGGACCGCACCGGCCTTCTCGTACTCGGCGCCCTTGTGGACGAACAGCGTCGCGTCCCCGCCGTCGTCCAGGATCATGTTCGGGCTCTGACCATCAGGCCAGGTCAACGCCTGGCCGGTGCACCACCAGTACTCCTCGAGCGTCTCACCCTTCCAGGCGAACACCGGAACCCCGCGCGGCTCGTCCGGCGTGCCGTCCGGACCCACGGCGATGGCCGCGGCCGCGTGGTCCTGGGTCGAGAAGATGTTGCACGACGCCCACCGCACCTCGGCCCCGAGCGCCACCAGAGTCTCGATCAACACCGCCGTCTGCACCGTCATGT
>NZ_JAGSOG010000661.1 GCF_018139695.1 Actinospica durhamensis | reverse complement strand
CCCACGACATCGTCCTGCGCGCCGTGGCCCCCGCCGCGTGAGCTGACTGCCACCAGGCACCATCACCCCTGGGCACGCTCAGCGGTCGCGGGGTCGAGCAGATACGCCGTGAGAATGCGGTTCTCGGTGCGCAGCTGCTCGGCTTGGGCGGGCTGGCCTGCCTGGTCGTAGGCCTGGGCGGCGCGGTCGCGTTCGGCCAGTTCGGCTCGGACGATGCGTTCGACGTCGGCCTCGGTCAGCTCTCGCCGGGGCGCTTCGGCCGCGCCGGCACCCACCGGGGTCTGCTCGATCGCCAGGCTGCCGGGGGTTGCGGGCAGCTCGACGGCCTCGGCGTTCTCGATCGCGGCCAGGGTGGAGCGGAGTACGGCCAGTGCCACCTTGTCTCGGGCGCGCATGGCAGTCGGCAGCGCAGTCCTCAGCCGCTGTTGGAGCGGCTCGGGGGCGGCTTGAGAGTTCACGTTCGACATGCCGGGTACGCTACGGGCCTCCCGCCCTACGCTCGATCGATTTTCCGGGCCAAGGCGATGACGGACTGCTCGATGCTTCGTAGGAGCGGGGGGATCTCCTCGGCGGCCAGGTATGCGTCGTCTGCTTCGATGGACAGATATACGCGGTCTTCGTAGCTGGTCAGGGCGATGGCCAGTTTGATGCGGTGGTGGCCGGCGCCGATGGGTCTGGGGTCGTGGGGTTCGACCGGGGTGAGAG
>NZ_JAGSOG010000660.1 GCF_018139695.1 Actinospica durhamensis | reverse complement strand
CCGCAGGGCGACTCCGAGGGGCCACAATCCCTCATCATCCACGCAGCACCGCATCAAAGAGCTCTGCCTACGCAAACCCTCCTCAACGCTCAGGACACAACCTCCACGCCCACCACACCACCCCGTATGCGAAGGGCGGGCAGACGACGGTGGAGAACCTCAAGCTCTACTGCTCACACCACCACACCGCCATCCACCACCGATAAAACAAGCGAAATCTCGCACCACACGGCCGCCCACCACGGGTGACACAAGATCCAGCATCACGAGACCGCCCACCACAGGAGACGCAAGATCCTGCATCACGCACGTTCATCACGGATGCCACAAGATCCTGCACCACACGGCCGGCCACCGCACATGATGCAAGATCCTAGATCGGGCCGTCCACCACGGATGACACAGGATTCAGCATCACACGGCCGCCCACCGCACATGATGCAAGATCCCGTATCGCGGTCGACCACCGCAGGTGATGCAAGATCAGGTGTTCTGCATGATCTGCACCGGGCGCGCCGGATCGGGCCACGGACCCTCCGCAAGGATCCAGCCAGGGGTGGGGCTCTCTCCTCGGTCGGGCAGGCGCAGCCCATATCAGGGTTCTGGTGGGCGTGCAAACGGCGCAGCGCAACCCACACCCCGACAAAAACCCCCGCCGATTGCACGCCCACCAGGTTCCTGATACGCCTCCGGTGACCGACCGAGGAGAG
>NZ_JAGSOG010000065.1 GCF_018139695.1 Actinospica durhamensis | reverse complement strand
GGCTCTGGGCGGGGTGCCGCACCACGGTGGAGCGCACGAGGGAAGACGGCGCCAAGTGCGCTGTGGCGTACGGCATGACAGTGATCGCGTTTCCGTCGAAGTAGCTTATGCGGCAGGCGGGCCGGCACCGACCAGGTCGGCACCGGGGCTCACGAGAGTCGTCCGAAAGGGAACACCGGCCACGGGTTGCGCGCAGACTGCGTGCGACCCGTGGCCAGCGACTGCCCGCACAGGTGGGTGCGGGCCGGCATGACTACGCCGTGGTCGGGATGTCCGTCTGGGCGCACGATGAGGAAGCCTGGCAGGAGCAGTTGCCCCAGGATGCCCCGTCCTCGGGCAGCGCGACGGTGTCGCGCATCGAGGTGACGGTCAGGTCGCTGAGGTCCAGGTCCTCCAGGTCGAAACTCACGTTCTCAGTGGCGTCGGACATTGAATTCTCCCTACCGGTATGGATGAATGTCACAGATCGATGGAGCCCGGCGTCGGCTCCGCGCTGGCGCACGACGAAGAACCCTGGCACGTGCAGCCGCCCCAAGATGCTCCGTCCTCGGGCAGCGCGACGGTGTCGCGCATCGAGGTGACGGTCAGGTCGCCGAGGTCAGACATCGCGTTCTCTCTTGCCAGCGTGGACGAGCATCGACATAAACGCTGCGTGGCGCCAGAAGGTCCACGGAACTATCAAATACGTCGAATAGCATCGCAGCTCCCTGGATCCGTTCCAGAACCACCTTTGCCGGACTGGTACTTCCCTGATACTCGATCAGGTACCTACCGCCCGGGTATGACTTTGACCACAACCTGTCTGCAAGTCAAGGTGAACCCTCTCGGGTTCAAAACCCGCTTCGGTTCCAGGCGGATTCAATCGGTCGATGCAACACATCGAATCTGGCGGTGCCAGTGGATTGATCAGTGGTTTGAATGACGGCGTTGACCGGTCGGTCGCCGATGAAGTCGCCGGTTGCCCCGGCACTTCCCCGGGAGGTCGAGCGCGAACCGGTCGCCTGCAGCGCAGAGCCCGTTCCCGGTGCTACGGCTTGAGCGTGGCGAAGACGATGAGGTTGTCGAGATAGCTGCCGTCGACCAGATCGCCGGTGCAGGTGACGAGGCGGAGCTCGGCGTCCGGGGTGGGGCCGTAGACCTCGGCCGTGGGGAACTGCGTCTTCAAGGTGACCTGTGTGCCGGTGACCGCGTAGCGGACGGTCTGCTTCGTGCTCAGCTCGATGATGATCACATCGCCCGGTTGGAGGCGGTCGAGGCCGTAGAACACCGCTGCGCCCGACATCGAGTCGAGGTGTCCGGCGATGACGGCGGGGCCCGGCTGGCCGGGAACGGCGCCGCCGGTGTACCAGCCGGCCTGGTTGGTCTGGGTCGGCACGGACAGGGTGCCCGTGCTGGTCAGATAGAGCTTCTGGATCACGGCGTCCACACCGAGCGCGGCGATGCGGATCCGGATCGGTGTGACGTGCGCGCTCGAGGCTGTGGAGGCCGTGGCCGCGGGGCTCGTGGCTCCCTGCCCGCTTCCGGTCGCGTCCGACGCGCTCTGCGTCGGGAACTTCGCGCTCAGGGCTGCGTTCCGGTTCGCCCCGGCCATGTGTTCGCCGAACTCGATGCCGCCCGCGATCACCACGCCGACGCCGAGCACCATGGCCAGGATGGAGAGGGCGCGTCGGGCTGGGAGCGCGTGCTGGGCGATGTGTCGCGTTCTCATCCCGCGTAGCCCCGCAGACGCCGGCCCGCGAAGACCACGATTCCCGCGCCGGCCAGGACGACGGCCGCCCACAGCACGTCCTCGGCCACGGGAACACCCGGACGGGCGGAGCCGGCCGTGCCGCCGAGGCCGGTTTGGACGCCTCCGCGGGGGATCGCCGCCGTGCCGACCGCATCCGTCAGGTCGAGCAGGCGCGGAGTGGTGCCCGCGGAGTCGAGGACGACGAGGGTATGGGTCGTCGCCTGCTGTAGATCCATCCGTACTTGCGCGGATCCGCCAGGTGTGGCGAGTGCCAGTTCTCGAACTCCGGAGGCCACCGGCGTGTACCCGGTGACGGCGGGAAAGCGGATGCTGATCGGAGCAGTACCCTGCGATGCAGTGATCGAGACGGCGGGATCACGCAGGGAGGCCTCGATCAGCCTGATCTCCGTCTTGCCCGAGGGCGCCGTGAGTTGGTCGTCGAGGACGTCGAGGGTGAGCGCGTCGAGCGGCCCGAGCCCCGCGATCGTGTAGGCGCGGTCCGCTGCCACGGTGACGGTGGTGCTGATCACGGGGGCGGAGGTCGCGGGCGCTCCGGCGCTGCGCATGGCGACGGTGTAGATCCCTGGTGCGACCTCCTCGTACGGGGAGGCCGTCGCATACGCGACGTGGTCGAGCACGAAGTCGGCGGTGTGTCCGCCGTAAGAGTAGAGATACACGTCGACGGCCGGGGTGTCGGGTGAGAAGTGAGCCAGTCGTATCCACCCGAACGGTTCGGGGCTCGCGGCATGCGCGGGTACGCAGCTGAAGGCCGCCGCGAACGCCACGGCGGCGGCGAGCAGCCGGGCCGGGCCTCGGCGCGGTTGCGGAGTCGCTCGGGGTGGACGGGCAGGGGCGCCGGTGAGGTTCACGTGCCGCTACCGGTGAGCAGTTCGAGGGGCGCGGGCTCGGCGAACAGGACCTCGAGAGCGGGCTGTGGCGTTTGAAGCACTTCCGCGGGTGCGGGTGTGCTCGGCGCTGCGGACGTGCCGACGTCGGTGATCTGCATGGGCGCGAACGGGCTCTGCTGGCTTTCGGCGATCGTACGCAATCGTGTCGCCGCCTGCCTCGTACCGGGGACGGGATCTCCGCTGTACGTACTGATCACCACGCCAGGCCAGGGGATGTCCGGTCCGGCGCCCGGTCCGGGCGAGGTGAAGGCGGTGACGGAGAGCGAGCCGCTGTCGGAAAGTAGGGCGAGCAGCGCGCACGTGCGATTGTCGACGAGCCCCGCGGCCAGTTCGCTCCGGGCCGCCTGACTCAGCCTGAGCCGCGAGTTGGTCAGCAGTTCGGCGCCGGCGGTCCGCCGCTCGGAGCGGTCGGCCCCGAGCCGCCGGGCGTAATCGGCCGGGCCGTCCAGGGCGATCGCATCGATCTGCACGCGCCCGCTGCCCGCGCCGAACACGGCCAGCGGCTCGGTGGAGACGAGCGCGTCGAGACCGGCGCCGAACTCCCGCCGCAGCAGCGGAGTGCTCACCACGACGTCCGCCTGTTCGAGGTCGGATATCCCCGAGCGGACCGCGACCAGCGAGGTGGCCGGGAACCCCATCGAGTGCAGCAGCGCGCACTCCGTCACATCGCACGCCACCACGTGTCGGGTGCCGACCGCGCCCACGGCCCAGTGCGCGGCCGCGTACTGCGCGGTCCCGGCGGCGTACGGCGCGGACGACGCCGCCGCCGATCCGGCATCGCGGTCGGCGGTGAGCGCGACCAGGCCGGCCGTACCCGCGGCCAAAACCAAGGCGCCGGCCGCCGCGGTGGCCCACCACCGCAGGGGTATGCCTTCCTCGATCCCCCGCAGCCGGGCGACCGCGGCCCAAGCGCCGTCCCATCGGCCTCTGGTCAGAAGCGCCCTGACCGGCGGCGCGCCCCTGCGCCGTCTGGGCTGCCTGGGCTGCCAGGAAGCATTCGGCCAGGTCTCGTCCACCCGCTCGGGCCAGGAATCACTGGTCCAGGAATCGCTGGTCCCGGGGTCGGAGGTCGCGGCGCCGCCAGGCCCGCGCCCGTGTGTCTGAGCGGGATCTTCGAACACCGATTCCCCCAGCCGGCTCGGTTGCTTCGTCGTTGGCTTGACGTGCACAGATGGCGCTGAAGTGGCGAGTGGGCAACTGCCCGGTCGTGCCCGCGCCTCCACCAAGATACGCGCGGGTATTGCGCGCTGAAGTGTAGCCGTGGGCCGAGCCACGCCTCAAGGGAGGGGCACATTGAATCAGGACCGAATCAGGACCGTGACCGGGTGCGATCAGCCGCCGGGCGATCCCGCCGCCTTTCCCCGGCGTGCGAGTTCGTCCCGGACCGCCCCGGTGTCGGTGTGGTCGGGGCCGAAGACCCGTGAGTAGGCCGCCCGACCTGCGCGTAAGCGGGGTGTAAGGTGCCGGTTCCTAGCCTCTGGGTCGAGTGAACTGACCTGAGGAGGAAGTGGTGGAGAGACTCAGCGCCTGGGTGGTGCGGAACAGGCTGAAGGTGATGGTGGCTTGGTTGGCGGTCACCATTGTCGGCATTGTTGTCGCGCCGAGCGTGTCGAGCCGGCTGGTGAGCGGCATTCATGTGAACAGCGCGGCGTATACGGCCGATGCGCAGATCGCCTTGCGCTACGGGGGTGCGACTTCGGATCCGGGGGTGCTTGTTCTTGGGCTTCCGGCGGGCGAGACCGTCTCCGGTTCGGCTGCTGGTGCTCAGTTGCGTGCTGTTGACGCGGCGATTGCGAAGGCTGAGCCGCGGATGCGGGTGGTGTCGTACGCGGCGACTGGTTCGCAGGCGCTGGTCGGGCGTGGGGGCACGAGCACCGTGGTGCTCGCGTATCCGCCGGATACCAACGACGACATGACTACGGATCAGGTCGACGCGCTCACTACGGCCGCTGAGCGCGCGGCGCCCGGGCTTCATGTGGACGGCACGAGTCTGCGGGCTCTGGATGCCGGAAATACCAGCGGCGGCAATACGACGCTGATCAGTGAGCTGATCGTCGGGGCGCTCGGGGCGCTGGTGGTGCTGGTCTGGGTGTTCGGGTCGTTGCTGGCGGCGCTGCCGCTCATCATGGCGCTGATCTCGGTGTTGACGATGCAGTTGCTGATCTACGCGCTGACCTATGTCATGCCGTCGTCCTCGCCGATCAATCCGTCTGTGCAGTTCATCGTTGCGCTGCTGGGCTTGGGCCTGTCGATCGACTACTCGCTTCTGGTCGTAACCCGCTGGCGTGAGGAGCGTGCGGCGGGGCGGGACAATGCGCAGGCCGTGCATGAGGCGGTCCGGCGGGCGGGGCACTCGGTGTGGTTCAGTGGCACGGTCGCCTCGCTCGGGCTGTTCGCGCTGGTCGTGGTGCCGAACTCGCTGGTGCGCGGGATCGGCGTCTCCGGGCTCTTCATCCCCTCCAGCGCGACGCTGGTCGCGCTCACGCTGCTGCCGGCGCTCCTGTCGACGATCGGGCCGCGCCTCGACTGGCCGCGCCGACGCAGGTCGGGCAGGGCGAGCCGGTTCTGGACCGGCTGGGCTGAGCTGATCATCCGGTACCGCGTGCTCGCGGCGGTCGTGGGTCTGGGGGTCCTCGGCACGCTTGCGGGCGTCGCCGCGACCATCAACATCAGTCTGCCGACGACGAGCAGCCTGGCGACCAGCGGCAGCTACACCGACGGCCTGCGCGCGCTGGAGGCCGACGGGTTTCCCGGGGGTACGTTGACGACGGTGCCGGTCTACGTCCCGCACGCCGCCGACGCCGCATCGGTGGCCTCCGCGCTCTCCTCGCTGCCCAGCGTGCACGGGGTGGTGGCCCCGACTGGGAGCACGTGGCAGCAGGGCGGGTCGGCGATGGTCTTCGCGATTCCGGACTCCGAGGTCGGCACCTCGCAGGGCGGCACCTCGCTCGCGGACATCGAGCGCACCGTTCCGCACGGCGCGCTCGTCGGCGGAGAGGGTGCGCTCAACCTCGATGTGACCCACTCCGCCTACGGGGCGTTCCCGATCCTGTTCGCGGTCGTGGCGCTCATGACGTTCCTGCTGCTGGCGCGCGGGCTGAAGTCGATCGTGCTGCCGGCGAAGGCGGTCTTGCTCAACGCCCTGTCCGTCGCGGCCTCCTACGGGCTGCTCGTGCTGGTCTTCCAGCACGGCCTCGGCATGCAGGCGCTGTGGGGCGCGCGTAGCTACGGCGCGATCGACCGGCTCGCCCCGGTGCTGATCTTCGGGTTCCTGTTCGGCATCTCGATGGACTACGAGGTGTTCATCCTCGCCCGGGTCCGCGAGGGCTACGAGCGCACCGGCTCGACCAGGCAGGGCATCATCGAAGGCGTCTCACACACCGGGCGGCTGGTCACCAGCGCGGCGCTGATCCTGTTCTTCGCGCTCGCCTCGCTCTCGTCGGCCAACGACATCTCCGTGCGGGAGATCGCGGCGGGACTGGCCGCCGGCGTGCTGCTCGACGCGGTGGTCGTGCGGATGCTGCTGCTGCCGGCGCTGGTCTCGCTCTTCGGCCGGCTCAACTGGTGGATGCCGTCGTGGGCCGCCCGCCTGCTGCGGATCGCGCCCGACACGCCGCAGCCGCACGGGGAGCCGGCGCCGACGCCACAACCGGTAGGGGATGCTGGATAGATGCGGGTACTGGTGGTCGAGGACGAGCCGGACATGGCCGCGTCGCTCGCCTGGGGCCTCGGGGCCGAGGGCTACGTCGTGGACGTGGCGAGCGACGGCGTCGACGGGCTCTGGAAGGCGCAGGAGACCTCGCCCGACGTGATCTTCCTGGACGTGATGCTGCCCGGGATGGACGGCTACCAGGTGTGCCGGCGGCTGCGCGAGCAGGGCCTGTGGGCCCCGATTCTGATGCTCACCGCCATGGACGAGGACCTCGACCACGCCGAGGGGCTCGACTCCGGGGCCGACGACTACCTGGCCAAGCCCTTCTCCTATCCGGTACTCCTGGCCCACCTGCGCGCGCTGACCCGCCGCGGGCTCGGCGTCAGGCCCGCGGTCCTCGAGGCCGCCGGCCTGGCGCTGGACCCGGCCGCCCGCACCGTCCGCCTCCGCGGCCGGGACCTGGAGGTGACCACCCGGGAGGTCGCCGTCCTCGAACACCTGCTGCGCCGTCGCGGGCGGGTGGTGTCCAAGACCGAACTGCTCGAGCACTGCTGGGACGCGGCCTACGACGGCGGGCCCTCCGTCGTCGAGGTCACCGTCCACCGGCTGCGCCGGAAGATCGAGGCCGGCGGCGGGCCCGCGCTGATCGAGACCGTGCGCGGTGAGGGCTACCTGATCCGCGAGGAGCCGCGGTGACCGTCCGGACGCGGGTGACGGCGGTGGCGGGCGTGGCGCTGACCGTCGCGGTCGCACTCGGCCTGGTGATCCTGTACCTGGTGCAGCGCGGATCCGCGCGCGGCACCGTGGAGAACCAGCTGAGCACGTACGCCGCGCAGATCGAGCAGTCCGGCCAGGCCGGCCGGTGGCCGAATCCGCTGCCCGCCTCGCCCCTCGATGCGAACGCCGAGGCCCAGGTGCTCGCCGCGGACGGGACCACCGTTCTGGCCGCCACACGCGGCCTGACCGAGTACGACGCCGTCTACACGCTCGCGCCCGGCAGCGACACGCCGGTGCGCCGGCCCGCGGTCGACCCCGGACTCGGCAACGAACTGCAGGCCTTCGCGACACACACCACCGTGGACGGGCACGATGTCGACATCGTCACCCTGACGACGACCACCTCGCTCAGCCAGATCAACGAGACCTTCGCCCGGCTCCTGCTGATCGGCGTCCCGGCCATCCTGCTGCTGGCGAGCGGCACCGTCTGGCTGGTGGTGGGCAGGGCACTGCGACCGGTCGAGCAGATCCGCCGCACCACCACCGAGATCACCGCGGCCGACCTCTCCCGGCGCGTGCCCGAACCCGCCGCCCGCGACGAGATCGGCGAACTGGCCCGCACCATGAACGGCATGCTCGCCCGCATCGAGGACTCGGCGGTGCGCCAGCGCAGATTCGTCGCCGACGCCTCGCACGAACTGCGCACCCCGCTCGCAGCCATCCGCACCACGCTCGAAGTCGGCCTCGCCCACCCGGAACACGCACCGTGGAGTGAGATCGCCGAACGCGTCATGCGCCAGTCCACCAGGCTCGAATCCCTCGTCGAGCGACTGCTGCTGCTCGCCCGCAGCGACGACCGGCACCTGGTTCAGGCACGCCGCCCCGTCGCGCTCGAGCCGCTCGTCCGGGAGGTCTGCGCGAGCACCGGCACCGCACGGGTGCCCGTCGAGTTTCACCCAACCGCCGCCGCCGCGCAGGCACGGGTGCTCGGCGAACCCGAGCAGTTGGAGCGGTTGCTGCGCAACATCCTGGACAACGCGATCCGCCATGCCCGCACAAGCGTGGCGCTCAGCGTCGACGCGGCCGCGCCCGACACCGTGGCGATCGAGATCGCGGACGACGGCCCGGGGATCCCGGCCGAGGAGCGCGAGCGTGTCTTCGACCGCTTCGTCCGCCTCGATGCGAGCCGCGAGCGCGGGAGTGGGACCAGCGGCCTCGGCCTCGCCCTCGCGAAGGAGATCGCGGCCGCCCACGGCGGGTCCATCACGATCGCAGACGCACCCGGCGGCGGCGCGCTGGTGCGCATCGTCTTGCCCCGCACCGCCGACTGAGCACGCGAGATGCACCGTTTGCCGGATTGAGGAGCGTGCCAGCGGTCATGTCCTCGGCGGGTCTTGATCATGTACATGTATGGGTTGATGGAATCCTGGACGGGCCAGCGTCTCAGTAGCCGATACTTTCGCTCGCCATCCACTACTTAACGGCTCGGACAAGCGGTGCAATGCCCAGCCCGGTCGGTCAATCTAGCCATATGCGCTGCTCATCGCCATAGTAGATAACTAGATACTCACCACAGGATAACTCGGCGTATGAGGCTTGCGATGCCGCCTCGTGTTGCGCCTGTCATGTATCTGTGACAGATGTTGAGACAGTTTTGCCAGGGCACGATGACATCTCTCATACTCCTCTGAGTCTCGTGAGCATCGTCCGTCACCATGTCGGGGCGCCCAGTGATGGGGTCGCCCGGCTTCGTCATGGGCTAGGTCACGTGGCACATGGCACTGATATGCATGACTTGTCGAGAGAGCGGCCGCGGCGGATCGTCGGGGTGGAGCTCGCGCCGGGAACCACGTGTAAGCGGGGAAGCACATGAACGGTACGTCATCGATCACGCATGTCCTGGCGGGCTTCAGCGTCGCCTGGATCGGGCACCTGGACCGGCTGCTGCCGGCCGGGTCGCTGGCTGTCGTCGACGAGCCGGAGATCATCGAGCGGCGGCGGATCGGGGAGCGGGTCGCGCCGTTCCGCTGTGTGGGGGCGGTGATCGCCGCGCCTACGCAGGATGAGGCGGGGGCGGAAGGGCTCGCCGATGTCGTCTCCCGGCCCGAGGGCGTTCGGGTCGTCATGCCGGGCGTCGAGTACGGCGTCGTCGCCGCGGCTGCTCTGGCGCACGCCTGGGGGGTGCCGGGCGCGGGGCTTTCGGCGGCCCGGACGCTGCGCGACAAGAGCGAGCTGCGCCGGGCCGGCGAGCGGGTCGGGCTGCCGCAGCCGGCCTGGCGGGTCGTCGAGGGCCCGGAGGATCTCGCTCGGTTCCGCGACGGCCTCGGCACGCGGGAGTACGTGCTCAAGCCCACGAACCGGCAGGCCAGTCTCGGCGTGCAGCTGCTCGGCCCGCAGGACGACGTCGCGCAGGCCTGGCGGATCGCCGTCGAGGCGCAGGAGCCGTTCCTGCGCGCCGGGTACGCTCAGGCCGCTCGATACCAGGCCGAGGAGCGGTTGCACGGGCCCGAAGTCAGCGTGGAGGCGCTGGTCCGTGCCGGGGACGTCGTCTTCTTCAACATCACCGCCAAGCAGGTCCAGCCCGGCCGCCATCCGGTCGAGAGCGGTCACTCCGTGCCGGCCGCGGTGTCGCCGGAGGCCGACCGGGCTCTGCGACACCGCATGCGGGACCTGATCGCGGCCACGGAGTTCCACAGCGGCGTGCTGCACGCCGAGTGGATCCTGGTCGGCGACGTCGAGCCGCACCTGATCGAGTGCGCCGGCCGGCTGCCGGGAGACGGCATCGTCGAGCTGATCGACCTCGCGTACGGCGGCGACCTGCTCGCCGATCTGCTGCACGTGCTGGACGTGGACGGCGGCGACGGGCGCGGTCCGAACGGGTCCAGCCGGCCCGGTCTGGAGCGGCGTGCCCGGCGCGGCGCGGCGGTGCGCTTCCTGAGTTCTGCTCCCGGCCGCGTGGCGGCGGTCGACGGAGTGGACGCGGCGGGCAACGCCGAAGGGGTCCACTCGGTCCAGGTGGACGTGGCCGAGGGCACCGTCGTGGGCGAGGTCACCAGTTCCTGGAGCCGGGCCGGCGAAGTGGTCGCCACCGGTGCCGACGCCGCCGAAGCCGTGCGCAACACCGAACGTGCCGCGGCGCTCGTCGAGATCGTGACCGCCGCGCCCGCGGCCGCCGCGGCTGCGACGGACGGAACGGCGTGAACCAGCTCACCGCGGACCCGCCCGTCCCCACCGCCTCCCGGCGCAGCAGGCTCCTGACATGGCTTCCGTCCGGCCGGAACCTGCGGGCCTTCGCCCTGGCCGAGATGGTCGACTCGATCGGCACCGGCCTCTACCTGGTGGGGGCCGCGGTCTTCTGCCTCAGGGCGGCCGGACTGACCGGCGCCCAGACCGGCCTCGGCATGACGGTGGCCGGCCTGGTCGGGTTCCTCGCCGCCGCGCCGGTCGGCGCCCTGGGCGAGCGGATCAACCCGCAGCGGCTGCTGCGGCTCATCCAGATCTGGCGCGGGCTGTGGTTCGCCGCCCTCGCGTTCACGCACGGTCTGGTCCCGTTCACCGCGATCAACATGGCCATCGCCCTGGGCACCGGCGCCGTGGTCCCGCTGTCCCAGAGCATCGTGGGCAGCATGGCGGCGGACGCCGAGCGCACCAAGACGCTGGCGACCATCCGCTCGATCCGCAACGTGGGCTTCTCGCTCGGCGCCTTGGCGGCCGCGCCGCTCATCGCCGTCAACACCGTGACCTCCCTGCGCGGCATCGTCCTGGGCGACGCCGCGTCTTTCGCGCTCTCGGCCTTCCTGCTCGGCCGGATGCGGATCCCGGCGCGTCTGACGGTGACGGTGCGCAACCCGTGGGCCGCGCTCGCCCGCTTCCGGGACCGCCCCTACGCCCGCCTGGCGGTCGTCAACGGCCTGCTGAGCCTGCACATGTCCATGCTCTCCGTGGGCATCCCGATCTGGGTCCTCAAACACACCAGGGCCCCGGCCAGCCTGCTCGCGGTGCTGGTCACGGTGAACACCGTCATGGCCATCGCCTTCCAGGTGCCCATCGCGGCCCGGGCCGGGGAGAGCGCCGCGGCGTTCCGGCGCATCGTGCGGTACACGGGCCTGGTCCTGGCCGGCTGCTGCGGGGTGCTGCTGCTCGCCGCCAAGGTCGACGCCTGGGCGGCCGCGGCGCTGCTGGTCGCCGCCATCGCGCTGCTCACCTTCGGCGAGATCTGGCAGGCCATCGTCGGCTGGGAGCTGTCCTACCGCTACGCCGACCCCGAGCAGCGGGTGCTCTACCTGTCGATCTTCAGCCTCGGCGGCTCCGCCCAGCAGATCATCGGGCCGGCCCTGCTCACGGCCGGGGTGATCAGGCTCGGCACGCCCGGCTGGCTGGCGCTGGCCCTGGTGTTCGCCGCGCTTCCGGCCGCTCTGGCCGGACCGGCCATCAGGACACTGGACCGCCGGGTCGAAGACCGGTCGGCCCAGCCCGCGATCTGACCCGCCCCACCGCCTTTCTCGAACCGCATGCCTTCGACCGTCGCGCCCTGACCGCAGCCCATAGCGGATCCGGGGACACAGAACCGAACTGAGGAGCACTCACCCATGAGCAAGCCCCGCAAGATCGTCCTGGCCTTCTCCGGAGGGCTGGACACCTCGGTCATCCTGAAATGGCTTCAGCTCGAGTACGACGCCGAGATCGTCACGTACACCGCCGACCTCGGCCAGGGCGAGGAGCTGGAGATCGCCCGGGAGCGCGCCCTGGCCCTCGGCGTCAAGCCGGAGAACATCTTCATCGAGGACCTCCGGCACGAACTCGTGTCCGAGTACGCCTTCCCGGTGTACCGCGCGAACGCGGTCTACGAGGGCTACTACCTGATGGGGACCCCCATCGCCCGGCCGCTGGTCGGCAAGCGGCAGATCGAGATAGCGCGCCGCGTCGGCGCCGACGCCGTCGCCCACGGGGCCACCGGCAAGGGCAACGACCAGTTGCGGTTCGAGCTGGCCTACTACGCGCTGGCCCCGGACATCCAGGTGATCGCGCCCTGGCGCGAGTGGGACATGGCCGGCCGCGCGGACCTGATCGCCTTCGCCGACGCGCACGACATCCCCGTCGCCAAGGACAAGCGCGGTGAGGCCCCTTACTCGGCCGACGCCAACATGCTGCACATCTCGTGCGAGGGCAAGGAACTCGAGGACCCGTGGATCACCCCGGAGAGCGAGGCCTGGGTCCGGGTCACCTCGCCGGAGGACGCCCCCGACCAGCCGACCACGATCGAGGTGGAGTTCGTCCAGGGCGACCCGGTCGCCATCGACGGCGAGGCCCTCGACCCGGTGGCCCTGCTGACCCGGCTCAACGAGCTCGGCTCGGCGAACGGTATCGGGCGGCTGGACATCGTCGACCACCGCTACACCGGGATGAAGTGCCGCGGCCTGTTCGAGAACCCGGGCGGCACCATCTGGCAGTACGCCCACCGCGCCATCGAGTCGATCACCCTCGACCGGGGCGAGGCACACCTCAAGGACGAGCTGATGCCGCGCTACGCGGAGCTGATCTACAACGGCCTGTGGTTCTCCCCGGAGCGCGAGATGCTCCAGGCGCTCATCGACAAGAGCCAGCAGCACGTCACCGGCACGGTGCGGCTGAAGCTGTACAAGGGCAACGTCATCGTCGAGGGCCGTAAGAGCCCGTACTCCCTCTACGCACGCGACCTGGTCTCCTTCGAGGCCGGCGGCGAGTACCGGCAGCACGACGCGACCGGCTTCATCCGCCTCAACGCCCTGCGGCTGCGCCAGCTGGCCGCCGCGCGGCAGGAAGTTCTGTAACCGGCCATGAATCTCAAGCATCTGTTGACCATGGATGACCTGACCACGGCCGACGTCCACGGCCTCGTCGCGGTGGCCGACGTGCTGGAGGGGCACGCCCGGCGCTTGGGCCATCTGCCCCACCTGCTGCGCGGCAAGTGCCTCGGCATGATCTTCGACGAGACCTCGCTGCGGACCCGCAGCGCCTTCGAGCGGGCCATCGGCGACCTGGGCGGCCAGGCGATCCACTACAACGGCGCCGAGGCCCGGGTCGGGCGCCACGCCGCCAAGGCCGAACACCTGCCCGACTTCGTGAACGTCGCCGGCCGGTTCAACGACGCCCTGCTGAGCCGGATCTACGATTTCGCCGCGCAGGAGCGGATCTGCGAGCTCTCGCCGGTCCCCTTCATCAACGGCATGTGCGACAAGCACCACCCCACGCAGGCGCTGTGCGACTTCCTGACCATCAAGCGGCAGTTCGGCACGATGGCCGGCATCGAGATCGCCTTCGTCGGCGACGGCACGAACATCGCCCTGTCCCTGGCGCAGACCGCCGCCAAGGTCGGCGCGCGCTTGACCTGCGCGACGCCCGAGGACATGGCGCTGCCGGTCGAACTCGTCGCCCGCCTGGACGGATTCACCGCCACCACCGACCCGCTGGAAGCCCTCGACGGTGCCCACGTGGTGGTCGCCGACGCGTGGATCCCGATGAACAAGGCCCATGAGGCGCAGGAGCGCCGCGCCGTGCTCGCGCCCTACCGGATCACGCCGGAGCTGATGGCCCGGGCCCGTCCCGACGCCGTCTTCCTGCACAATCTGCCGGCATACCGGGGCGACGAGGTCGTGCCCGAGGTCATCGACGGGCCGCAGTCGCTGATCTACCCGGAAGCCGTCTCCCGGCTGCACATCGCCCGGGCGCTGCTGCTGTGGTGCCTGCGCCCCGACTGGGCGGACCTGGCCGAAGCCGCGGCCGAGGCGACCGAGTCGGCCCAGTCGGCCGAGGAGTTCGACGCCCGACTGGCCGAGATCGCCGACCGTTCGTTCACCAAGGTGTCCGTGTGAGCGCCCAGGGGGTGCGGGCCGAGGCGGCCGCGCACATGGCCGCGATCGGCGCGAGCGCGCACTACGACCACCGACTGGCCCCGTACGACGTCGTGGTCT
Source organism: Actinospica durhamensis (assembly GCF_018139695.1). Taxonomy (GTDB): domain Bacteria; phylum Actinomycetota; class Actinomycetes; order Streptomycetales; family Catenulisporaceae; genus Actinospica; species Actinospica durhamensis. The sequence goes on along the minus strand of NZ_JAGSOG010000065.1, from coordinate 21,251 downwards.
CCCGGGAGCATGTCGCCATGCTGGCGCGGCAGGAGATCATCCCGTCGGACGCGGCGGCCGGCCTGCTCGCCGGCCTGGCAGAACTCGAAGAGCAGCTCCGGTCGGCCAAGCCGGTGCTGGACCCGGACGCCGAGGACGTGCACACGGCGATCGAGCAGTACCTGGAGGAGCGGATCGGGGCCGACGCGGGTTGGCTCGGGACCGCGCGGGCCCGCAACGACCTCGCGGTGACCGCGCTCCGGCTCTGGCTGCGCGACCAGACGGCCGAGTTGGGCGCGACGCTCGTGGCGCTGGCCCAGGCGCTGGCGGCGCAGGCCGAGGAGCACGCGGGGACCGTCATGCCCGGGTTCTCGCATCTCCAGGTCGCGCAACCGGTCACCTTCGGCCACATCTGCCTCGCCTACGCGGAGGCGTTCCTGCGCGACGCCAAGCGACTCGGCTTCGTACGGGCGCTGCAGGACGAATGCCCGATGGGTGCCGGGGCGCTGGCCGGCACCGGATTCCCGATCGACCGCGACTCGGTGGCGCGGGGCCTGGGCTTCCGTCTGCCCTCGGCGAACTCCGTCGAGAGCGTCGGGGACCGGGGGTTCGCGCTCGACTTCCTGAGCGCCGGCGCCTCCATCGCCCTCAACCTCTCCCGCTTCGGCGCCGAGATCGTGTTCTGGTCCTCGCAGCCGGTCGGGCTGATCTCGCTGCCCGACGAACTGGTCAGCTCCTCGGCCGCGCTTCCGCACAAGCGGAACCCGGACGCGGCCGAACTGGTCCGCGGCAAGACCGGTCGGGTCCTGGGCAACCTGTACGCGCTCCAGACCGTGGTGAAGGGGCTGCCCCTGAGCTACTTCCGGGACCTGCAGGAGGACAAGGAGCCGCTGTTCGACACGGCGGACACGCTGCGGCTGTCCCTGAACGCCGCGGTCTCGCTGGCCACCCTGATGCGGCCGAACACGGCCACGATGCGGGACCGCACCGACGTCGCCTTCATCACCTCCAGCGACTTCGCCGAGTGGCTGACCCGGGAGCAGCGGATCCCGTTCCGGGAAGCCCACCACCTCGTCGCGAAGCTGGTGCGCGCGGCCGGAGAACTCGGCTGTTCACTCGGCGAGCTGCCGGTGGACGTCCGGCGCGGCGTCGACGAGCGCCTCGCTCTCACGCAGTGGCCTGACATCACCGTCGAGGCCTCGGCCGCGGCGCGCACCAGCCAGGGCGGGACGGCGCCGGAGCGCGTACGCGAGGCCGCCGCGCTGCTGCGCACGAGGCTGGCCGAGGCCCAGGACGCCTTCCGGCCGGATGAGCCGGATCACGAAACCCCAGCGGACGGAAACGGAGACCAGCGGTGACCGCGACGGACTTGACCGAGCAGACGGAGCAGTACTGGAAGGACGGGTACACCGTTCTGCGCGGCGTCTACGACGAGGCGCAGGTCGAGACCCTGCGCGCGGAGAGCGAGCGCCTCTGGGAGCTCGAAGGGCTCGACGACGATCTCAACCTGCGTACGGAGTTCCGGCGCGGACCCGACGGCACCCACGTCTTCGACCGGCTCGACCCGGTCCTGGACATCTCGCCGGCCCTCAACGGTGCCGCGCGGCATCCGAGGCTGCTGGCCGCTCTGGCGACCATCCTCGGCGGCGACTCCAAGCTGCTCAAGTGCAAGCTGATCCGCAAGGAGCCGGGGGTGAACGGCTACGCCGTGCACCAGGACTTCCTGTACTGGACGTGGCTCGAGACGGAGCCGGACGCGCTGTGCACGGCGGTCATCAACCTCTATCCCTGCGATGAGCGCTCCGGCGGGATCGGCTTCTACCGCGGCGCGCACCGGCAGCTGATCCCCGGCCCGCCGGACAATCCCGAGGGCGACTGCGACCCGGCGCGGCTGGACGAGTCGGACATCGTCTTCCCCGCCCTGGAGGCCGGCGACGTCCTCGTCTTCCACGCGTTGACCCCGCACCGCAGCGGCCGCAACGACAGCGAGCTGCCGCGCACGGTACTGCTGCCCTCGTACTGTGTCTCCGACGACGACGCGCTGTATCAGCGGTATTACAAGCGCGAAGTCGTGCGGCGCTGCCAGGAACTGGTGGGCTTCGAGCGGTACTTCGAGCGCAACGACGCGCTGGTCTGACGAATTCGAAAGTGATGGATATGCATATACTTTTGCTGCATCCGGTCTCGGACTGGTCGCTGGAACGCGTCGCCGAGATCTGCGCCCGGGAGGGGTGGCTGCTGACGATCGCGACGATCGAGAGCGCCACCATCGGGGACGCGATCCCGACGCTGCACGAGTGGATCAGGGTGCCGGCTCTCACCGACGACCCCCGGGAACTGCTCGCCCAGATCGGCTCCCGCCGCTTCGACGCGGTGGTCGCGGGCAACGAGTTCGCGGTGGTCGCGGCCGATGTGCTGGCCCGGGAGCTGGGTCTGCACCACAACGACGTCGAGAAGATCCGCGCCTCGCGGAACAAGCCGCTGATGCGCGAGGCGTTCGAGCGGCACGGCGTCCCGCAGCCCCGGACCATCGCCAGGTTCGCCTCGCTGGAGGAGAGCCGGGGATTCGACTGGGAATCGGTGGCCTTCCCGGTGATCGTCAAGCCGATCGACATGGCCATGAGCCTGTTCGTGCGCCGTTGCGAGTCCCGCGCGGAAGTCGAGGAGACCATCGCGCGGATGGCCGATTTCAAGCTCTCGCGGCTGACCAACTACGTGTTCGCGACCGGCGCGCTCGTGGAGGAGTACGCGGAAGGGCCCGAGTTCAGCATCGAGTGCGTGGTTCAGGACGGAAGCGTCGTCGCGTACTCCTTCACCCGGAAGTTCGTCTCCCCGCTGCCCACCTGCTACGAGGTCGCCCACCTCACGGGCGAGGAGATCCCGGAGCGCCACCGCGGCGACCTGCTGGCGGCGTGCGAGAACATCGCGGCCGGCTGGGGCCTGGTCCGCGGAGTGATGCACGTCGAGTTCAAGATGACCGACGAGCGGCTGAGCGTCATCGAGGCCGGAGCCCGTCCGCCCGGAGACCACGTGCCGGAACTGGTCGAACTCCAGCACGGCTTCTCCCTCGAGGAGGCCTTCCTCCACAGCCGGCTCGGCCTCGACTGGAAGGCGCCCGACCGCCCGCACCGGGACGAAGAGGTCTGGCACGGGATCCGCTTCGAGTACGAGGAGCGGTCCGCCGCGACGCGTCCGGAGAGCGTCGAGGTGCTGCGGGCCGAGAACAGCCTGGACGGAATCGTGGCCGGCGCGGACCTCTTCTCGGTCAACAGCCGGACCGGTTACGCCCTGGTGCGCGGCACGTCCTCGTCCGATCTGGACGACTATCTGCGGGCTCTGTAGAGGTGGATGAGAGACACGTGTCGAACGCCAAGCGGGTCATCGTGGTGGGCGGCGGACCAGGGCTCTGCGACCGGGTGCGCCTGCTCGGCGCGGCCGTCACGCTCGTGGAGCCGCCCGGCCACTATGACGCGGACCTGGTCGCCCTCGCCGAACGCAGCGTGCTGACGAGCTATGACGACCCGGCGCTGATCCCGATGCTGGCGGCGATCCATCGCGAGACCCCGTTCAGCGCGGTGCTCTCGCTCACGGAGCTCGGCCTGCTGCCCGCGGCGAAGATCGCGCAGGAGCTGGGCGTGCCGGGACTGTCACCGGAGACGGTCGGCCGTACCCGGGACAAGTTCGCCATGCGGCAATGGCTGCGGGATCAGGGGTTTTCGAAGACTCCCTGCGCGCTCGTGCGCGACGCCGCCGACATCCGGGCGTTCGCGAACGAGCACGGCTACCCGGTGATCGTCAAGCCGCGCCACGGCCAGGGCAGCGAGCACGTGTCCTGCTTCCGCCGGCCCGAGGACGTGCTCGCGCCGGCCGAGGCAGGAGACGAGTACATCGCGGAGCCGTTCCTGGACGGCCCGGAGTTCTCGGTGGAGGCGTTCAGCCGCGCCGGCGCCCACCACGTGATCGCGATCACCGGCAAGCTCACCCAGGACGACGACCCCGAGAACCCGTTCGTGGAGATCGGCCACGTCGTCCCCGCGCCGATCGCTCCGGAGGCGGCGACGGCGATCACGCAGTACGTCGCCGGGTTCCTCGGCGCCATGGGGATCACCGACGGCGTCAGCCACACCGAGCTGCGCCTGACGGCCTCGGGGCCCGAGGTCGTCGAGACGCACACCCGGGTCGGCGGGGACTCGATCCCCACGCTCGTACGGCAGGCCACCGGATACGACCTGCTCGACCTCGCGGCCCAGTGGCCGCTGGAGCCGGACCGGCCGTATCAGCCGGCGCCCACCACCGCCGGCGCGGCCGCGATCCGGTTCTTCACGCCCCCGCCGGGAACGGTCCTCGGCGTCAGCGGGGTCCAGCGCTGGCAGGGGCTGCCCGGCGTGCTGAAGCTGCACCTGCCCCTGGCCGCCGGAGACGAGATCCCGGCCATCCGCGACTCCCACACCCGGGTCGGCTACGTGCTGGCCGCCGCGGCGAGCGCCGAACAGGCGCTCGAGGTGTGCCGACAGGTCATCTCGGGGGTCCGCATCGATGTCCGCCGGTGACACTCCCCCGAACGCACCCATCCCCTCCACCCAGACAGGAAGCACCCACGTGCAAGACGACACCACCAAGGACGCGGCGGCGAAGGGCGACCTGATCCGCGGCCGGTTCGACGAGGGCCTGGACGAGGTGATGGCGCAGATCAACGCCTCCATCGGCTTCGACCGCCGGATGGCGATGCAGGACATCGACAACTCCGTCGCCCACGTCACGATGCTCTCCGAGCAGGGCATCGTCTCCGCCGAGGACGCCGCGTCGATCAAGCAGGGCCTCGAGGCGATCCGGATCGAGATCACCGCCGGCGAGTTCGTGTACTCGGTCGAACTCGAAGACATCCACATGAACATCGAGGCCCGCCTCGGCGAGCTCATCGGCCCGGCGGCGGGCCGGCTGCACACCGCGCGCAGCCGCAACGACCAGGTCGCCACCAGCTTCCGGCTCTGGGTGCGCGACGCGCACGACCGCGCCTCGCAGCTGGTCGAGCGGCTCATCGGGGTGCTGCTCGAGCAGGCCGGAGCGCACACGGAATCCATCATGCCGGGCTACACCCACCTGCAGAGCGCGCAGCCGGTGTCCTTCGGCCACCACCTGATGGCGTACGTCGAGATGTTCGGGCGCGACCGCGGCCGGCTGCGCGACTCGCGGGACCGGATGAACGAATCTCCCCTCGGCGCGGCGGCACTGGCCGGCACCTCGTTCCCGATCGACCGCGAGCGCACCGCCGAGCTGCTGGGCTTCGCCCGGCCGATGCACAACTCGCTGGACGCGGTCTCGGACCGGGACTTCGCCCTCGAATACCTCTCGGCGGCCTCCCTGTGCATGACGCACCTGTCCCGCCTGGCCGACGAGATCGTGCTGTGGATGTCCCCGCAGTACCGGTTCGTCGAACTCTCGGACGCCTGGACCACCGGCTCCTCGATCATGCCGCAGAAGCGCAACCCGGACGCCGCCGAGCTGATCCGGGGCAAGACCGGCCGCGTCCACGGCGCGCTGGTCGGCCTGCTGACGGTGATGAAGGCGCTGCCGCTGACGTTCTCCAAGGACATGCAGGAGGACAAGGAGACGACCTTCGACGCCGCGGACACCCTGGAGCTGTGTCTCAAGGCCATGATCGGCATGATCGGCGACCTGCGGGTGCGGACCGCCGCGCTGCGCGCGGCGGCCGGCTCCGGCCACGCGACGGCGACCGACCTGGCCGACTGGCTCACCCGCGAGCTCGGCATGCCGTTCCGGGAGGCGCACCACATCACCGGCCGGCTCGTCCGGCTGGCGGACGAACGGGACCGCGACCTGGCGGAGCTTTCGCTGGAGCAGATGCGCGAGATCGACGCCCGCATCACCGCGGACGTGTTCACCGTCCTGGGCGTGGAGGACTCGGTGACCTCGCGCCGCAGTCTCGGCGGCACCTCGCCCAAGCGGGTGGCCGAGGAGGTCGCGGCATGGCGCGAGCGCCTCGGCAAGTGATCCCACACTACTGAGCCAAGACAACTGATCTAAGACAACTGATCTAGCACAACTGATCTAGCACGACGACGCGGACAGGCGCTCCCGAGCTCAGCCGGGAGCGTCCGTCCGGCATGCCTTCATCCGGTCCACAATCTGTCATAAAACGGGTGGTTTCGATCAGTACTACGTTAGCGACCGATCAGATACCGAGTGCCCCGCGGCTGCTGTTCCAGCGGGCGGCCGTGCGCGGCAAGGACGAGGCCTTGTTCGGCGCAAAGCTGTTCCTGCTCGCCGCCATGCTGGTCGGCGGAGGAGCGATGGCGATCCAGGCGCAGTACGCGCTCGCCGCGTGCGGCATGGTGCTCCTGGCGGCGGCGTACACCCACGCGGTGGAGTTGCAGCACCAGTGCCTGCACCACTCGGCGTTCCGCAACCCGCGCCCGCACCGGCTCGTCGGCGTGCCGCTGGGCACGCCGATGCTGGTGTCCTACAGCCACTACCGGGTGCGGCATCTCCAACACCACCGCTTCCTCGGCACACCTCAGGACACGGAGTTCTTCGGCTTCGACACCCGCAAACCGCTCACCCTCGGCGCCCTGGCCAAGGGCCTGTTCGACGTCCGCCGGATCGCCAACGTGGGCCGCGACATCGCCAGGTGCGCGACCGGCCGCTGGCAGTACGACATGGGCCAGATCGCCCCGAAGGCGCGCAGGGCGATCGTGAGCGAGTACCGCTGGTTCGGGGTCTTCATCCTCCTGCTGGCCGCGGCCTGCGGCGCGGGCGGAGCCCCGCTGGTGCTGCGGCTGTGGCTGATCCCCTTCGTCCTGTCGATGCCGATGCACTTCCTGGTGGAGCTGCCCGAGCACATCCTGTGCGACTCCACCAGCGTCGACGTGCTGCGCAACACCCGGACGATCACCGGCAGCCGGCTGACGACCTGGTTCACCAACGGGAACAACCTGCACATCGAGCACCACGCCGCGATGAACGTCCCGCTCAGCCGGCTGCGGGATCGGCACGAGGACGTCCGCGAATTCGGCGTCCACGTGCAGCGCAGCTATGCCGAGTTCTTCGCGATCGTGACGCGCGAGGTGTGGAAGAACCGGAAGGCCTCGAAGGGCTGAGTCGGAAAGCTCTGCCACGGCGGCGTCGAGGGGCCCGTTCTTCGACGCCGCCTCAGTCGGCCGGGTCCGCGGCGAGATAGCGCACGACCAGGTCGCCGAGCATGCGGCGGTAGTGCTCGCGCAGGGCCGGGTCGGTCAGGTCGCGGTGGAAGAGGGTGCCGAAGGTGGCGCGGTTCGAGACGCGGAAGAAGCAGAACGAACTGATGATCGCATGGACGTCCACGGCGTCGGCGTCGGCCTTGAACACGCCCTGTTCGCGGCCGGCGGCGAGGACCTTGTGGATGATCTCGATGGCGGGCCAGTTCAGGTCGGAGAGGGTCTCGGACTTGATGATGTGTTCGGCGTCGTGGATGTTCTCGATGCTCACCAGGCGGATGAACTCGGGGTGGGCCTCGTGGTGGTCGAAGCTGATCTCGGCGAGCCGGCGGACGGCGCTGACCGGGTCGAGGTGGGAGACGTCGAGGTCCTGCTCGTTGGCGCGGATCCGGTTGTAGGCCTGCTCGAGCACCGCGATGAACAGCTGTTCCTTGCCGCCGAAGTAGTAGTAGATCATGCGCTTGGTGGTGCGGGTCCGCGCGGCGATCTCGTCCACCCGGGCGCCGGCGTAGCCGAGCTTGGCGAATTCGGCGGTGGCGACCTCGAGGATCTCGGAGCGGGTTCGCTCGGGGTCGCGCGTGCGCTCCTTCGCCGGGGCGGACGGGGCGTCGTCGGTGGCCATGCGGCTCCTTGCTGCAAGGGGAGCGATCGATACAGTCTATCGACCGGCGGTGATCGTGTGGTTGTGCTGCGCTGCCATGCGTACGGGGGCGTTGGCGGCGCCGTAGCCGCGGTAGCCGCCGACACGTTGGAGGAGTTCGAAGAAGACCCGTCCGACGCTCTCGGTGTAGCAGTGCAGGAACTCGCCGTGCTCGTCGCGGTCGTAGAGGATGCCGAGTTCGCGCAGCCGCACCAGCGTCTGGGCGGGCAGGTCGAACCGGGCGTCGAGGTCGTCGTAGTAGTTCGCGGGGATGGCGAGGGTGTCGTGGCCGGCGGCACGCAGTCTGCGCACCGCGTCGATGACGCTCGGGACCGCGAAGGCGACGTGCTGCGCGTGCTGGTCGATATGCGCGGGATGCGGGGCGAGGTTGAGGGCGAGGCGGACGGATTCGTCGGCGTTGGTGACGGTGCGGCTGCGAAACAGGCCGCGCGGGTCGGCGAGTTCCACGCTCTCGCGCAGGGTGAGGCCTAGCACGCTGCTGTAGAACAGCGCGGCTTCGTCGAAGCCGTGCCACTGCTGGGTGAGCGCGACATGGTCGATCACGACGGTTGTGGGCGCGTTCGGGCCGCCGTCGGACGCGCCTTCGGGCGGGGCGGGGACCAGGTAGAGCAGGGAGCCGTCCGGCGCGATCACGGCTTCCTGCGGCCGGTGGTCACGGGGCAGGACCGGGGCGAGGAGGTGTTCGGCGCGCTTGGCGGCCGCGGCGGGGTCCGGGGTGTGCAGGCCGATGGCGGTGAGCCTGGCCACGTCGTGGTGGGAGTCGCGGTGGGAGTCGCGGCCGGCGGAACCGGTGGTGATCAGGATGCGGGCGTCGCCCTGCTGCCAGGTCTCGACGAGGTCGCCCTGGCGTGACCAGCCGTCGGTGGTGAACCCGAGCGCGGTCAACTGTCGGCGCACCCGCTCCGGGTCGGCGGCGCTGATCTGCGCGTAGGCGATGCCGCTGGGCGCGGGGGCGGCCGGCAGGTCGAGGATGCCGAGCTGTTCTTGCAGGCGGATCAGGGAGCGGCGGCCGTCGACGGCGGTGCGTGCCGAGTCGGCCTGGCGGAACTCGTCGTTGAACACCTCGAGCGAGAGCGGGCCGTGATAGCCCGCCTTCAGCGCGGCCCCGGTGACGCCGGCCACGTCGAAGCCGCCCTGCCCCGGGAAGCATCGCAGGTGTCTGCTCCACTGCAGGATGTCCATGGTGGTGCGCGGGGCGTCGGCGAGCTGAAGGAAGAAGATCTTGTCGCCGGGGATCTGCTCGATGCCGCGGGGGTCGCCGTCGCGGGCGAGGATGTGGAAGCTGTCGAGGCACAGGCCGAGGTTCGGGCGGTCGGCCGCTTCGACGATGCGCCAGGAGTGCGCGTAGGTGTTGACGGCGGTGCCCCAGGCCAGCGCCTCGTAGGCGATGCGGATGCCGTGTTCGGCGGCGGCGTCCGCGAGCAGGCCGAGTTGGGCCGCGGCCAGTGCGTCGTCGTCGACGGTGCGCGGGGAGACGTTGGAGCACACCAGCAGCAGGTCGGTGCCGAGGCGGCGCATGACCTCGAACTTGCGCCGCGCCCGGCGCAGGTTGCGGGTGAACTCGTCCTCGTCGACGGCCTCGAACTCGCGCAGCGGCTGGTAGAGGTCGATGCTCAGGCCGAGTTCGCGGGCGCGTTCGGCGATCTGCTCGGGTGAGAGCGGACTGGCCACGAGATCGGGTTCGAAGATCTCGATCCCGTCGAATCCGGCGGCGGCACAGGCGGCGAGCTTCTCGGTGAGCGAGCCGCTGAGCGAGACGGTGGCGATACAGGTGCGCATGGCTGCTGATCCCCTCACTCCGGATCGGGTGCGACGGCGGCCGGCGCTGCGGCGGCCGGCTCGACGCCGCCCGGCGCGACGAGTGCGTGGTAGTCCTCGAACATCGCGTCGATGTCCGGGTCGCGCCCGGTGAACAGGCGGAACGCCTCCGCGGCCTGGTAGACGAGCATGCCGCCGCCGTCGACGGTGCGGCAGCCGCGCTCCCGGGCCAGGCGCAGCAGTTCGGTCTCCAGCGGCATGTACACGACCTCGGCGACCCACAGGTCCTCGCGCACGAGTGCGTCCGGGAGCGGCAGCCCGGGGTGGGCGGCCATGCCGACGGGGGTCGCGTTCACCAGCCCGTCGGCCCCTTCGAGGTGTTCGGCGAGGTTCTCCGGCGCGGCCGCCACGGCGCACTCCTCGCCGAACCGTCGGCGCAGCGCGGCGGCCAGGGCCCGGGCACGGTCGGCCTGCCGGTCCACGATGGTCAGCCGCCGTGCGCCGACGATCTCGCCGAGCAGGGCGTGGGCGACCGCGGACCCGGCGCCGCCCGCGCCGAGCTGGACGACCGCGTCGCGCGGCACGTCCGGGAGGGTGCGGACGAATCCGCGGGCGAAGCCGAGGGAGTCGGTGTTGTAGCCGACGGCGCGGCCGTCGCGCAGTACGACGGTGTTGACCGCGCCGAGGGCGGCGGCTTCGGGGTCGAGTGCGTCGAGGTGCTCGATGATGACCTGCTTGCACGGATGGGTGATGTTGAGCCCGTCGAATCCGAGCGTGCGCGCGGCGGCGAGGAGCCGCCCGGCCTCCTCGGGTTCCGCGCCGAGCACGTCGATGTCGATGATGCGGTAGAGCAGCCGCAGGCTGTGCCGGGCGGCCTCGCTGTGGTGCAGCGGCGGGCTGAGCGAGGGGCCGATGCCCGCGCCGATCAGGCCGGTGAGGTATGAGGGCTGGTGCAGCGCGTTCATCGTGCCTACCTTGTCTCTCACGGGTGTCTCTACAGGCCCAGGTAGCTGCGTTGGACCCGGTCGTCCGCGCGCAGCCGGGCGACGTCGCCCTCCATGACCACGCGGCCGTTCTCCATGACCAGGCACCGGCCGGTCGCACCGAAGGCGAGTTCGGCGTTCTGTTCGACCAGCAGCAGGCTGAGCCCGGCCGCGCGCAGGCCGGTGAGGATGTCGAGGATCTCCTCGACGAGCTTCGGGGACAGGCCCATGGAGGGTTCGTCGAGCAGCACGAGGCTGGGCTTGGGCATCAGGGCCCTGCCGATGGCGAGCATCTGCTGCTGGCCGCCGGACAGCGCTCCGGCGGGCCGGCCGGCCATCTCCGCCAGGACGGGGAAGCGGGCGTAGACGCCGTCGAGCGCCTCCTGGTTCGCCTTGCGCCAGCCCCGGCTGTACCCGCCGAGCAGCAGGTTCTTCTCCACCGACAGGCCGGAGAAGACGTGCCTGCCTTCGGGTACGTAGCCGATGCCGTGGCGCACCATCGTGTGCGCGGAGGCCTTGGTGAGGTTGCGCTCCCCGTAGCGGACGGTGCCCGCGGCCCGGGGCACGAGTCCCATCAGGGCGCGCAGGGTCGAGGTCTTGCCGGCGCCGTTGGCCCCGATGATGCCGAGCGCCTCGCCGGGGGCGATCGAGAAGCTGACGGACTCGACCGCCCTGACCCCGCCGTAGCGCACGCTGAGGTCTTCGACGCGCAATTGCCTGGTGTGCGGCGGAGCTGCGACAGCAGTACTCATACGGTGGGCTCCTTGGTCTTGCTCGGGGCCGGTTCGGCGGCGTCGGTCTGCCGGGGCGCGGCGGCGCGGCCGAGGTAGGCCTCGATGACGGAGGGGTTCGCGGCCACGTCGGCCGGTGCGCCCTCGGCGATGACCTGGCCGGCGGCCAGGACGGTGACCTTGCCGCACAGCGACATGACCAGGCCCATGTCGTGCTCGATGATGATCACGGTGGTGCCGTGGTCGCGGATGGAGCGCACGATCTCGACCAGCTGCGCCTTCTCGGTGGCGTTCAGGCCCGCGGCGGGTTCGTCGAGCAGCAGCAGGCGCGGCTCGCCCGCCATCGCGCGGGCGAGTTCGACCCGGCGCTGGATGCCGTAGGGCAGGGCGTACGGGGTGGCCTTGGCGAAGCCGGCCAGGCCGTAGCGGTCCAGCAGCTCGTCCGCCTGCGCGCCGAGCCGGCGTTCGGCCCGCCACACCCCGACCGGCCAGATCGCGTAGCGCCACGCCCATCCGGGCCGGGTGCGGTCGAGCCCGACCATGACGTGTTCGCGCACGGTCAGCTCCCGGAACAGCCGCAGGTTCTGGAAGGTGCGCGAAAGGCCCAGGTCGCTCAGCCGGTAGGGACGCAGGTTGTGGACGTGCCGGTCGGCGAAGGAGACCGTGCCCTGCGAAGCCTGGTAGAGCCCGCTGATGACGTTGAACAGGGTGGTCTTGCCGGATCCGTTGGGACCCACGATGCCGCGGATCTCGCCGGCCCCGACACTCAGCGACACCTCGCGCAGCGCCGTGAGGCCCTTGAACCGCATCGTCACCGCATCCAGGCGTAGCAGCTCGCGCCCGGTCGCGGTCTCCCGCGCCGCGGCTGTGGCCGGGTACGGCTGGAACGGCGCGAGCGCGGGCTGTTCCCGCTGCCTTCGGATCAGTGGTCGAATTCGCCCGGGGAGTCCGGCGAGGCCGGTCGGTGCGACGACGGCCGTGATGACGACGACGATGCCGTAGCCGAGTTGCGCGTAGGTCGACAGGTCGGTCAGTTCGTCCTGGACCACCGAGAGCGCGAGCGCGCCGATGACGCAGCCCCACAGGCTCTGGCGGCCGCCGATGACGACCATGGCGAGCAGCAGGAACATGTCGGCGGTGCTGAAGGTCTCCGGGGCGACGAAGCGGATCAGGCCCGCGTAGAGCACTCCGGCCACCCCGCCGTAGAGCCCGGCGAGCAGGAACGCGGTCATCCGCAGCACGGGGATGCGCGCGCCGCCCGACCCGGCGGCCAGCGGGTCGTCGCGCATGGCCCGCATCCGCCGGCCGAGCCTGGTGCGCACGACGAACAGGCCGAAGGCGAGGGAGAGGACGAACACCACGAGTTCGAGGTAGTAGTAGAGGTAGTCGTCGGACAGGTCGATGCCGCCGAGCGGCGGGACGGGGATGCCGGAGATGCCCGAGCCGCTGCCGGCCAGGGTCGAGGTGGTGACCCAGTCGGTGAAGGCGAGCGAGAGCCCGAGGGTGACGATGCCGAGGTAGTGCGACTGCACGCGCAGCGCGGGCACCCCGATGATCAGCCCGACCAGTCCTGAGGCGAGCACCGCGAGGATCGCGGCGACCCAGAACCCGTAGTTCTCCTGGGTGGTGAGCACGGCGGTGGTGTACGCGCCGACGCCCATCAGCGTGATCTGGGCGAGGTTGATCTGCCCGGCGATGCCCATCACGATGCCCAGGCCGATGGCCAGGATGCCGAAGACGAACGCGGTGTCGAGTACGTGCATGTCGTAGCTGCCCAGCTGGTAGGGCAGCAGGTAGGCGAGGACCGCGAGCAGCAGGTAGCCGGCCGGGGCGCGGTATCGGCGCAGGAGCGGATTGAGCGTCGGGTTCATGCGCGCAGCACCGTCTTCTCTCCGAACAGGCCGGTCGGCTTGATCATCACGATGACGGCGAACAGGACGAAGGTGGCCAGGTCGGCGTAGCCCTGGAAGTAGTCGGCGCTGAAGGAGTTGAGCAGGCCGACCGCCAGGGCCCCGACGACGGCGCCCGGGATGGACCCGAAGCCGCCGAGGATCGCGGCGGCGAACCCGTCGATGCCGATGGAACCGCCCATGGTCGGGCTGACGTAGAGCTCGGGCCCGACCAGCGCGCCGGCCAGCGCCGCGAGGCCCGCGCCGATGGCGAACGCGATGGCGTTGCTGCGCCCGACGTTGATGCCCACGGCTTTCGCGGCGTCGTAGTCCATGGCGACGGCCTGCATCGCCACGCCGCGGCGGGTGCGCTCGAGGAAGAGCGAGAGCGCGAGCATCGCGACCACGGCGACGCCCATGACGACGAGATCGTAGGTGGGGACGCTGGCGCCGAAGACGACCAGCGGCCTGGTCTGCACCGGAGAGGGCACCGCCTCGCCGGTGGCCCCCCAGATGAGGGTGGCCACGGATTCGAGCACGATGCCGAAGCCGATGGTGCCGATCAGCATCAGGTCGAAGTCGCGCCCCTCCAGCGGCCGTAGGAACCGCTCGATGAACAGGCCGATCACGCCCGTGATGACGATGGAGGCGAGGACCGCGACGGCGAAGGGCAGGTGCTGGGACACGGTGAAGGTCGCGGCGATGTAGGCGCCGATCATCAGGACGTCGGCGTGGGCGAAGTTGACCAGGCCCATGGTCCGGTAGACCAGGGCGAAGCCGAGCGCCACGAGCGCGTAGACGGCCCCGAGGTTCAGGCCGCCGACGATGGTTTGCAGGAAGACTTGCATCGGTTCCTTCCGAATCCACGGCCCGCCCGGCCGGACGGGAGGTCCGGTCGGGCGGCCGAGCGTCAGTCGGGCAGGCTGGATCGTGGTCAGCCGACCGCGACGAGCGAGCCGTTCTTGACGATGCCGATGGAGGTCTTGAAGATCCCGACACCGGTCTTGTCGTAGCGGAAGTCGCCGAGCAGGCCGTCGTACTGGGTGGCGCGGATCGCGTCGGCGAGCTTGAGGCCGGTGGCCAGGCCGCTCGTCTTGAGGGCCGTCAGCAGGATCTCGGTGCCGTCGTACGCCTTGGCCCCGTGCAGTTCCGCGGCCGAGCCGTACGCGCCCTGATACGCGGCGGCGAAGGCCTTGCTCGCGGCGCTGGTGTCATTGCTCAGATACGGCGAGCTGACGATCGTCCCCTCCACGTTCGCGGTGCCCGCGGTATCGATGAACACCGGGGTGCCCTGCGGGGCGCCGCCCGCGAACGGAACCGTGATGCCGAGCGACCTGGCCTGCTTGACGATCAGACCGGCCTCCACCTCCTCGGAGCCGATGAAGACCACCTGCGGGTTCGACTGCTTGATCGCGGTCAGGGCGGAGCTGAAGTCGGTCTGGGTCGTGGTCACGACCTGGTTGCTGGTGGGCTTGAGGCCGTCGGCGGTGAGCTGGGCGAGGAAGGAGCTCTGCTCCCCCGCGCCGTACGCGCCGTTGTTCGTGATCATGGCGATCTTCGTGTCGTGCAGCGTCCCGGTCAGGTACGCCGCCAGCGTGGAGTCGTAGGTGACGGAGGTGGGGCCATTGAGGAAGACGTACGGGTCGCCGCTCTTGGTGAGCGCGGGCGACTGGCCGGAGGTGATGTTCGGGATCTTCGCCGCCTCCAGCGTCGGCTCCATCGCCGCCGTCACGCCGCTCTCCGCGGTGCCGATCATCGCCACGAAGCCCTCAGAGGCGAGCTTGCTGGCGATGTCGGTGCCGGTGGTGGGATCGGCCTTGTCGTCGAACACGGTCAGCTGGATCTGGCGGCCGTCGATCCCGCCCTTGGCGTTCCACTGCGACACGGCCAGCTTGGCGCCGTCGTACTCCCACTGGCCCAAGGAGCTGTCCTGGCCGCTTTGCGCGTCGACGACCGCGATCTTGATGGGGCCGGTGCTGGATCCGGTGGACGCGGTGTTGCTCGAGCCGGGCTTCGAGCAGCCGGCCAGCACGCCGAGCACGAGCACGGCGCTGCCGGCGAGGGCTATGCACCGCGCGGGACGAACGATCATTGTGTCACCTCATTGTGAAGGGAACGGATGGAACTGCTGGTGTATCGGGGGTTCAGGCGAATTCGCCCTGGTAGACGTCCTTGATGTTCCAGTGGCCGGGCGTCGGTACCGGGGCGTTGACCATCGGCACGTCCAGTACCGCCGGGCGGCGCCGCTCCAGCGCGGTCGCGAGGGCCTTGGCGAGGTCTTCGGGGCTCTGGACGCGGTAGCCGTCCGCGCCGCACGCCTGGCCGAGCGCGGCGAAGTCGGGGCTGTACGCGGCACCGTCGGGAGTGCGGAACTCGCAGCCGAATCCGGAGGCGAAGTTCGACTGCTGCAGGTCGGCGATGGTGCCGTGGGCGCTGTTGTTCATCACGACGAACAGGACCGGTGCGCCCTGCTCGACGGCCATGGGGATCGCGGGCAGCTGCGCGCTCATGCCGCCGTCGCCGATCAGGGCCACCACGGCCCGATCCGGCACCGCCAGCTGCACTCCGACCGCGGCGGCCGGGCCGAAGCCCATGGTCGAGGAGCCGCCGGGGGTGATGAAGCGGCCTGCGACGGGCAGTTCGTAGCACTGGGCGACGCCGTTCTTGTTCCAGCCGACGTCGGTCACCAGGATCGCGTCGGCGGGCAGGGTCTCGCGCAGGTCGGCGAGGATGCGCTCGGGCTCGAGCGGGAACGCGTCGCTGCGTCCGCGCTCCCGGGCCCGGTCGAAGACCTCGTCGCGCGAGGCGGCGATGGATTCGCGCAGGCCTTCACGCCGGACCGGGTCCGGGTGCAGGCCGCGTACCGCGCGGTTGATCGCGGTCACCGCCGAGGCCGCGTCCGCGACGGCGCCGTACTCGACCGGGTAGTTGCGCCCGATCTCCTCCGGGTCCAGGTCGATCTGGACGAGCTTGGCCGGCGGGAACGCCCAGGTGTAGCGCGGATCCCAGGAGCTCGAGTCGGTCTCGGCGAAGCGGGTGCCGATCGCGAGTACGAGGTCTGCGTCACGGGTGGAGCGGTTGGCCAGTTCGCTGCCCCAGAACCCGGTGATGCCCAGCTGCAGCGGGTGGCGGTCGGGCACGACGCCCTTGCCCATCAGCGAGTGCGCGATCGGGATGTCGAGGTGCTCGGCCAGCTCCGTCAGCGCCGCGCGCCCGGCGTCGGTGCGCAGGCCGCCGCCGAAGTACACCAGCGGCCGCTCGGCCGCGACGAGCATCTCGGCGATCCGCCGGGCCGCGTCGGCGGGCAGGACCGGGGTCGAGCTCTCGCGCACCAGCGGATACCGGGCCGCCGAGTCCGCGGGGATCTTCCGGTTGAACAGGTCCATCGGGATGTTGAGCAGCACCGCGCCCGGCCGTCCGCTCGTCGCGGTCCAGAACGCGCGCTCCAGGAAGCGCGGCAGGTCCTCGGCCCGGTGCGCCTCCCACACCCGCTTGCAGAACGGCCGGTAGATCGAGGCCTGATCCGCGTCGTGGTGCAGGTTCACCTCCTGGTGCGGGTGACGGCCGTGGTAGTAGGAGGGGACGTCCCCGGCGATCACGACCAGCGGGATCGAGTCGTACCCGGCCGAGGCGACGCCGGTGACCGCGTTCATCAGGCCGGGCCCGACGTGCACGAGCACGACGCCGGGCTTGCCGGTCATCCGGGCGTAGCCGTCGGCGGCGTGCGCGGCGGCCTGCTCGTGCCGGGCGATGACGAACCGGATGGTGCTGCGGGAGAGGGCGTCGAGCAGCGCGATGTTGGTGTGCCCGCAGGTGCCGAAGACGGTGTCCACGCCGTAGGACTCGAGCTGGCGGGTGAGCGCCTCGGCGGCGTCGAGGAGTTCTGTGGTGGTGGCGGTCTCGCTGCGGGTCATCGCTCGCTTCCCCAGATGGACAGATTCCTGATGATCATGGTCTTGACGACGGTGTAGTCCTCGATCATCGAGCGCGGGCTCTCGCGCCCGATCCCGGAGTCCTTCACCCCGCCGAACGGCACGTGGTCGAGCCGGAAGTTGGAGGAGCCGTTCACGATCAGGCCGCCGACCTCCAGTTCGCGCCACGCGGTGAACACCCGGGCCAGGTCGTTGGTGAAGATCCCGGCCTGCAGGCCGAACCGGCTGGTGTTGCACGCCTCCACCGCGTCCTCGAACCGGTCGAAGGGCAGCACCGCGACCAGCGCGCCGAAGACCTCCTCGGTCACGACCCTCGCGTCCGGGCTCGGATCGGCCACGATCGTGGGCGCGGCGGTGGCCCCGTCGCGCGTGCCTCCGGTCAGGATCCGCGCCCCGGCCGCGCAGGCCTCGGCGCTCCAGGCCACCACCCGCTCGGCGGCCTGCTCGTCGACCATCGCGCCGACGTCGGTGGCCGGGTCGAGCGGGTCGCCGACCTTGAGCTGGTCCACCTGCTTGTGCAGGGCGCTGAGGAACTCCTCGAACCGATCGCGCTGCACGTACACGCGCTGCACGGAGATGCAGCTCTGGCCGGAGTTGCTGTAGCCGGTCCGCGCGCACACCGCCGCGGCCTGCTCGACGTCGGCGTCCTCGCACACGATCGTCGCCGCGTTGCCGCCGAGCTCCAGCACCGTCCGGCGCGGGCCCGCGGCTCTGGCCACCGCCGCACCGGCCGCGCTCGATCCGGTGAAGGAGATCACGTCCACGCGTGGGTCGCCCGCGAGCGCCGCCCCGGTCTCGGCCCCGCCGTGCAGCAGCTGCACGGCCTCGACCGGCATCCCGGCGTCGAGCAGGACCCTGACGATCGCCGTCGTCGCGCCAGGGGCCTGCGGCGGGGACTTGACCACGGTGGTGTTCCCGGCCGCGAAGGACGCGCCGAGCTTGTGCGCCAGCAGGTTCGCCGGGGCGTTGAACGGCGTGATCGCCAGCGCCACGCCGGCCGGCGCGCGGTAGGTCAGGGCCGTGTTGCCCACCCCGCGCTCCCACCCGGCCACCGGCAGCACCTCGCCGCCGAGCCGGCGCGCCTCGGCCGCGCACACGGCGAAGGTGTCGCAGACCCGGTCGATCTCTCCGCCCCCGTCCTTGACCGGCTTGCCGAGTTCGAGCGCGAGCAGCCGGGCGAGCTCGTCGCGACGCTCGGCGGCGAACTGAGCGGCCCGCTCCAGGACGCCCGCACGCGCCGCTGGAGCGAGCCTGCCGATGGCCCGGGCGCCGGCGCGGGCGTAGTGCAGCGCCTCGTCGACCTCGCCGGGCGCGGTCTGCCGGGCCCGCGTGACGGTCCTGCGGGTGTACGGGCCGGTGCGTTCGAAGTGCTCGCCGTCGTCCCGCCATCGCCCGGCAACCAATGTGGGCGCCGGGATGACGGGATCGAGCGCTGGTTCGGGAATGGGCATCGCTGCTCCCAAGAAATTCCACTAGACGGACCAGTTAGACCGTTTTAGAGACAGCGAGTACAGTACTGTTCGGAGCGCGGCGGGACAAGGATCCGTCTCGAAAAAGCCGTGCGGCACTCATCCGAGACACGAGGAGAGATCTTGGACAGGGAAGAGGCGCAGGGTGGGCAGCGCGAAGACGCGCAGGGAGTGCGCAGCGTGCAGCGCGCCCTCGACATCCTGGGGCTGCTGACCGAGGATCAGCCCTCGATCACACTGCGGGAGATCGTCGAGTCCACCGGACTGGCCAAGACGACCGTGCTGCGGATCGTCCAGACTCTCGAACAGAACGGCCTGCTGTGGGCCTCGGGCAACGGCTACCTCGCCGGGCCCGGCCTGTGGCGTTGGGCGCACCTGGCCAAGCACAGCTGGGAGCTGCCCCCCGAGACGCGCAAGATCATTCGAGATCTGGCATCCGAACTCAAGGAGACGGTGAATCTCTACATGGTGCGCGGAGTGCACCGTGTGGTGGTCGCCCAGCACGAGAGCCCGCAGCCGCTGCGGCACGTCGTCCACGTCGGTGACGAACTGCCGCTGTGGGCCGGAGCCTCGGCGAAGGTGCTGCTCGCCGACGCGTCCGAGTCACAGCTCGAACGGGTCGCGCGCAGTTCCCCCTACGGCGAGGGCCACGCGCGCCGCCTGCGCGAGTGGATCGACGCGGCCGACCACGACGGCTTCGCCGTCAGCCACGGCGAACGCATGGAGGGCCTGTCCGCCGTCGCCGTCCCGGTGCACGGCAGGACGGGCAGCGTCGTGGCGGCGCTCACGGTCAGCGGACCGACCGTCAGATTCGGCGACGACGCGGTGCGACGCTTCGCCGGCGAGCTGACCAAGGCGGCCCGGCACATGTCCGAGCGCGGTTTTGACCACCCCCTTGTTCAACGCTGAACGTGAAGGAGAAGTCGAATGCAGCCTCGCCCGCTCCACGGCATCGGCGTGCTCGACCTGACCAATGTACTATCTGGTCCGTACTGTAGCTACCAGTTGGCGCTCCTTGGTGCCCAAGTCGTTAAGATCGAGCTCCCCGGCCAGGGCGACCTGGCCCGCCGGCTCGGCGCCGACCCGGCGCTCAACGGCCAGGGGATCGGCGCCTCCTTCCTCGCCCAGAACGCCGGGAAGCTCTCGATCGAGCTGGATTTGAAGGGCCCTGACGGGCGCGCCGCGTTCGAGGACCTGCTGCGCGGGGCCGACGTGCTGGTGGAGAACTTCCGGGCCGGGGTGATGGAGCGCCTCGGCTACGGCTGGGAGCAGCTGCGCGCGCTCAACCCGCGCCTGGTCTACTGCGCGATATCAGGGTTCGGCAGCACCGGCCCGATGAGCGAGGCCCCGGCCTACGACCAGGTGATCCAGGGCCTGTCCGGCATGATGAGCATCACCGGCACCGCCGAGACCGCACCGCTGCGGGTCGGATTCCCGGTCTGCGACACCCTCGGCGGGATGGCCGGGGCGATGGCGATCTGCGCCGCCCTGGCCGATCGGGCCCGCAGCGGGTCGGGCCGGTTCATCGACGTCTCCATGCTCGAGACCTCCCTCTCCGCGATGGGCTGGCCGGTCTCGAACTACCTCGTCTGCGGCGTAGAACCGGTGCCCATGGGCGACCAGAACGCCACCGCCGCGCCCTCGGGCAGCTTCACCGCGAGCGACGGCCCGCTCAACATCGCCGCCAACCAGCAGCGCCAGTTCGAGGCCCTGTGCCACGTCATCGACCGCCCGGACCTCGCCGCGGATCAGCGGTTCGCCGAGCGCGAGGCCCGCAAGGCCAACCGCGAGCTGCTCAACGCCGAGATCAACGGCGAACTGGCCAAACAAGGGGTCGCGCACTGGGAGCGCGCCCTGAACGACGTGGGCGTACCCACCGCCCGCATCGTCTCAGTACCCGAAGCCCTCTCCCTCGATCAGCTCGCCCACCGCGGATTCCTCACGAAGCTGCCCTATCCCGACGGCTCCGCGCGCATGCTGACGGCCGTGGGCAACGGCATCCACATGAACGGCGAGCCGCTGGTTCCGCTCGCGTCCCCGCCACTGCTCGGCGAGCACAACGCGCAACTGCCCTCGATCGCGGCCCGGTGGCGGGCGGCGGCATGAGCGACCTCGACGCGGGGGTCGCCACGGCCGCGGCCACCGCGACCGCCACCGCCACCGCCACCGCGCGGGAACGCGAACGGGTCTCGGACTGGTGGGCGACCTCCGTCTCCAGGATCGAACCCAACGTCGTGGAACTGCGCGGACACCCGGTCCAAGACCTCATCGGCACCACCGGCCTCGCCTCCATGATCTGGCTGATGCTGCGCGGGCAATTGCCCACGGCGCGTCAGGCCCACCTGCTCGAGGCCGCGATGGTCGCAGGCGTCGACCACGGCCCGCAGGCCCCCTCCATCGCCATCGCCCGGATGGCCGCGACCTGCGGCGTGGAGCTCAACAACGCCGTCGCCAGCGCCGTCAACGTACTCGGCGACAGCCACGGCGGCGCCGGCCAGGAATGCGTGGAACTGCTCAACGACGTCTGCGCCCTGACCGCGAGGGGCGACGACGTCCTGTCAGCCGCCGCCACCACGGTCGCCGCGTGGCGGCAGCGCACCCGCTACCTCCCCGGCTTCGGCCACCGCTTCCACCG
>NZ_JAGSOG010000659.1 GCF_018139695.1 Actinospica durhamensis | reverse complement strand
CCGCTGCTGAGGTTCGGGCGCTCGCCGCTGAGGTTCGGGGTAGCGCTGGGGCGGTTGAGCCTGCGGCTGCGGCTGCGGGGGCAGCTGCCGGGGCTGGCGCTGCTGCGGAGGTCCGGGTTGACGCTGCTGCGGAGGCTGCGGTGCCTGTCGCTGCGGATGCTGAGGCTGCTGAGGCTGCTGATACGGGGGCTGCGGCGGTTGCGGCTGCCCGGGTTGAGGCAGCGTCTGTCGCTGCGGAAGCGGGGGCTGGGGTGCCTGCCGTTGAGGCGCCTGCCGCTGTGGCGATTGAGACTGCGTCGATTGGGACTGTGGCGAGTGAGACAGCGGCGATGGAGACAGCGGCGATTGCTGCTGTGAAGTCTGCGGCTGCGGCGGGCGCTGCGACTGCTTCGGCGGCTCCGGGGGGTCCTGGAAGCCGTGCTGGGCCTGGTGCCTGGACTTCGACTGCTTCGGCGCCTTCGCCTGCTGCTTGCGCTTACGGCCGGGCAGACGGCCTCTGACTCCGCCTAGGCCGCGTCCGCCTGTGTCACCCGCGTCGGCGTCGGAATCGCGTTCGCCGCGTTCACGGCCGCCGACTTCACGGCCGCCGCCATCGCGGGGATCGAAGTCGCGGGGGTCGGCGCGCAGATCCGCCCGGGCGCGCTCGGGCTCCGGCGTGAACTCGGGCTCGAACTCGGGCCCGGGCTCGGGCTCCGCCGGGGCGGGGTCGCCGAAGACGAG
>NZ_JAGSOG010000658.1 GCF_018139695.1 Actinospica durhamensis | reverse complement strand
AAACAACCCTCCGCCGTGGCGGCCGAGTTCGGCATGACCCTGCTGCGGTAGGGGTGGCGGCGGCGGTGGCGGTCGTGGTGGCAGTGGCGCTCGCCGGATCATGACAAGAACAACCCGCCATCTCGTCTGCGCCCGGCGGCTGGGACGCACGCCGCCGACGCCAACGAGATGCAGCGGGGCGGTGCGGCAGGAATCACAGTCGCGAAGCGGCTATTCCCACAACCGGACCCACACCCAGCCGCACGCCGCCGACATCACCCCACCACAGCGAACTCCACGCGGCAGGAATCATCGTCACGGAGCGGCACCACGCCGGACACACACCACATCACGCACGCCGCCGACACTGACCAGATACAGCGGGGGCGGTGCGGCAGGAATCACAGTCGCGAAGCGGCCATTTCCACAACCGGACCCACGCACAGCCGCACGCGGCCGACCACACCGGACAACCCATCAAGCGATCCGCCGCCCTCACCCCACCACAGCGAACTCCGCGCGGCAGAATCACCGTCGCGGAGCGGCCGATCCCACGACCGGGCGGGCACAGCGCGTCGTGGGGGCGGGCCGGACCCCCGTCGGCTGAGGTGTCCGGGGCGGCTGGTTGAATGATCGGGTGAGTGAGCAGAACCCCACCTCGGCCTCGGTCCGCACCTTCGTCGCGATAGGCGACTCGTTCACCGAGGGGATCGCGGACGATCGCGGGGACGGGGTGTTCCG
>NZ_JAGSOG010000657.1 GCF_018139695.1 Actinospica durhamensis | reverse complement strand
GGCCTGGGGAGCGCAGCGACCGGTTCGAGGAGGCGTGCCAGGTCATCGTCAGTCTGCTGACGCGGGAGACTACGACGTTCGCGGGGACGCACTACACGCTCACTGACGCCCGGTGCGATCCGAAGCCGGTGCAGCGGCCGCATCCGCCGATCTGCATCGGTGGCAGCGGGGAGAAGCGGACGCTGCGGACGGTCGCGCGGTATGCGCAGCATTGGAACTTCGATACGGGCGGTATCGAGCGCTTTGTTCGGGCTCGCGATGTGTTGTGGCGGCACTGCGACGAGGTGGGGCGCGATCGGGGGGAGATCCGGCTGTCTTGTCAGGTTCCGTATCACGGGGACGCGGCTGCGACTGCGGATATCGCGGCGCAGTTCGGGGGTGCGGGGGCGCAGCTTGCGATCGTTTACTTGCCTCAGCCGTATACGGCTGCCGTGTTGGAGCCGTTGGCTCAGGCGTTGCGCAAGGTGGGCTGAGTCGGGGCTTGGCGGGGGGCCGGCGGCGAGCGGCGAGCGGCGAGCGGCGGGTGGCCAGCCGTCGGGTGGCGAGCGTCGGGCGGCGGGTTGCCGTGTCAGGTGCCGTGTCGGGCTGGTGAGTCACATGGTTGAGATGGGCCGTTGGGGCGGCCTGTTGGGTGAGCGTGCTTTGGCAGCTTGTTGAGGGAAACTGCTGAGCTGACGTGGTGGGCGGCGTGCTTGGGTGGCGCGTCGAAGGGGCGTTCGGG
>NZ_JAGSOG010000656.1 GCF_018139695.1 Actinospica durhamensis | reverse complement strand
GGGGGCTAGGAGGTCGGTTACGGCGCCGCGGTCTTGGGCGGGGTCTTTGAAGGTGCCGATGAAGGGGGTCTTGGCTACGCCGAAGGTGGGGATGCCGGTGAGGACGCCTAGGTGGCAGGCGAGGCCGAAGCGGCGGGGGTGGGCTAGGCCGTAGCCGTCGCAGACTAGGACGTCGGGGACTACCTTGAGCTGCTCGAGGGCGTCTAGGAGCGCGGGGATCTCGCGGAAGGCCAGGAGGCCGGGGATGTAGGGGAACTCGACGGGGCGGCGGGCGGTGGCGTGGTCGACCATCTCGAGGTTGCGGATGTCGAGGACGGCCACGGCGCCGGCCACGCGGGAGTCGTCGGGGGCGTAGGCGACGTCGAGGCCTGCGACGTAGCGGAGCGGGCGTGGGAGGGGCCCGTGCGGTTCGACGGTGCGGCGCAGGCGGTCCTGTTCTCGCAGCGCCTCGGCTTCGTCGGCTGGGACGTGGAACGCGGCATGCCCTTCGTACACGCGCCGACTCCTCAAGTCTCCCGTGCTCAGAGGACCGGTCCCCCGGTCCGTGCAGTACAACAGAACTACCCGGCCCCTGTGAAGCCCTCGTGAAGGGCCCCTTAGCGATGTCCCACAGTAACCCACACGGGGGCGGCGACGTGTCGAACTCTGATACCGCGTCGGGCGTGTTCAGAGTGGCGTTCTCGGCGCGCCGGACATGCCGATGCGGACGGCGAAGATGTGGGGAAGGGG
>NZ_JAGSOG010000655.1 GCF_018139695.1 Actinospica durhamensis | reverse complement strand
GGGTCGGCGGCGGCGGGGAGGAGTTGGAGGGCGCCGCGTAGCCACTGGGCGGCGGTCGCGGAGCGTTCCCAGATGGCGCTTGCCGCGTCGACGAGGGCGGCCATGGCCTCGACGTCTCCGGGGGCGGCCAGGCGGACGAGGTGGGGGACGCGCGCGGCGACCGGGGCGCGGCGCAGTTGCAGGGCCCGGGCGGCGCGGGCGTGGGCGGCTAGTCTCCAACCTGAATCGGTGCCCTGATAGATCGCGGTGCGGGCCACGGCGTGGCGGAACGCGAAGCATCCGGTGCCGGGGATCGGGCGCAGCACGTCTTGTCCCACCACCTCGCCGATCGCCGCGTATACGCTGCTCTGCGGCAGTTCGGCGACTTCGGCCAGCAGGCTCGGCTCCACCGCTTCGGTGAAGACCGACGCGGCCGCCGCCACCATGCGCGCCGGGGCAGAGAGTGCGCCGAGTTCGACGGCGAACCTCGTCTCCACGCTGAGCGGCACCGTCCCGAGCTCGATCCGGTCGGCTCGTTGCCGCGCCGTGGCGGCGAGTGTCTTGGCGTAGAGCGGATTGCCTCCGCTCTCCCGGTGGAGCATGGTCGCCCACGGGGTTTCGGCCTGCGCCCCGGCCAACGTGGCGCAGTGCGTCTGGGAGAGCGGTCCGAGGGCGAGCCGCGTGAGCGCGTGCGCGCCGTCGAACGCGCTGCGCAACGCCACCGGAGCCTGCCTCGGGCGATGCGCGACGGCGAAGAGTACGGGGGC
>NZ_JAGSOG010000654.1 GCF_018139695.1 Actinospica durhamensis | reverse complement strand
GTGCTGAGTCGGGCGTGGGGTGGGGGCAGCGTCCTGTCATACCCGAGATGTTGGGTGTGACTTTCGTGCGGCTACAAGATATGGTGTCCGACGCAGCTGGTTCGGCCGTTCTTCTGGGGCGGTCGAGGTAAGAGGGAACCCGGTGTGAGACCGGGACTGCCCCGCAGCGGTGAGTGGGAACGACAGCCGTCGTGCACACTGGGTGACCGCGTCTTGGACGTGGTGCCTGGGAAGTGACGGCCAGTAGATTCCGGGATCGAGGAGGTCGGCGAGGTCGGCTGCTCGGGTCCCGGGTGCCCGCGAGTCCGAAGACCTGCCAGCGGTGCCGCGTCCGTTCCCGGGCGCGGCGCGTCCGAAGTCGCGTGGGACGGCTGACGGCGTGTCGGGATTGAGGGAAGACCATCCTGGCGCGGGACGCGTGCATGTGTGCGTTGGTTGGTACATATGTGTGCGTGGTTGGTCCTGTGCTTTGAGATGTGCGTGCTTTTTTGTGCTGCATGTCCGGGTCTGTTCTCGTTGCCGTCCGCTCGTTGTGTGGCCCACCGCTTTCGGACCGTACTTCGGACGGGCGAGGAGAGGGCAGTGACGATCGGGCAGGTCGGCGAGGCGACGGGTGCGGCGATGGGTGCCGCGACGGTGGGTGCGGATTTCGCGCAGGCCGTGGCGGCGGTGGAGGCCGGCGCCGGGCAGATCGAGATTCTGGTGGCGCGGTGGGCGCGGGATCTGCCTGATGTGGATGCGGGGCGGGTGGCGCGTAAGAC
>NZ_JAGSOG010000653.1 GCF_018139695.1 Actinospica durhamensis | reverse complement strand
CTCTGAGCCGCCGCCACTGGGGCGGGGGCGGTGCGTGCGCCGCGTGCGTCGGCCGCGCCGGGGCGGCCGGGCTCGGTTGTGCGCGGTGAGCGTCGTCGATCAATGCGCATGGGTGTCCCTCCCGGGGCATGTGGGAGTGCACGGGAAGTTACGGTGGTCTTCCGCACCGTCAAATTACTCGGAGGTAAGTTAAAAGGTCTGCCAAGCAGAGCCCTGGTATCGGTCAAAACATGAACGCGAGTCTTGGTTCTATGCCGGGGGGCGGTCGATCGGCGCCCCAACCGTAACAAGCTCGGAACGCGAACGGCCCCCGCGCCACCGCGCGCAATGGCAGCCTGGACATGGCCGCGGCCGGCCTGTGAGCGTAGGAGGTTCACAGACCGGCCGCGGTTTTCATGTGTACTTGCTCTTCATGTGCACGGTGACTGCCCTACCGTCGCGCGCACGCGACGAAGCGGCTGCCGCCGGGTACTACCGGGCGACTACAGGCAGAGCAGGATGCTCGCGGTGCTGTCGCACAGCAGCAGGCTCGCCTCGCTGAACGCGGCCTCGCCCGCGGCCTGGGGAGCGGTGGTCTCGGTGGCCTCGAGCGACTGCAGGTCGAGCAGGGACATGATTCCTCCATGGTGGTTGGGGAGTGCGGCCGCGCCGCACGCCCGTCGGTGTATCCGAGTTGGTGCTGGATGGTGCTTTTTCCAACCCCCGGCCAGCGGGGGCGGTCTTCAGGCGGCGCCGCGCGCGCCGCGTCTTCCCCCGGACCCCCCG
>NZ_JAGSOG010000652.1 GCF_018139695.1 Actinospica durhamensis | reverse complement strand
CCCCAATTCCCCGAACTCCCGCCCGTCTCCGACTTCCGTGCCACGCCGGGCCTAGGCGTCACCGGTGTCGTAGAGGACCGCGCCGTAGTGGTCGGCAGCCCGAGCTACCTGGAGCGCGAGTGGGCACTCCCGCTCCCCGAAGCCCTCAGCTCCGCCGCCACCGCCGCCACCAGCCTGGGCCGTACCGCCGTGGCGGTCGCGTGGGACGGGCAGATCCGCGGCCTGTTCGTCGTGGCCGACGCGGTGAAGCCGGGAGCTCGACAGGCCGTTGCGGGCCTCCGGTCGCTCGGACTCGAGCCGATGCTGCTCACCGGCGACCACGCGGCCGTCGCACGAGCGGTCGCTGCCGAGGTGGGCATCGCGGAGAGCTCCGTGATCGCCGAGGTCATGCCCGAAGGCAAGGCCGAGGCCGTTCGCGCCCTGCAGGCACGCGGCCGCGTGGTCGCGATGGTGGGCGACGGAGTCAACGACGCGGCCGCCCTGGCCACGGCCGACCTAGGGCTGTCCATGGGCTCCGGCACCGACGCGGCGATCGAGGCGGCCGACCTCACCCTTGTCCGCACCGCCCCCGACGGCTCCGGCGTCGACCTGACTGCCGCCGTGGACGCGATCCGCCTGGCCCGGCGCACCCTGGCGACCATCAAGGGCAACCTCTTCTGGGCCTTCGCCTACAACCTTGCCGCCATCCCCCTAGCCGCAGCCGGCCTGCTCAACCCCCTCATCGCCGGCGCCGCCATGGCCGCCTCCTCCCTCTTCGTCGTCTCCAACTCCC
>NZ_JAGSOG010000651.1 GCF_018139695.1 Actinospica durhamensis | reverse complement strand
GGTGCGGGTCGGGGCGGGTCAGGGCGCCGGGTGCGGCGTCACGCCTGCCAGGACAGGCCGTAGGCGAGGCCGATGCGCAGGTGCGCGAACTCGGCCGAGAGTTCGCCGAACTGGTCCGGCTCGAGCAGGGCGGCGCCGCGCCAGGGGTCGTTGACGACACTGGTCGGCACGGCGTCCAGGCGCCACACGCGCGTGGGGGTCGCGTCGGCGGCGAAGCGGATGCGCAGGGTGCAGCGCTCGGTGCGGTGCATCGGGATGTGCACGAAGTGCGGCGCCATCGGTTGGCCGGGCGGGGTGCGCAGGCGCAAGCCGTACTCGTGCCGGTCGCCGGCCACGAGTGGCGCGGGGAGTTCGATGGCGGCGCGGAAGTGCGACTCGGACGGATGGTCCTGCCAGATCAGCGCGCCGCCGTAGAGGAGCTCGACGTGCAGGCCGTGCTCGGCGCTGGTGTCGGTCAGGGCACGCGGCAGGCTCACCGAGCTGGCGAGTTCGGTCAGGCGTTCGGCGGTGCAGACGACGACGCGCCGCTCGATCACCTCGGCGGCGTCCTGGTCGAGTCGCAGCAGTACGTCGACGGATTCGTTGTACCAGCCCGAGTCCGAGGCTTCGGGGGCGGCGGCGGGCGCCGGGACTGTGAAGGTGGCGGCGGCGTCGGCGGCGTTGTCGGGCGGGAGTGCGAGGCCTGATGCGGGGCCGGGCACGGGGGCGCGGGCGCCGCTGCCGACCGGGGCCAGCGGCGCGGGCTCCGAGGGCTGCGGGGACTGGGCGGAGG
>NZ_JAGSOG010000650.1 GCF_018139695.1 Actinospica durhamensis | reverse complement strand
GTGGCGCACCCCGTAGGGGGCGTCAAGGGCCGAAAGTCCCCACGGCCGGATTTCGTCCAGCGTTGAACGGTCATCCCGTGCGATGGTTCGTGTGAAGAAATCGGGTGGTTCCTGGGGGGAGTCGAGAATTCTTGGCATGGACACTTCCAGTCAACACGCGTAGTTGCTACGACGGTTGAGGCAGAGATCCTGCTAAAGGGAGGTTCCATGAGACGTTCCCGACTTGCCCTCTTCCTGAGCTCGTTCCTCCTCGCCGCCACCGCCGCCCTCACCGGCGCCGCGACGGCCCAGGCGTCCCAACAGGCCGCGGTCGGCGGCTATGTGGCGCTCGGCGACTCCTACTCCTCCGGTGTCGGAACCGGCAGCTACATCTCCTCCAGCGGCGACTGCAAGCGCAGCACGAAGGCCTACCCGTACCTCTGGGCGGCCGCCAACTCACCCTCCTCCTTCGACTTCCCCGCCTGATCGGGCGCTCGTACGGATGATGTTCTCTCCGGGCAGCTCGGCCCGCTCAGCTCCGCCACCGGTCTCGTCTCCCTCAGCGTCGGCGGCAACGACGCCGGGTTCGCCGACGTCATGACGACCTGTGTGCTCCAGTCCGACAGCACCTGCCTCTCCCGGATCGCCACCGCCCGGTCCTACGTCGACTCGACGCTGCCCGGCCGGCTCGACAGCGTCTACACCGCCGTCCGCACCCGGGCCCCCAACGCCCACGTGGTGGTGCTCGGTTACCCCCGCTTCTACAAACTCGGCACCTCCTGCATCGGTCTCTCCGAGAC
>NZ_JAGSOG010000064.1 GCF_018139695.1 Actinospica durhamensis | reverse complement strand
CCGCGGTCCCCGGAGCGCAAGTCCCCTTCGGGGATGTACGGGGGGCGCACGGTTGCACACGCACGGCGCATGAAATTCGTCTGCGTTCCCCTGTTGGGGTGGATTCGTGCAATTGCAAGATGCATGTGCGAGAGAGGCACTAACTTCCCTCATATGACCGTACAGCCGGAGGCACGGCGGCGCTCCCCGAGCGGGCAGAGCGGGCGCTCCCCGAGCGGACATAGCGACGTGGTGACGCTGCGCGAACTGCGCCGCCGCCGCTACTGGACCCAGGCCGACCTCGCGCTCGCCTTCGAAGAGCGCTCCCGCCAGGTCGGTCGCGCACTCTCGCTGTCGGTGCGGCAGGTACGCCGGTGGGAGGGCGTGGACCCGCCGCTTCCGCTGCCGGCGTATCAGGAGGTACTCGAGTCCTTGTTCGGCCTGCCGATCGAGCGCATGGGCTTTCCGGCACCGTGGCCGGGCTCCCCGCGACGGGAGTTGGACGAGGAACTCGAGTTCGTTCCAGGGGGAGCGCTTGTCGCCCGGTCGTTCGACGACGACCGAGAGAGAGCAGATCCAGTGAAAAGGCGTCAGTTCGTGGTCGGAGCCGTGGCCCTCGGCTCCGTCGCGGCAACGTGGACGGAATCGGAGTCCGCGCAGGCAGCCGCCGCGCCCAGGACGACCCCGGCCCGTCCCACCCAGTCGGCGCCGGTGCGCCGGATCACCCTTGATCCGCAGGCTGTCACCGGCTACGCGGCCATCACCGCCCAGCACCGCGCGTTGTACTGGACCGTCCCGGCCGAGACCATGGTCGAGCCGGTACGTGCGCACGTGGAGCTCGGGGCCGAGCTGATGACCGCGGCCGGGTCCTCGATGCTGCGCGCCCGGCTCGCCGCCCCGATGGCCGAGACCGCGCTGCTCGCCGCCCGCCTGGCCTTCTTCGACGTGCCAAGGCCGCCGTGCGCGACCGCGTACTTCGAGCTCTCCCGGCAGGCGGCCAAGGAGTCCGGCGATCCGGCTCTGCTCAGCGCCGTGCTCGCGCACACTGCGTTCCCTGCTGCGTTCGCGGGTGTGGCCGGGCAGGCCAGAGCCCTGATCCGGCAGGCACTCGAGTGCGGCCTGCGCGGTGGCAGCGCGGAACAGCGGTCCTGGCTCTACGCCGTGCTCTCCGAGGTGGAGTCACGGCTCGGCGACGGGCGCGCGGCCACGGACGCGATCGCGCGGGCCGAGGCCGAGCTCGGCCGGGGCGGTCCGTCGCGGCCGGAGTGGCTCGACTACTACGACGCGTCCCGGCTCAGCGGCTTCTCCGGGTTCTGCCAACTCGCCGCAGGGCGCCCGGGCCGGGCCGCCGAAGCACTCGAACACAACCTGCGCGGGCTCACCCCGGGTGCGGGGAAACAGCGTTCGATCACCCTGGCCGACCTCGCCGGAGCGCGGGCCCGCCAGGGTGAGTACGAGGAGTCCACCCGTCTGCTCGAGGCCGCGGTGGACCAGTTGGGCCGGCACTGGTACGCCGCCGGCCTCGAACGCGTCGACGCGGTGCGTCGGCGCCTGGAAGCGGGCGGCGCGCCACTGCGAATGCTCTCCTCACTCACAGAGGCGCGCCGAGCCCTCGTTCCCACCCCAGCCTGACCCTCGCCCGCACGCGCCCGGGCGCGCGCGCCCGAGATCAGCGGCCCCCTGCCTGTCCCGTCGGCATGGGGGCCGCGCCATCTCCGGCACCGGCCCCGCTCGACGGTGTCACGCCGACCGCGACGACCCCCACGGCCCCGGCGGGTCCGCGCGATCCACGGGGTTCGGACGCGCCGCCGCGGCACCCTGCCCGCACTCCTCGATCAGC
Source organism: Actinospica durhamensis (assembly GCF_018139695.1). Taxonomy (GTDB): domain Bacteria; phylum Actinomycetota; class Actinomycetes; order Streptomycetales; family Catenulisporaceae; genus Actinospica; species Actinospica durhamensis. The sequence goes on along the minus strand of NZ_JAGSOG010000064.1, from coordinate 33,556 downwards.
CGCTCGGTGTCGCGGCGCAATCGCCGCTGCGAGGGCACGCGCACCGGGAACCGGGGCGGCGGCACGGCGATCACGGGGCAGACGGCGTGCACGAGGCAGTAGCGCGCGGTGCCGGCGTGCAGCGGATGACGCAGCCGTCCGCGGCGTCCGGCGCCGACCACCAGCAGATCGTTGAGCCGGTTCGCGGACTCCACCAGCGTGGGGCCGGCCGGACCGCGGATCACCCACGGCTCCAGGGACACGTGCCGGGGCGGCCCGCCGAGCCCCTGCTCGAACGCGTCGCGCAGGTCCTGTTCGGCCAGCTCCCGCAAGGCGTCGAGGTACGCCGGCCCGGCCGCGCGTCGCCCCGGCCGGTCGTCACCCGGCACCTGCCAGGCGAGTACCGGCACGAGCACGGCGCCGAGCACGTCGGCCTGCGCACATGCGAAGCGCAGCGCCTCGAGGCTGCCGGGCGAGCCGTCCACGCCGACGATCACTCGCCCCACGATTCTCGATGTCACCCGCCCACTCCAGCACGTCCGCGGCGGCAGGGGGAGGGGCGCTCACACCGTTTCCACGCTCCGGTCCGCGGTCTCGACGCTCGTCTCACACACCCTGCGGCACCGCGGATCCCGTCGCGCGGCGGGCCGGGCCGTCAGCCAGGTGTGGAGATAGTCCTCACGCGCGTTAGAGCGGCGTATATACGGAGTGAAGCCGCTCCCGGTGGGAGTTGCATACGTGTACCGGAGCGCGCGCGACGCACGGGGACGGCCGGCACCCGCCCGTCCCCGCCGTGGGCGTGCGCTTCGGCTCCGCCGGAAGAATGGGAAAATCATCCTGTGAGTCAGCGCGGCAAGCTCAGGGTCTACCTCGGGTCCGCCCCCGGCGTGGGCAAGACCTACAAGATGCTCGAAGAGAGCCATCGCCGAGCCGAACGCGGCTCCGACGTGGTGATCGGGTTCGTGGAGACCCACGGGCGCGAGGCGACCGCGAAGATGGCCGAGGGCCTGGAGCTGATCCCGCGCGTCACCCGGACCTACCGCGGTGTCGAGTTCGCCGAGATGGACCTGGACGCGGTGCTCGCCCGCCGCCCCCAGATAGCGGTGGTCGACGAGCTCGCGCACACGAACGTGCCCGGCGGCCTGCACGAGAAGCGCTGGCAGGACATCCTGGACCTGCTCGACGCGGGCATCGAGGTCATCACCACCGTCAACATCCAGCACCTCGAGTCGCTCAACGACGTGGTCCAGCGCATCACCGGGGTGCCGCAGCGCGAGACGGTGCCGGACGAGGTGGTGCGTGCGGCCGACCAGATCGAGCTGGTCGACATGTCGCCGGAGTCGCTGCGTCGGCGCCTCGCGCACGGCAACGTGTACGCGGCCGAGAAGATCGATGCGGCGCTGGGCAACTACTTCCGGGTCGGCAACCTCACCGCGCTGCGGGAGCTCGCGCTGCTGTGGGTCGCCGACCGGGTGGACGAGGTGCTCCAGCGGTACCGCGAGGAGCACGGCATCGGCCGGGTGTGGGAGGCCCGCGAGCGCGTGGTGATCGCGCTGCCCGGCGGCGAGGCCGGAGACCTGCTCATCCGTAGGGCCGCCCGGATCGCCGCCCGCTCGGCCGGCGGCGAACTGCTCGCCGTACACATCGCCCGTTCGGACGGCCTGGCCGCCGGTACCAGCCCGAACGCCCTGGCCGCCCAACGCCACCTGGTCGAATCCCTCGGCGGCAGCTACCACTCGATCATCGGCGACGACGTGCCGCGCGCGCTGATCGAGTTCGCCCAGGCGAAGAACGCCACCCAGCTCGTGCTCGGCACCTCCCGGCGCAGCCGGGTCAACCGGTTCCTGACCGGCCGCGGGATCGGCGAGACCGCGATCATCCTCTCCGGCGACATCGACGTGCACATGGTCACGCACCGGGAGTCGACTCCGCGCCGCCGCCGCTGGGCCCCGCCGAACCCGCTGCGCCAGGCCGAGTGGGGCACCGGCGGCAGCTGGCGGGGCGTGGCCGCCGCCCTGATCGGGCCGCCGATCCTGGCCACCGTGCTCTACAACTGGAGCCCGACGCTGCGGCTCAACCAGGCCACGGACATCCTGCTGTTCCTCACCCTGACCGTGGCCATCGCCCGGCTCGGCGGAATGCTCTCCGCGTTCGTGGCGGCGCTGTGGAGCTCGCTGCTGCTCAACTACTTCTTCGTCCCGCCGATCCACTCGATCACCATCGCCGAGGCCAACAACGCGATCGCGCTGGTCGTATTCGTGCTGGTCGGGCTGACCGTGGCCTCCGTGGTTGACCTGGCGATCAAACAGACGCGCAGCGCCGCGCACGCCTCGGCCGAGGCGGAGACGCTCAACGCCTTCGCGGTCGCGGTGCTGCGCGGGGACGAGGCGATCGCGGCGCTGCTCGAACGCTTCCGCGAGACCTTCTCCATGGCCTCGGTCAGCCTGCTCCAGCGGGTCGAATCGCAGGGCCCACGGCTGCCGGACGAGCTCGACGACCCCACCCGCTGGACCCTGGTCGCGGCCACCGGCGGCGATCCGGCCCTGAGCCCCGGCGGCGCGGACACCGTGATCGACGCCGGTCCGGGCGCGGTGCTCGCGCTGCGCGGGCGTACTCTACCGGCCGCCGACCAGCGCGTACTCGCCGCGTTCGCCGCACAGGCCACCGCCGCGATGGAGCGCCGCCGCCTGGCCCGCGAGGCGGCCACGGCGCAGACGCTGGCGGCCGCCGACAAGATGCGTACCGCGCTGCTCGCCGCCGTCTCACACGACCTGCGCACTCCACTGGCCGCCGCGAAGGCCTCGATCAGCACGCTGCGCGACCCCGACCTTGAGCTTCCGGCGCTGGACCGGGTGGAGCTGCTCGAGGCGGCCGAGGAGTCGCTCGACAAGCTCACCCGCCTGGTGGAGAACCTGCTGGACATGTCCAGGCTGCAGGCGGGCGCGCTCAAGCCGCGGCTGGAGCCCGCCGCGATCGAGGACATCGTCCCGCGCGCCATCGACGACGTCCCGGAGGCGGTCGGCCGGGTGAGGCTGGAGGTGCCCGCGCCCGGCATCCCGGACGGCCTGGTGGACGCGCCGCTGCTCGAGCGCGTCGTGGCGAACCTGGTCGGCAACGCCGTCCGGCACACCGACTCGCCGGTCTCGGTGACGGTCTCCGCGCTCGGCGACCACGTCGAGGTGCGGGTGATCGACCGCGGCCCGGGCATCCCCGAGGAGGAGTGGGACACGGTGTTCCGCCCGTTCCAGCGCTTCGGCGACCGGGACAACACCACCGGCGTCGGCCTCGGGCTCGCGCTCTCGCGCGGACTGGCCGAGACGATGGGCGGCACCCTGGTGCCCGAGGAGACGCCCGGCGGCGGCGTGACCATGGTGCTGTCCGTCCCGGCGGCCGCGGCACGCGGCTCGGGCGGCGCAGGCAGCGCCGCGGTGGAGGGCATCGAAGAACAGTCGGGATCGAGCACGAACGCACAGGAGGACACCCGATGATGCGGGTTCTGGTGGTCGACGACGAGCCGCAGCTGCTGCGTGCGCTGCGGATCAACCTCTCGGCCCGCAGATACGAGGTCGTGGTCGCCGCCGACGGCGCCTCGGCGCTGGAGGCGGCCGCCCGCCACCTGCCCGACCTGGTGATCCTCGACCTCGGTCTGCCGGACATGGACGGCACGGAGGTCATCGGCGGCCTGCGCGGCTGGACGAAGGTCCCCATCCTCGTCCTGTCCGGCCGCGCCGACGCCGCCGACAAGGTCGACGCCCTCGACGCCGGCGCGGACGACTACGTCACCAAGCCCTTCTCGATGGAGGAGCTGATGGCCCGTCTGCGCGCCCTGCAACGCCGCGCCGAAGCCGAATCCGGCGTCGACGAACCGGTGGTGCTGATCGGCCACTTCAGCGTCGACCTGTCCGCCAAGACCGTGGCCAAGCGCCCCGACGCCCCCGCCGACGCCCCCGATACGGTGCACCTGACCAAAACCGAATGGGCCGTCCTCGAAGTCCTCGTGCGCAATCCCGGCCGCCTCGTCTCCGGCAAGCAACTGCTGCAACAGGTGTGGGGCCCGGCCTATCAGTCCGAGACGAACTATCTCCGGTTCTATCTCGCGAAGCTGCGCCAGAAGCTCGAACCCGAACCCTCACACCCCAAGCAGCTGCTCACCGAGCCGGGGATGGGCTACCGCTTCCAGCCGTGACGCCGCGATTCGCGCAATGTCGGTGCGCGCGTGGAGGTGCGCAAAGGGCGTCGGATAACGGCGCCATACGGCGAAGAATCGCATTCTCCGGATTCACCCGATCGTGTATCGAATTCCGTATCATAGGAGTCGCGGCTGACGTATCGTCAATAACGTGATCGCTCGGCAGCACTGTGTGCTCGCCGAGGTGGCGGAAGCCTGCGGGCGGGACGGAGGTTGGATATCGTGAAGACCATGGCAGCCCGACGCGAACACCGGGACATGGGGGTCGAGCAGTTCGAAGCCCTTGCCGCGGACGCGGAGCGCCTTGACGGCGGTGCCCGGTACGAACTCGTACACGGGAAGCTGGGGGTCAAGGACGTGCCGGACGGGGACCACGGGGAGATCATCGCCTGGCTCATCGAGGAGTTCAGTCGCACCCGGCCGCGCTTGCGGTCGTATCCGGAGCAGCAGTTGAAGATCGAGCGCTACCGCAACGGGCGGGCCCGCCCGGATCTGCTGCTCGCCCCGCCCAATTCGTTCAAGGGCCAGGGGGATTGGCCCGCACCCGACCCGGTGGCCGCGGTGGTCGAAGTGACCTCCTTCGACCGGGATGCCCGGCAGCGCGACAGCGTCGACAAGCCGCGCGCCTACGCGGAGACGGGAATCCCGGTCTACCTGGTGGTAGACCGGATCGAGGACAAGGTGATCGTCTACAGCGATCCCGACGGGCAGGCGTATCGGAGCGTGGAGCGCGTCCCGGTCGGGCAGCAGGTTCATCTGCCCGAGCCGGTCTCGCTCACGCTGGACACCGAGCCGCTGCAGGAGTGGATCGGCTGAGGGGATCGACTGAGGCGCGGTCCGGTTGGGGGCCGGAGGAGCGCAATGGGGTCGATCGCTTAAGATCGCGGGGTGACCGAACTGCGCGCACTTGTGTTCGATTTTGACGGATTGATCCTGGATACCGAGACGCCGGAATTCGGTGCTTGGCAGGATGTGTTCGGGCAGCACGGGGTGCCGCTGGTGGCGGCGGTCTGGGCGCATGTGATCGGGTCGACGGATCACGGGTGGGACGGGACGAACGAGATCGCGCTGGCTACGGGGCTGGCGGTGGATCGGGACGAGGTGAAGGCGCGGTGGCGGGTTCGGCATGCGGAGATGCTGGCTCGGGAGGTCGTGCGGCCGGGGGTGGTGGAGCTCGTTGAGCTCGCCAAGGCGCGCGGGCTGGGCCTGGCGATCGCCTCGAGTTCGCCGCGGGCTTGGGTGCAGGGGCACTTGGAGCGGCTCGGGCTCTTCGCCGCGTTCGACGCGGTGGCCACGGGGGACGAGGTGGAGCGCACCAAGCCCGACCCGGCGCTCTACACGCTCGCCGTCCAGCGGCTCGGCGTTCCGCCTGCTTCGGCGCTGGCGCTGGAGGACTCGCCGAACGGCATCCGCGCCGCGCACGCCGCCGGGCTGCGCTGCGTGGCCGTGCCGAACGACGTCTCGCGGCATCTCGACGTCTCGGCGGCGGATCTGGTGCTGGACTCCTTGGCGGAGCTCGACCTCGACGCGCTCCCGCCGGCGAGGTCAGGGAGCTGATCGACGCCGGCGGGCCGGCCCCTGCCTCGGCGCGCCCGCCGTCCGGTGAAGCCGGTGCAGCCGGTGAAATCAGTGGGGCCAGGTCTGAATACAGGGGACTGATCCGCGGAACGGGACCGGCGCGCCTCCACTGACCAGATCGGGAATCCGGCTCCGGCGAGGTCAGGAGCTGAATACCCGAGAGCTGAATACCCGAGAGCTGAGTACCCGATGCGCGCCGCGGCCCCGGGCCACACCCAGTCGGGGGGTGGCCCGGGGCCGCGGTGTCAGGGGCTGCGCGGGCTACGGCAGGTCGCTGCCGAGGGCCTTGAGCAGGGTGCTGGACGAGTCGTCGCCTTCGAGCGAGTAGGCGAACATGCCGCCGAGCCCGTTCGCGGTGACGTACGCGGCCTTGGTGGAGATCGACTGGGCGGTGTCGCCGGTGTAGAACGAGTCCGTGGTCGGGTCGTAGATCCAGGCGGCGTCGGTGGTGCTGTCCCAGTGCTCGTCCGAGCCGGTCAGCCCGGCCGATTCGAGTTCCTTGTAGAACGCGGTGCCGGCGGTCGCGCTGTAGGAGAACGCCGAGCTCGCGCCGGTGGCCGGTTCGTAGAGGCCGTAGTCACTTCCCGCGGTCACCCCCGTCCAGCCGCGCCAGTAGAACGGCACGCCGAGGACGAGTTTGCTCGCCGGGAATCCGCCGGCGATGCCGTAGGCGCTCAGGCCCGTGGTGTAGGCGGTGATCGCGGTCTGGACGCTGTAGTCCAGGTTGCCGGGCGCGACCGGGGTGGACGGGTCGGCGGCGGCCTGGGTCATCGGGTCCTGGAAGTTGGTGGGACCGGTGCTCTCCCAGGCGCCGTGCATGTCGTAGGCCATCAGGCTGCCGTAGTCCAGGTACTGGCCGATCTGGCTGGTCTGGATCAGGCTGATCTTGTCCTGGCCGGCCGGCAGGGTCGCGGTCAGCTCGAAGTGCTTGCCGATGGTCGCGCCGTACGCGTCGAGCTCGCTGCGGAACTCGGCGAGCAGGGCGGTGAAGTTCGCGGTGTCGGCGGCGGAGTAGTGGTTGCCGGCGTGGCCGTCGGCGCTGGCCGGGTACTCCCAGTCGATGTCGATGCCGTCGAACAGGCCCGCGGCCGCCGCGGTACCGCCGGAGGGGTCGCCGGAGATGCCGGTGGTCAGGTTGCCCTTGATGAACATATTGATGCAGGAGGAGACGAAGGCCTGGCGCGAGGCCGCGGTGGCCGCGGCGTCGGAGAAGTACTTCGAGTAGGTCCAGCCGCCGATGGAGACCAGCAGCTTGATGTTCGGGTGCTTGGCCTTGAGCTCGCGCAGCTGGTTGAAGTTGCCCTTGATCGGCTGCGAGTAGACGTCACTGCTGCCGTCCACGCTGTTCGAGCTCGAGTACTCCTTCTGGTAGTCCGCGAACGCGTCGCCCGCCCCGTCGCCGGCGCTGGTGTCGCTGTCGTTGGTGTCCGCGGCCTTGATGGTCTCGAAGCACTGGTACGGCGCGGCGTCGGAGATGTTCTCGAACGCGTAGTCGATGTTGGTCAGCTCACCCGCGGCCCCGGAGTTGGCCAGGTTGCTCGGGTAGTACGAGTTGCCGTAGACGCCCCACTGGTCGAAGTACGCCGACTTCACCGGGGGAGTGGTGGCGGGCGCGGCCGGGGTGGTGGCGCTCACCGACGAGGAGGGGGCCGACTGGTGCCCCGCCACGTCGTAGCCGGAGACGGTGAAGGTGTACGCCGTGCTCGCGTTCAGGGAGCTGACGGTGACGCTCGTGCCCATGGAGGTGGCCACCACGTTGCCGCCGTTGTACACGTAGTACGCCGGGACGTCGCCGGTCTCCGAGTTGTCCGTGGACGCGGTCCAGGACAGCGTGACGGTGGAACTGGTGGTGCCGGTCACCTTCACGCTGGTCGGGGCGGTGACCACGCCGTCGCCGGCCGGGGGTGTGCCGCCGCTGCCGCTACCGGTCGAGGTCGCGGACGCGGACGCGGAGGGAGAAGCGGACGCGGAGGCCGAGGCCGAGGCGGAAGCAGAGGCAGAGGCGGACGGGGAAGCCGACGCCGATGCCGACGGAGAAGCCGAGGCGGAAGCCGAAGGGGACGCCGAAGCCGAAGCCGATGCCGAAGCCGACGGAGAAGCGGACGCCGACGTGGACGACGCCGATGCGGACGCCGACGCCGAGGAGCCCGAGCCGGCCGGTCCGGTCAGGGACAGGTCGTCGGCGTAGTAGGTCGGCTGCGCGTACCAGCCGTGGATGTACACCTGGACCGAGGTCTGCGACGAGGTGGTGGTGAACGTCGTGGTCAGCTGCTGCCAGCTGGTGGCGCTCGGCGTCCAGCTGTCGGTGCCGCCGGTGACGCCCAGGTAGACGTAGTCGCCCTCGAAGTAGCCGGAGAGGGAGTACGTGGTGCTGGGAGCGACGGTGACCGTCTGGGTGCACTGGGCGTCGTCGGAGGAGGTCGGCACGCCGGCCAGGGCGTCGCCGCCCGCGTGCACCGGCGTGGTGACCACCGAGGCGGTGCCCGTGTCACAGGTCCAGCCGGACAGGCTGCCGGCCTCGAATCCCGGATTGGTCAGCAGGTTCGCGGACGCGGCCTGCGCGCTCGCGGACAGCACGGTCACGCCCGCGGCCACCAGGCACGCGGTGGTGGCCACGGCGGCCGCAGCTCTTGTTCGTTCCCTTATGCGCACACTTCCACCTGTCTTGGGTCGAGCCGTTCGTGGGGAGGCGGGCTCGGGACGCGGGGGTCCCGTTGCGCCGAACGCTCCGGGAGGGTGTTGCGGAACAATGGACTAGACCTCTCCCGGTCGGACCCATGATTGGTGTAGACCACACCGGCGTCAAGACTCTGCGACCTTAAGCTTTCTTAGGGTTCTTAACCCGCCGGCCACCGCCCGGTCAGCACCGTGCCGTATGGAGTCCAGGCGATGGCGTATGTCCGTTACCTCCGCGTGACCAGCATCTTCACGTTTGTGCAACTGTGCAGCCGCACTTGACGTGAGGCCCTCATGAAGGGCAGACTTGGCACGGCCCGGTGAGTGTCTTGACCGCCTCTTGACTGATGTCGAGGTGGTTCAGCCCCGCCCCGGACGATCAGATCATCGGCCTGAGTACCCGTCAGACCGCGTACATCACATCAAGTCCGGAAGCCCGCGGGCTTCGCACAGGGCGCCGAGGCGCCACGGCCGAGGGGAGGCGAACGATGGAACCGAGTAGTTCCGGCCATGATACGGGCCGATCGAGACCCCGGCCCGCACACGTTCGCAAGCCCCTGACGGCCCCCCGAGTCTGACGCGCAGACACCCTCCGCGTACGGCCTCGCCGGGCTTCTTCCCGCCTGCGGCGTGCGCGTAGTCGTTCCCGAGTCCCCGTGTCGTTCCGGCACGCATCCTTCGTAGACACGCCCCCGTGGCGCTCGGCCCCCCGCAACGTCGCGGCCGCGCCCGATCGTGTCTCTCCGCCGTGCCCGCGACCGGACTCGAGCGCTCCTGCGCTTCACGCTGCCTGTTCGCACACCGTACGTTCGTCCACGTCAAGCCGAGAGCCGCTGCCTCTCTACGTACCCTGACGTGGTCGTGTGTACGGCGTGGGAGAGGACACGCCATGACCGACCTCATCACCGCGCCCGCTCGCCGTTCCGCCGTGCTCGACGACGCACACCTCGGCGACATCAAGGGCGCCTTCGGCACCATCAAGCAGGGCGACACCGCCGCACGCTCCGGCCTGTCGTCCAAGTTCAAGACCCTGCTCGCGGTCGTCGGCCCCGGCCTGATCGTGATGTGCGGGGACAACGACGCCGGGGCCTTCTCCACCTACGGCCAGTCCGGGCAGAACTACGGCACCTCGCTGCTGTGGGTGCTGCTGCTGCTCGTGCCCGTGCTCTACGTCAACCAGGAGATGGTGGTCCGGCTCGGCGTCGTCACCGGCGTCGGACACGGCAAGCTGATCCTGGAGCGCTTCGGGCGGTTCTGGGGGATCTTCAGCGTCATCGATCTCTTCCTCCTCAATGCCCTGACGCTGGTGACCGAGTTCATCGGGATCACCCTGGCGGTGGGGTATCTGGGCCTGCCCAAGGCGCCCTCGATCCTCGCAGCCGCGGTCGTGGTGATCGGCGCCGCCTCCACCGGCTCGTTCCGCCGGTTCGAGCGGGTCGCCCTCACCCTGTGCTTCGGCAGCCTGATCCTGATCCCGATCGCGCTGGCGCTGCACCCGAGCGGCGGGCAGCTCGCCTCCGGCTTCCTGGTCCCGTCCCTGCCGGGCGGCGCCGCGCAGCTGTCCACGGTGATGCTGCTGATCATCGGGCTCGTCGGCACCACCGTCGCGCCCTGGCAGCTGTTCTTCCAGCAGAGCTATGTCATCGACAAGCGGATCACCCCGCGCTTCATGAAGTACGAGAAGGCCGACCTGTGGATCGGCATCGCGGTGGTGGTGGTCGGGGCGGGCGCGATCATCGGCTTCGCCGCCGCGGCCACGGCCGGGACGCCGGCCGCCGGACACTTCACCGACGCGGCCGGACTCGCCTCGGCCATCGCGGCCAAGAGCGGGCACCTGCTCGGCATCCTGTTCGCCGTGGCCCTGCTCGACGCCTCGATCATCGGCGCCTTCGCGGTCTCGCTCTCCACCGCGTACGCGATCGGCGACACCTTCGGTGTGAACCACTCGCTGCACCGCGGGGTCAAGCAGGCCAAGGGTTTCTACGGCGTCTACGTCGCGCTGATCGCGGTGGCCGCGGGCATCGTGCTGATCCCGAACGCGCCGCTCGGCCTGATCACCAACGGCGTGCAGGCGATGGCCGGGGTACTGCTGCCCTCGGCGTCGGTGTACCTGCTGCTGCTGTGCAACGACAAGGAGGTGCTCGGGCCCTGGGTCAACGGCAGGCGCACCAACATCTTCACCTCCTGCGTGCTGGGCGTGCTGGTGACGCTCTCGGTGGTGCTGACCGCGTCGGTGATCTGGCCGGCCATCACCGCCGACCAGATCGGCGCGATCATGCTGGCGTTCCTGGCGCTCGGAGTCGTCCTCGGCGGCTCCGTGCTCACCCGACGCGGCCCGAAGCCCGCGCCGATCGACCGCACCGGGGCCGAGGACTGGCGGATGCCGCCGCTCTCCGAGCTCGGCCAGACCCGGCTCTCGGCCGGCAAGCGCATCGCGATGGGCTCGCTGCGCAGCTATCTGGTGATCTCCTCGCTTCTGGTCGTGGTGAAGGTGGTGGAGCTGAGCATCGCCGGGCACTGAGACGCGGCGGCGCGGCGGCGCGAGGACGGCGGCGGCGCGATTCGGGCGAGCACCGTCCGAACCGCCGCCGCGGCCCCGTCGCCCGCCTACGCACGGCACCCCCGCGGTTGCACACGGACAGAAACTGACACTGTGTCAGTATTCGGCTACGCTGGCGATCCCCGCACCCCCTCCGGGCTGCGGGGATTGCCTTTTCCTTACGCATGAAACCCTTCCGCGCGGTGACAGGGCTTTGTAGGGTCGCCGTGGCGTCGCGCGGTTCTCAGTGCGGAGGACAGACGACGTGTTCTCACTCATTCGGGTAAAACCCGGCGGCAGGGCGAGGTGCCCGGTTACGCTGCCGCAAGCGGTCCTGCGGCACATGCGGGTGCATGTGCACGGCATGGAAGGAGAACGTGCGTGAACTCCCCCCACGACTTCGGTAGAGCTCTTCCCCTCCCGCGCTCGCCGCTCATCGACGCGGTGGTCTTCGACGTCGGAGAGACCCTGGTCGACGAGAGCGTCGAGTACCACGGCTGGGCCGACTGGCTGGGCGTGCCCCGGCACACCTTCTCGGCCGTCTTCGGCGCGGTGATCGGCTCCGGCCGCGGCCACCTGGACGTGTTCGAGTACTTCAAGCCCGGCTTCGACCTCGCCGCCGAGCGCCGGGCCAGGGCCGAGGCCGGTCGGCCGGAGGGATACGGCGAACGGGACCTGTACCCGGACGCGCGGCCCGTCCTGGCCGCCCTGCAGCAGGCCGGGTATCTGGTCGTCATCGCGGCCAACCAGACCCGCAGCTCGCACCGGGTGCTCGAGGCGCTCCGGCTGCCGGTGGACCGGGTCACCACCTCGGACACCTGGGGCATCAGCAAGCCCGATCCGCGGTTCTTCGCCAAGGTCATCGAGACCTGTGACGAACTGCGTCCCGGCATCGAGGCCGGACGCGTGATGTACGTCGGCGACCGGCTCGACAACGACCTGCGCCCGGCCTGGGAGGCCGGCCTGCGCACCGCCCACGTGCGCCGTGGCCCGTGGGGGTATGTCCACGCCGAGGATCCGGACCTGCAGGCCAAGGCGGACCTGCGGATGGACTCGCTGAGCGAGTTGCCCGCGCTGCTCGCCGAGCTTTAGGGCGGGGCCCACACCCGGCCCCCTCGCCGTCGACCCGTCGACCATCCGACCCGTCGATCCGGCGCCCCCTCGACCCGCCGGCGCCCTCGCGCCTGCCGGCCACCGTAACGATTGACCAACGGCCGAATACGGCTCCGTATACGGTCGGCGCCGCCGTGGCCGGAACCGACTATGGTGGAACTCCGGTGCGGGGTCGGTCGTTCGACTCCGCGCCAGGTCCGCAAGGTGGTCGAGGGCGAGGGGGCGTCAGGTGGCTGTGGCGACGGCGCAGCGGCATACGGGGACGGGGGCCGGGACGGCTCCGCCGGAGCGCGCGCCGGGCGGGCGGATGGAGAGCCCGCACCGGCTGTGGATCATGCTGCTCGCGGCCGTGATCGCGGTGCTGCTGGCCGGCTGCGTGGCCGCGACCGGCCTGTCCGGGCGGCAGTCCACCGCCGAGCACACCGCGCAGGCCACCGAGGCGCTCTACGGCGAGGTCCAGGACCTGTCCTACAACCTCGCCGACGCGAACGCGACGGCCGCCACCGCGCTGCTGATCGGCCAGGTCACCCCGAAGCCGTTCACCGACCGGTTCGGCTCCGACATCACCCAGGTCGAGGACCTGCTCTCGGCCGCCTCGCAGCGGGTGACCGGGGACGCGACCGCCTCACACCAGCTGAAGCTGCTCGCCGAGCAGGTGCCTGAGTACTCCCAGTGGGTGGGTCAGGCGCTGGCCAACAACCGGTTCGGATACCCGGTGGCCGGCGCCTACCTGAGACAGGCCTCGGCGATGCTCACCGGCGAGATGGTGCCCGAGGTGGACACGGTCATCACCGAGGAGAAGAACGCCACAGAGAACGGCATGTCCTCCGCCTCCGGCACCGACTGGCTCACCGTCGGCGTGTGCGTACTCGCCCTGGCGATGCTGGTCCTGGTGGGCTCGCGGCTCGCGCGCTCGACCAAGCGGCGGATGAACCTGGGCGTGGCGGCGGCGAAGCTGGCCGTGCTGGTGCTGCTGGGCTGGACCTTCACGGCCGCGGTCGGCAGCTCGAACGCGGCCTCCACCGCCCGCGGCGACTTCGACCTGATCGTGCAGACGCAGGTCGGGGCGTCGCAGCTGGCGACGTCGGAGGCCTACGTCGCGCTGCAGCAGATCGACCGCGGCGAGGACGGCGGCAAGGACCAGCAGCGGTCCACCGCGGCCCTCGCCGCACTCGGCCCGGTGACCTCCGCCCAGTTCCAGGCCGCCACTGGTGAAACCGAGGCGTCGATGGCCGCCGCCACGGACATCAAGGCCATGGTCAGCTGCGGCGAGGCCGCGATCAACCAGGCGGGCGCCGGGAACTACGCGCAGGCGATCATCACCACGGTGGGCAGCGGGAGCGATGTGGGGCAGGGCGGGTGTGAGCCGGATGCCCAGCACGTGCGCGACGATCTGAGCGCACTGACCGGGCAGAGCCAGGGGCACTACGACACCGACATGGCGAGTGTGAGCTCCGCCTACGCGGGCGGCGGCGCGCTGGAGCTGCCGCTGGCGCTGGGCCTGCTCGGCGCGGTCGCGGCGGCCTGGGGGATCAACCGGCGGTTGGCGGAGTACCGATGAGGGGGAGCGCGATGAGGGGACAGCGGCCGGATGGGCGGCCCGGACTCAGTGGGCTGATCGCGAGCGGCGGCGCAGGGCTCGGCGACGCCGGATCCGGCCGTGCGCGGCCGACCGGCACCGCCCCGCGGCCCGGCCGAGGACGCGCGGTCCGACGGCGTATGGTCCGACGGCGATCGGCGTGGCTGTGCGCGCTCGCGCTGGCGGCCGTGACGGCGAGCGCGTGCAGTGCGGGCACGGACATGGTCGGGGCGCAGCCCCCGGCTCCGACGGTCGGCTTCGGCTCCGTCGCGCCCTCCACCTCGAGCACGGGCGGATCCGGCGGTGCGAGCACGGCGCCGACCTGCGACGCCACGGCTTCCTCGCTCGCGCCGACGGCGGCCGCGGCCAACGGCCCGGACGTCACGGCGATCAAGAATCAGGGCTATATCAGGGTGGGCGTGTCGGCCGACCAGTACCTCACCGGGTACCTCAACTCCGCGGGCCACGAAGAGGGCTTCGACATCGACCTGGCCGACGCCCTCGGCCAGGCGCTCTTCGGTACCCCGAAGAAGGTCCAGTTCGTCGCGCTCAGCACCGCGGACCGGATACCCGACCTGCGGGCGAGTGCCGCGACCCGCAAGGTCGACGTCGTCATCGACACCATGACCATCAACTGCGCCCGGCTCCTGCAGGTCGGCTTCTCCGCCGTCTACTACACGGCCTCGCAGAAGCTCCTGGTGGACAAGAAGCCCGACGGAACGCCGTCCTACACGTCCATCGCGCAGCTCGCCGGGAAGAAGGTGTGCGCGCAGTCCGGGTCCACTTCGATCGCGGCGATCCAGGCCGCGAAGGCGACGGCGATGGAGGTCACCAACGTGACCGACTGCCTGGTGCTGCTGCAGGAGAACACGGTCCAGGCCATCTCCACCGACGACACCCTGCTGGCCGGCCTGGCCAAGCAGGACCCGAACGTCACCGTGGTCGGCGTGGGGCTCGAGCCCGAGCCCTACGGCATCGCCGTGCCCCCGAATGAGAAGGACCTCGAGGAGTACATCAACGGCGTGCTCGCGCAGTACGAGTCCGACGGCGGCTGGGCGGCGTCCTACGCGAAGTGGTTCGGCCCCAGCCTGGGTCCTGCGCAACCGCCGGCTGCGCAATACTCGGACTGAGCAGCCACCGCGTCGCGCACGGAGCCGACGCCCGACACTCGCACGAGCCCGAGGACGCATGCCGCAGCACGGATTCAACCCCCAGGCTCCGCTCACCCGGGAAGCGGTGGACGCGGAGCTCGAACGCCTGCGCGCCGACGCCGGGCGGGTCTCCGACGCCCTGGTGGAGCTGACCGAGTACAACGCCTACAAGCTGCTCGAGAGCGCCCCGCTGTCCGGACTCACGGCCGAGCGCTGGCAGCGGGTGAGCGGGAAGATCGCCGCGCTCTGGGACGACTTCACGGCGTATCAGGACGTGCTCAACCGCGCCTCGGAGATCCGCGGCCGCCGGGTCAAGCCGCGCCCGGAGGAGCTGGCCGCGATCTCCCGGCTGCTGCGCGGGGAGTCGATCACGCTGTCCACCAAGTCGGTGGCGCTGTCCGAACGCACCCTGCTCGGGCCGGCCACCGTCTCGGTCACGGCCACCCTGGCCCAGACCCTGGACCGGATGAACACCGAGTACCAGCTGGCCGCGGACTTCATCGCCCAGGCCGAGCTGGCCTGGAACCGCCTGTTCGCCGCGGCCGACCCGGTCCAGGAGCGCCTCAAGGCCCTGATCACCACGGCCCGGGAGATGGGCGAGCGCTCGGTGACCACCGCGGTGGCCGGGCTCGGTGACGGCTACGCCGCACTGCGCCGGGAGGTGTTCGCCGACCCGCTGGGGCTGTCCGCGGCCGGCTCCACCTTCGCCGGGCGGCTGGCCGAGATCGACCGCCAGATCGGCGAGCTGGCCGAGGCCGCCGCGTACCAGGCCGACCTGCGCGCCGACTACCAGCGCGGGACCGAGCAGTTGCGCCGGCTGATCGAGCGGATCGACGAGGTCGAAGGCGCCCAGCGCTCCGCCTCCGCCTCGGTGCGCGAACGGATCCTGATCCAGTCGCTGCCCGCCTTCACCCTCCAGGCCCCGGCGCTGCGGGCCCGGCTCTGCGCCCTGGACGCGCTGCGCGACCAGGGCCAGTGGGCGCGGCTGGCCGCCGAGGCCGAACTGCTCGGCGACGCCCTCGACGCGGCCCTGGCCGAGGCCACCCGGATCTGGCGGCTGATCGCCGGACTGCTGGAGCGGCGCGAGGAACTGCGCGGCCGGCTCTCGGCCTACCGGGTGCGGGCGGCGCGTCGGGGCGCGGCGGAGAGCCAGCCCCTTGAGGCGTACTATCAAACCGCGCGCGAGCTGCTGTGGAGCAGGCCCTGCGATCTCGCCGCGGCCACCCGCGCGCTGGCGGTGTATCAGAAGGCGGTGCTGGCGCTGGACGGGGCGCCGCCGCGATGAACCCGGCGCCGGGGTGTGGTGGCGCGGGCGGCGGCACAGTGAGCGGGAGGGCATCACAATGAAGGGGAGGATGCGAGGATGGTCGACATGAGGTGTACCCGACCCGGCTGCGGCGGCACGATCCTCGACGGCTACTGCGACACCTGCGGCCTCGCCGCCAGAAGTGCCGCACCGGCCGTCTCGGCCGCGCCCGTGGCGAGCGCGTCGGCGCAGCTGTGCGCGCGCCTCGACTGCGACGGCACCATCGTCGACGGCTACTGCGACACCTGCGGGCTGGCCGCGACCAAGCCGGTGTCCGTGCCGGCGCAGGGCAACGGCCGCGAGACCTCCGCCCGCACCTCCTCCTCCGTCTCCGCGCGCGGCTCTTCGCGCACCTCCACCGGGCGCACCCGCGGCTCCGCAGTCTCCGCCCGCGCCATGACCGGCCGCGGCACCAACAGCCGCGGCTCGCGCACGACCGGGCGCGGGGGCCTGGGCCTGGGCATCGTGGACATCCCCAGCGTCGAGTACCGCGACCCGAGCGAAGCCGTCCTGGTCAACCCCGAGGTGCCCGAGCACAAGCGCTTCTGCTCGCACTGCGGCAAGGCGGTGGGCCGGGGCAAGAACGGGCGCCCGGGGCGTACCGCGGGTTTCTGCGCCCAGTGCCGCAACGCCTACGACTTCGAGCCCAAGCTCGTCGCCGGCGACGTGGTGGGCGGCCAGTACGAGGTGCTCGGCTGCCTGGCCCACGGCGGACTCGGCTGGATCTACCTGGCCAGGGACAACAACGTCTCCGGGGTCTGGCGCGCGCTCAAGGGCCTGCTCGACACCGGGGACGAGGCCGCGCAGGCCGCCGCGATGGCCGAACGCCAGTTCCTGGCCGAGGTCGAGCACCCCAACATCGTCAAGATCTACAACTTCGTGCAGCACGACACCGGCGACTACATCGTGATGGAGTACGTCGGCGGCAAGTCGCTCAAGCAGATCGCGCTGGAGTTCAAGGACGCCAACGCCGGGCAGTCGCTGCCGCTGGCGCAGGTGCTCGCCTTCGCCATCGAGATCCTGCCCGCCTTCGGCTACCTGCACTCGATCGGCCTGCTCTACAACGACTTCAAGCCGGACAACATCATCCAGTCCGAGGAGCAGCTCAAGCTGATCGACCTCGGCGCGGTGATGGCGTTCGACGATCAGGAGTCGGACATCTACAGCACCGAGGGCTACAAGGCCCCGGAACTCGAGACCGACGGCCCCAGCGTCGAATCCGACCTGTTCACCATCGGGCGCATGCTGGCCGTGCTGGCCTTCGACTTCAAGGGCTACCAGCGCGAGTTCGCGCACAAGCTGCCCGCGCGCGAGTCCGTCCCGGTCCTCACCCGGTTCGAGTCCTTCGACCGGGCGCTGCGCCGGGCCACCCACCAGCAGCGCGAGCGCCGCTTCTCCTCGGCCGCCGAGATGGCCACGCAGCTGACCGGCGTGCTGCGCGAGGTGGTGGCGCTCGAGCGCGGCGAGCAGCAGCCGGCCGTCTCCACCCTGTTCACCACCGAGCGCTACTCGGCCGGGACCGAGGGCGTGAAGTCCGCCGACGCGCCCACCGGCGTACAGCTGGCCGCCGCCCTGCCGGTGCCGCTGGCCGATCCGGCCGACCCGAACGCCGGCTACCTCGCCACCCTGGGCGGGCGCGCCGACCAGGTCGTGCGGGTGCTGACCGAGCTGCGCACCCCGACCCCCGAGGTGCACTACCGGATCGTGCGCGCGGCCGTCGAGGACGGGCAGTTCGAGCTGGCCGAGCGGCACCTGAACCGGATGGCCGGGCTCGACGCGTACGACTGGCGGGTGATCTGGTACCGCGCGATCGTGGCGCTGTGCCAGGGCAATCCGCTCGAGGCCCGGTCCAAGTTCGAGTCCTGCTACAACGAGCTGCCCGGCGAGCTCGCGCCGAAGCTCGGCATCGCGGTCGCGGCCGAACTGGCCGGCCTGACCTCCGACGCGCTGCGCTACTACCAGCTGGTGTGGAGCGTGGACCGCTCCTACGTCACCGCCGCCTTCGCCCTGGCCCGGCTGCGCATCTCCGCCCGCGACCACGCCGGCGCGGTGGACGTGCTCGGCCAGATCCCCGAGGTGGCGATCCAGCGCACCGCGGCCGAGATAGCCGCCGTGCGCACCCGGCTGGACTCCCCGGGCTTCGCCGACTGGGCCGACCCGGCCGAACTGGCCCGGCTCGGCGAACGGGTCGAGGCGCTCGGCCTCGACGGCGAGGCGCACGAGTCGCTCAAGTGCGAGGTGCTGGCCGGGGCGCTGTCCTGGCGCCTGCACGACGAGACCGAGGCCGCCGACCAGTCCCTGTTCGGCGCCAGACTGACCGAGGACGGCCTGCGCACCGCGCTGGAACGCTCCTACCGGACCCGCGCGCGCATGGCGCAGACTCGCGCGGTCCGGATCGCGATGGTGGACTGCGCGAACCTGGTACGGCCGCGGACGTGGGTATGACCGAGGCGGTGGGCCCGACGGCGAAGAAGGACGGCGAAGTGGCGGAGCGGGAAGAACCGGCGACCGGCGGCTCGGCGGGGCACGGCGGGGCGGAACCGACGCGGCCGGCCGAGGCCTGGCCGACCTGTCCGTCCTGCGGGGCCGAGGTGGCGCCGGAGGACGGGTACTGCGAGGAGTGCGGGGCCGACCTGCTGGTGCGCCGATCCGAGCCGCCGGCCGCGGATCCGGGCCCGTGCCGCAACTCCGCGTGCGCCAACGACTCCTACGCCGACGGGTACTGCGACCTGTGCGGCTCCCCGGCGCCGGACCCGCGCGACCGGCTCGAGCGCGACCTCGGCGTGGTGGCGGGCGTCTCCGACCGGGGCCTGCGGCACAGCCGCAACGAGGACGACATGGCCCTCGCGGTCATCGGCAACCGCGGCGCGGCGCCCACCCCCGTCATCGTGGTCTGCGACGGCGTCTCCACCTCGTACAAGCCGGAGACCGCCTCGGCCGCCGCCGCGCTGACCGCTCGCGAGCACCTGGTGCTCTCGCTGCGCCGCGGCGAGGACCCGGTCACCGCCACCCTCGGCGCGTTCGAGGAGGCGCACAAGGCCGTCAGTGCCCTGGGTCCCGATCCCTCCGACGAGAGCAACGGCCGGGCCACCACCATGGTCACGGTCGTGGTGGGAGCCTCAGAGCTGACCGTCGGCTGGGTGGGCGACGCGCGCGTCTACTGGCTCGGCGCCGAGCCGCGCCGGCTGACCACGGACGACTCCTGGGCCGGGCGCATGATCGCGGACGGGACGCTGACGGAGGAGGAGGCGTTCAAGTCGCCGCTGGCGCACACCATCCTGCGCTGGCTCGGCCCGGGCGCGCCGGAGGACCCGGCCAACCTGGCCGTGTTCGAGCCCGACGGTCCCGGCCTGGTGCTCGCCTGCAGCGACGGGCTGTGGAACTACGTGCCGGATCCGGCCGACCTGGCCCACCTCGCCTCCGGCGGCTTCGGCGGCCTGCTGCCCACCGCGTCCGCGCTCACCGCGGTCGCGATCGAGGGCGGCGGCCACGACAACATCACCGCCGTGCTGGCCGCCTGGCCCCCGCACGCGCCCGAACCGGGCGCGGGGGAGCGGACCGCGGAGATCAACTGAACGTCGAGATCGCCGAACGCCGAGAACACTGAACGCCGAGAACACCGAACGCTGAGAACATTGAACTACGTGGGAGGGGACCGACCTGTGAGCGCGCAGCCGCAGTTCACCGTCAACGTCTACCAGAACGAGTACCTGTCCGAAGGAGCGGCGGAGGTCAACGCGATCGTCTCGGTGCAGTCGGCCGCCGCGTTCGGCGGGACCTCCACCGCTCGCGCCGCGCAGGTGATCATGGTGGACTGCTCCGGGTCCATGGACTACCCGCCGACCAAGATGGCCGCCGCCCGGCAGGCCACCGAGGCCGCGATCGACGCGATCCGCGACGGGGTGCCCTTCGCCGTGGTGGCCGGCACCCACGTGGCCCGGATGGTCTTCCCCGGCACCGAGTACCTGGTGCCCGCCGACGCCTCCTCCCGGGCCGCGGCCAAGGCCGCGGTCGCGCGGCTGACCGCGGGCGGGGGCACCGCGATCGGCCAGTGGCTGGCCCTGGCCGACCGCCTGTTCACCGGGCACGAGCAGGCCATCCGGCACGCGATCCTGCTCACCGACGGCAAGGACGAGCACGAGGAGCCGGCCGACCTCGCCGCCGCGCTCGCCCGCTGCGAGGGCCGGTTCACCTGCGACTGCCGCGGCATCGGCACCGACTGGGTGGTGGCGGAGCTGCGCCGGGTCTCCACCGCGCTGCTCGGCACGGTCGACATCGTGGCCGACCCGGGCCGCCTGGCCACCGACTTCCAGCAGATCATCGAGCACGCCATGGGCAAGGCCGTCGGCGACGTGCGGCTGCGGCTGTGGACCCCGCAGGGCGCGCAGGTGAAGTTCGTCAAGCAGGTCGCCCCGCAGATCCTGGATCTGACCGGCCGTCGCTCGCCCGGACCCAACCCGCTCACCGGCGACTTCCCGACCGGCGCGTGGGGCCCGGAGTCCCGGGACTACCAGGTGTGCGTGCAGGTGCGTCCCGGCAGCGTCGGGGACGAGATGCTCGCCGCCCGGGTCAGCCTGGTCTCGGTCGAGGGCTCCGGCGCGGCCGTGACGCTCGGCCAGGGCCTGGTGCGCGCGGTGTGGTCCGACGACGTCGCGCAGACCGGCCGGATCGACCGCACTGTGGCCGACTACACCGGGCAGGCGGAGCTGGCCGAGGCGATCCGCGAGGGCCTCGAGGCGCGCAAGAACGGCGACCTGGACACCGCCACGGCCCGGCTCGGGCGCGCGGTGAAGCTGGCCACCCAGGCCGGGAACGAGGACACCGCGATCCTGCTGGCGAAGGTCGTCGACATCGACGATCCGGCCACCGGCACGGTGCGGCTCAAGCAGCGCGTGTCCGACGCCGACGAGATGACGCTCGACACCCGCTCGACCCGCACGGTCCGGGTGGGCAAGAACCGCAACGAGAACGGCTGAGGGGGGAGTCGCGGCGATGCCCATCTGTCCGGCGGGACACGAGTCCCAGGCCAGTGACTACTGCGACACCTGCGGCCGGGTGATCGGCGGCGCGGCGGCGCCCACCGTGGTGGTGGGCGTGGCGGCGGCTGCCACCACGGTGACCGCCACCCGCGCCGGCGGCTGCCCGGTGTGCGGCGCGGGCCGTGACGGGCGCTTCTGCGAGGAGTGCGGATACGACTTCGAACTCGCCGAGGCGATGCCGGAGACCGTGCTCAGCCCCGGTATCGGCCCGGCCGAGACGGCCGTGCTCCCGCCGCAGGCCCCTGCTCCGGTCTCGGCCCCGACGCCGGCCGAGGGCGAGAGCGCGGGCGCGGGCGCGGGCGTGGGGGCCGAGCAGGGCCTGGACCTCGAGGCGGAGCTCGCGCGGGCCGAGGCTCAGTCCGAGGCCGCCTCCGCTCCCGAGGCGCCGAGCCCCGACCCGGCCCCGGTCTCCCCGCCGCCCGCCACCGAGGCCGCGAACGAGACGCAGACCTCGAACTCGACGGACCCGGGTCTGGGCCTCGGCTTCGCCGCCGCGGTCGCCGGCGCGCGCGTGGGGGAGGAACTCAACCTCCTCGTCAACGCCGACCGCGAGTACTACGACGCCCAGCTCGAGCGCGGCGACATCATCGAGAGCGAATTCCCGTTCCCGAAGTACCCGGCCGAGCGCCGGTTCAGCTTCACCGCGGGCCCGGTGCGGATCGGCCGCGCCTCCTCCAGCCGCGGCCTGAGCCCGGAGATCGACCTCACCGGCCCGCCGCTGGACCCGGCCGTCTCGCACCTGCACGCCCAACTGCTCAAGCACGAGGAGGGCTGGGTGGTGGTGGACCTCGGTTCGGCCAACGGCACCCGGCTCAACGACGCCGCCGAGCCGCTCGAGGCGGAGACCGAGATACCGGTCAAGCCGGGCGACAAGATCCACCTCGGCGTGTGGACCACGATCATCGTGCAGTGAGTATCTGACGCTGAATATCATCTGGTGAGCGTCGGTGTGCCCGCCGCGCGCAGTCCCTAGGCGCGCGGCAGCACGCCGACGCTCACCGCGTCTTCGTCCTCGTACGCGGGGAAGACCTCGTCCAGGCCGAGCAGCTCGAGCAGCATGTCCAGCTGCGGCCGGACGCCGATCAGCCGCACCCAGCCGCCCAGACCCGCCGCCTGTTCGTGCGCCTGCCGCAGCATCCTGATGCCCAGTGCGTCGATGAAGGCGAGCTCGGCGACGTCCAGCGCCAGCCGAGGCGTGTCCGCCACCAGCGCCCGCAGCGAGAAATGCAGCGAGCAGGCCGTGGCCAGGTCCGCCTCGCCCGCGATCCGGACCAGGCTGTGGCCCTCCCGCCGCAGCACCCTGATCTCGAGCGCCGGCGGGTCAGCCGTGCCCTCCACGCCGGCCGCGCCACCGGTGCCGGCACGGTCGGCGGCCGGCAGCGCGAGCGGGCACCCGGCGCCGTCCCGCGCGTACCCGGACGACGCGGCACAGCCCTGGCAGCCCATCCGGCGGACGCCGCCCGCCGCGCCCCGGGTGCCGAGGTCCTTGAGCATGCGGTACACCCACATCGCCTACGCCCGGGCCGCGAGCGCGGAGGGCAGCGTCGCCGAGGGCTGCGGGATCTCGCCGAAGTCCGCGTCGTCGCACTCCACCAGCAGTCGGTTGACCACCGCCTCGATCTCCAGCGGCAGCCGGGGCCGCAGGCCGAGCCGGCACTGCTGCAGCAGCCGGTCGAACACCTCCACCGGCAGCAGCGAGTTCTCCGGCGCGGCGCGCCGGTGCGGCCGGGCGTGCCCGCCCAGAAGCCTGGCCTGGCCGCGCCAGTGCCCTGCGTCGGCGAACTCGGCGCTCTGGCCGTGGTGCAGGTAGAGGCAGTAGGCGGCCAGGTGCACACCCGCGCCGGCGGCGAACCTCCACCAGAACCGGCACGCGCGCACCCGCCCGGTCAGGTGCAGCAGGCAGCCGAAGACCAGGGCGCCCTCGGGCTCGGCGCAGCGTTCGTCACTGAGTCCGGCCAACGCGTCCGCGGCGCCGGCGTCGCCCAGCACCAGCGCGCAGGTGAGGTTGAGCTCGTAGCTCAGGTACTCGCGTTCGGCGCGCATCGTCTCGTCGCCGCCCCGGCGCTCGCGCTGCTCGTAGCGGACCGCGCGGGCGACCCGCTGCGTGACGCTGGGCTGGTCTCCCTCGTCGTAGACCGGGTCGACGAACGCGTCGCCGAGCAGGCGGTCGATCGGCGTGTTCGGCCCGTTGCCCTGCACGATGCTCATCCCTGGCTCTCCGTGGCGTGCAGCAGGCGGTGCTGGGCCGCGACCGGCTCGAGGCTCCTGCGGGCGTGGCGCAGGTGCGAGCGCACCGACGGCTCGGTGATGCCGAGGATCTCGGCCACCTTGGCGTCGGGGTAGCCCATCACGTGCCGCAGGATGATGACGTCGCGCTGGCGTTCCGGGAGCCCGGCGATCGCGCTGTAGAGCCCGAGCGACTCCTCCATCACCGCGAACTGCCCCCGGCAGTAGTCCATGGCGACCCGGGCGACCCGGGAGAACGCGGCGGTCTGCACCAGCTGCGGCTCGTCCCCGCGTTCGTCCAGCCAGTGTTCGACGACGTCCTTGTACAGGGTCCAGGCGTAGCGCGCCACGCTCTCCTGCTCGAGTGCGCGCTCCCAGTTCTGCATGAGCCGGCCGGTGAACCGGTCCACGATCTCCTCGGCCGCGGCCCGCTCCCCCGTGTACAGGTACGCGTAGTGCCGCCACGCGCCCTGGTAGCGCTCGTAAAAGACCTCGAAGATGGTCTTCGACCCCCGCGCCGGACGATGTCTGGTCACGATGCCGCTTCCCTTCGGACGCCGCGTCCCCCGGACCGGAGCCGCTGACGTCAGAGCTCTGATCGGCTCATGGATTCAGCAAACCAGTTCGACCCGCGATTTGTGCAATCGAGGTCTGAGAAAATCCGTCGCGCGTCATTCCCCTGATCACTCCGGGGGCGCACGGTGCCCCCGGGGCGGGTGGGGCGGTGGCCGGCCGCACTCAGAACCATGAGATACTGCCCGCGACAGCACCCGCAGCGAGGGGAGCAACCGGTGGACGAGCGCGTCATCGACCTCCAGATAGACCGGCCGCACTCGGCCCGCATGTACGACTACTACCTCGGCGGCCGCACCAACTTCACCGCCGACCGCGAGGCCGTGGGCAAGGTCATGGCCGTCTTCCCGCAGGCACTGGTGGCCGCGCGGGCGAACCGCGACTTCGTACACCGCTCCGCCCGGTACCTGGCCGAGCACGGGATACGCCAGTTCCTCGACATCGGCACCGGCATCCCGACCAGCCCGAACCTGCACGAGGTGGCCCAGCGGGTGGCCCCGCAGGCGCGGGTCGTCTACGTGGACAACGACCCGATCGTGCTGACCCACGCGCAGGCGCTGCTCAAGAGCAGCCAGGAGGGCCGCACCGCCTACGTGTCGGCGGACCTCAGGTCCCCGGAGACGATCCTGGCCGCGCCGGAGCTCGCCGAGACCCTGGACCTGGATCAGCCGGTGGGCCTGAGCCTGAACGCCGTGCTGCACTTCGTCCCCGACGCCGACGGTGCCCACGCCATCGTCGAGCGCCTCAAGGCCGCCCTCGCCCCCGGCAGCGCCCTGGTCATCTCCCACGGCACCCGCGACTTCGCCCCGGCCGCCTCGGACCAGACCGCGAGCGTCTACCGCTCCGCCGGCACCTCGGCCCAGGCCCGCACCCGCGCCGAGTTCGCCCGCTTCTTCGAAGGCTGGCAGCTCGTCGAGCCCGGCATCGCCGTCACCCACCGCTGGCGCCCGGAGGAGACCGACCACCTGTCCGACATCAGCGACGCCGAGGCCAGCATCTACGGCGCGGTGGCGTTCAAGCCCTGACCCGGCACCGGGCGCGGCCCGCCGCCCCGGCTCAGGCCACCAGGTCCCGGCGGGACTCGGAGGTGCGCAGCGGGCCGAGGGCGGTGCGGGCGGCGGCGAGGCGGCGTACGGCTTCGCGGATCTTGTCAGGGGTCTGCGTGTAGGGCAGGCGCAGGTGCCGCTCGTAGGTGCCCGGGTCGGCGCCGAAGCGCGGGCCGCTCTGGAGCAGCAGGCCGTGGGTGGCGGCGCGGTGGACCAGGGCGGTGGACTCCTCGCCCTCGGCCAGCCGCACCCACAGGCTCAGCCCGCCCTCGGGGGTGCGCCAGCTCCAGTCCGGCATCGACGCGCGCAGCTGCGTCTCCAGCAGGGCCCGGCACTCGCGCCACTCCCGCCTGCGTTCCTCCTCGATGCCGAAGCCCTCCTGCAGCACGGCCACGCCGATCAGCTGGTCCAGAATCGGGGAGCCGAGGTCGAGTGACGCGCGGGCGGCCGCGAGTTCGTGCACGACCCGGCTCGGCGCGCGCAGCCAGCCGATCCGCAGGCCGCCCCAGAAGCTCTTGCCGAGGGAGCCGCACACCAGCAGGCGTTCGGCGTCCGCGGCGCCCACCGCGGCCGCGAACGGCGGGGGGACCGGGACGTCGAGCGCGGCGTCGGTGATGGTCTCGTCGGCCAGCAGCCAGGCCCCTGCTTTGCGGGCGGCCCGGGCCAGCGGGCCGGCCAGGTCGGCCGGCATCAGCATGCCGGTCGGGTTGTGGAAGTGCGGGACCGTGTAGACCAGCCGCGGCGAGAGCCGGGTGGCGGCCTGGGCCAACGGAATCCGCGAGGTGGCCGTGGCCAGCCCGGCGCCCGCGCCGCCGAGCGCGGAGACGGCCGCGGCCTGCGGCCGGCCGCCGGGCACGTCCGCCCAGCCGCTCGCCGGGTCCAGCGGTACCGGGGTCAGCCGGGCCCGCGCGCCGGCGAAGGAGTCGATCGCGTTCGGATACGTCGGGCCCTCCACCAGCACCCTGTCTCCGGACCGGATCAGTAGTCTGCCGACGAGCGTGATCGCACCCTGAGCCCCGGCCGTGATCAGGATCTGGCTCGGCTCGGTGGGCAGTCCGCGGGCCCGGTAGCGCTCCGCCACGGCCTCCCGCAGCGAGGCAAGGCCGTAGGGCTGGAGCACGTCCCCGGCCAGCAGGGGCAGGCGCTCGGCCGCCCACGACGTGGCCGCGCGCAACGCGGCCAGCGGGGGCAGCGGGGCGGCGCAGGTCAGGTCGATCGGGTCCGGGTCCAGGCTCTCGTGCCAGCCGCCGGAGGGGCTCGCCAGCAGCCGCTCCGGCAGCGCGGTGTACGTGCCCGAACCCCGGCGCGCGGCCGCGTAGCCCTGCTCGACCAGGTGCGCGTACGCGGCGGTCACGGTCGTGCGGCTGAGCCCCAGCGCCTCGCTCAGCGGCCGCTCGGCCGGCAGCCGCGCCCCGACCGCGACCCGGCCGTCCAGGATCAGCGCCGTGATCCGCTCGGCCAGGGCGGTGCGGGCCGGGTGCCTGGCCGCGTCCGCGCCGCCCACCACCCGCCACGGGCCGAGCAGCCGGGCCAGTGTGGCCGCGGTCAGGGGCGGGTGAGCCTCCATCATCAGTCCACCTTGGTCGAATTGGCTATCGTCGGGCAGTCCACTTCTCCGCCAGGATGGCAGAGTCGGCCCCTGCCCGCAAGCCTTTCCAGGCTTCCCGCGGGCCGCGGACCGGCACGGGAACGAGAGGGAAGAGAGACGGATGACTGCCGCAGCGGACAAGGGCGGGGCGGGCGGAACGGTCGGCGGACCGGTCACGGTGGAGTTGTGGCCCAGGTCGCGACCGACGGCCCGGGTGACCCGGCTGATCCTCGGGCTCGGGCTCTACGGCGTGAGCGAGGCGCTGATGCTCGCGCCCGCGGTCGGGGTGGACCCGTGGGACGTCCTGCACACCGGGCTCGCGGGCCTGACCGGAATCCCGGTCGGCACGGTGCTGATCCTGATCGGCGCCGTCGTGCTGCTGCTGTGGATCCCGCTGCGCCAGCGCCCGGGCCTGGGCACCGTGGCCAACGTCGTGGTGATCGGCGGCGTGGTGGACCTGATCCTCGGCGCCATGCCCGTCCCGCACACGCTCTGGCTGCGCTGGGCCGTGTTCCTCGCGGGCGTGCTGCTCAACGCCGTCGCCACCGGCCTGTACATCGGCGCGGGCCTCGGTCCGGGCCCGCGCGACGGCCTGACCACCGCGCTGGCCGCCCGCGGCCACTCGATCCGGGTGATGCGCACCGGGATCGAGCTGTCCGTACTGGTGATCGGCTGGCTGCTCGGCGGCGACGTCGGCATCGGCACGGTCGTCTACGCGCTCGCCATCGGGCCGCTGGTGCACGTGACCATCCCGCGGCTGCAGCTCGAGCGGACCTCGGCCGGAACGGCAGGGCACGCGGGCCACGCGCGGCGGGTGGCGCCGGCCGGGCAGCCGGTTCCGGCCGCCGAGTTCGTCGGCCCCGTCGAGCCCACGCCGGTCGCCGTCTGCGCCGGCGCGCCCTCGCTCATCTGACCGGCAGCGACAGGTCCAGATCCGGCCCCTCACCGGCGGTCCCGGCGCGATAGAGCAGCCGCAGGCCGCCGGTGACGCGCCGGTCCGCGTCCCTGGCCCAGGACAGCAGGCTCTGCACGGCCAGCGCGATCCGGGACACGTGCAGCTGCGTCGCCTGGCCGTAGTGCACGTAGGCCTCCACGTGCGCGGCGTCGGTGCGCAGCGCGAGGGCCGGGAAGCGCTCGGCGAGCGTCTGCGCCTCGTCCCGCGCCACCGGCCAGCACCACTCGATCGGGCCGTCGCTGTCCTCGCTCACCTCGCCGTAGTAGATGGTGAACGGCGCGCCCTCGGGCCCGGGCAGCGGGTGCACCCCGGCCTCGTGGAAGCTCTCGATGAACTCCCGGCCCGCCAGAGTGAGCTCCTCGTTGGTCACGTGCCGGGTCAGGCTGAGCACGGAGCGCGCGGACAGATCGCGCACCCGCACCTGGTACGCCGTGGTCATGGACGGCTCCTTGCCCTGGAGCCGGTCGATGAGATTGCCCGCGAGGCGGCGCCGGGCCGCGTGCTCCGCCTCGGCCTCCGCCCAGAACAGCGCGATCCGCTCCGCGCCCGGGCCCTGGTCCTGGCGCAGCGCGGTGCGGATGTCGGCCAGCGGGATGCCCACCTGGCGCAGCGAAGCCACCAGCCTGGCCCGTTCCAGCTGGTCGCGGTGGTAGTGGCGGTAGCCGGTGGCCGGATCCACCCGGACCGGTTCGAGCACGCCCATCCGGTCGTAGAGCCGCAGCGCCTTCGGCGAGAGCCGGCTGAGCCGGGAGAACTCGCTGATGCCCACCTCCTCGGCCTCGCTCATCGGCCCACTCCTCGTCCTCGCGTCGGCGGCGCCCGCCGCCGCCCGGCCGACCGGTCGGGCACGGCGATGCGCCCTGCCTCAAGGTCAAGGTCAACACTCCGCCGCCCTGTGCGCAATCGGTGGGCCCCGGACGCTTGTCTTCCGGCGGAAATTGGACTAGACCAACCGGAGAGGACTAGACCATCTGCACCGCCGCCGCGCCACGGCGTACCCACCGCACCACGCCGTATCCACCGCACGCCGCACCACGCCGCACCGCCCATCGCACCACGCCGTAGCCGCGGCGCCCACGCCGCCCACCCACCCGTATGAGGGAGTGCGACCACCCATGCGCCTGCACAGACGCGAGCTGCGCCTCGGTTTCGCCGCCGCGGCCGCGGCCCTGCTCGTCCCCGCCGCCCTGTACCTGTCCACCGGGCCGGCCGCCGCCGCGGCCGCCAACCTGCTCACCGACCCCGGCTTCGAGTCCGGCTCGCTCACCGGCTGGACCTGCGACTCCGGCACCGCCGCGGTGGTGTCCTCGCCGGTCCATTCGGGTTCCCACGCCCTGGCCGGCACGCCCACCTCGTCCGACGACGCGCAGTGCACCCAGACCGTGGCCGTCTCGCCGAGCACCACCTACACGCTCTCCAGCTACGTCGAGGGCTCCTACGTGTACCTCGGCGTGAGCGGCGGCAGCGACACCTGGACGCCCTCGGCCACCAGCTGGTCTCAGCTCTCGATGACGGTGACCACCACCGCGTCGCAGACCTCGCTGACGATCTACATCCACGGCTGGTACGCCCAGCCCGTGTACTACGCCGACGACTTCTCGCTCACCGGCGGCACCGGCTCCACCGCCAGCGCGAGCCCGTCCGCCTCGGCCAGCGCGTCCGCCAGCGCCTCCGCCTCGGCCAGCCCGTCCGCGTCCCCCACCGGCACCAGCACGGGCACCAGCGGCTCCGGCTCGGTCGGCAAGGTCGCGCCGTACGTGGACATGTCCAACAACGAGGAGCCGATGCTCTACAGCGCGGCGAAGGCAGGTCTGAAGACCTACACCGCGGCCTTCGTCATCAGCGCCGGCTGCTCCCCGATCTGGGGCGACACCCTCCCGGTGACGAACGACCCGACCATGGACTCAGACATCGCCACCGCCAAGGCCGACGGGGCCACCCCGATCGTCTCCTTCGGCGGCTCCGGCGGCACCGAACTGGCCATGGCCTGCACCACCGAGTCCAGCCTGCAGGCGGCCTACCAGTCCGTCATCACCCACCTCGGCGTCACCCACATCGACTTCGACATCGAGGGCGCGCCGCTGGACTACACCGCCGACAACGACCTGCGCTTCCAGGCCGTCAAGGCCCTGGAGGCGGCCGATCCGAGCCTGGTGGTCTCGGTCACCCTGCCGGTGCTGCCCAGCGGCCTCGCCGCCGACGGCGTGGCCTTCCTCGCCCTGGCCAAGCAGGACGGGGTGCGCATCGACCTGGTCAACGTCATGGCCATGGACTACGGCTCCTCGTTCACCGGCGACATGGGACAGGAGGCGATCGAGGCGGCCGAGAGCACGCTGACGCAGGTTCAGGCCGACTGGCCCTCCGACACCTACGCCAACATCGGCGTGACCCCGATGATCGGCCAGAACGACAACTCCGCCGAGGTGTTCTCCGAGGCGGACGCGCAGAGCCTGGTCAGCTGGGCCGACTCGGCGCACCTGGGCCGGCTCGCGTTCTGGTCCGTCGACCGCGACCAGCCCTGCTCCGGCTCGGTCAGCGGCCTGCCGTCCTGCTCGGAGATCTCGCAGAGCGCGCTCGACTTCACCAGGATCTTCGACTCCTACACCGGCTGACCCAGAGTCTCGGCCGACGGGTTCGCCGACCCGCCGGCCGAGCCGCCGGCCCCTTGCGGCCGGCGGCGCACCGCGCCGTGGCCCCGCGTCCCACCCCGGCCGTACCCCCGGACCCGCACGGTCCGGGCGGGCCGGTCGGGGCGGGGCCACGGCGTCCTCGCACGTCGCCCACCCACCCCTGTAGTCGTCGCCGACGCGAGCGGATACGCTGAGGGCTGGTAACGGTCCCCGGGACAGGGCGGCACTGACCCGCAGGCCACGAGCCGGCGGTCGGGCCGCGCGC
Organism: Actinospica durhamensis; assembly: GCF_018139695.1. GTDB lineage: Bacteria > Actinomycetota > Actinomycetes > Streptomycetales > Catenulisporaceae > Actinospica > Actinospica durhamensis. Next base: position 3,124 of record NZ_JAGSOG010000064.1, on the reverse strand, counting down.
CGGACGGTGAAGACAAAGGCGGGTCAAGCGGTGAACGAGCAGAGCACGGCGGAGCAGAAGCCGAAGGGCCGGAAGAACGGCCTGTACTCGGGTATCAGCCCGGAGCTCGAGCAGAACATGCGGACCGGCTGGGCCGACACCGAGCGCGACGGACTCGAGCCCGGGCCGCAGGCTCCGTACGCGGCGAAGCGGCGCAAGACGCTGTCCGCGGCGTTCCCCGGCGAGCGCCTGGTCATTCCCTCGGGCAAGATCAAGACGCGTTCGAACGACACGGACTACCCGTTCCGCGCGGCCTGCGACTACGTCTACCTGACGGGCGATCAGTCCGAGAACGGCGTGCTCGTGCTCGAGCCCAAGGCAGACGGCGGCCACGACGCCGCGGTCTACCTGCTGCCGCGCTCCAGCCGCGAGGACGGCTCGTTCTGGCTCGACTACCAGGGTGAGCTGTGGGTCGGGCGGCGCAACTCGCTGGTCGAGGCCGCCGCGCTGCTCGGCCTCGAGACCCGCGACTCGCGCACCGTCACCGACGCGCTCTCGGCGGCCGTGGTGGCCACCCCGGGCGTGACCACCCGCATCCTGCGCGGCACCGACACCGAGCTCGACACCCTGCTCGCGGTGCTCGACACCAGCTGGCACGGCGATCACGCCGCGGCCCGCGACGCCGAGCTGCAGGTCTTCCTGCACGGCATGCGCCTGGTCAAGGACGAGTGGGAGATCGAGCAGCTGCGCAAGGCCTGCAACGCCACCACCACCGGCTTCCAGGACGTCGTGCGCGAGCTCGCGCAGGCCGTGGCCACCTCCGAGCGCTGGATCGAGGGCACCTTCTTCCGGCGCGCCCGGGTCGACGGCAACGACGTCGGCTACGGCTCGATCTGCGCGGCCGGCCCGCACGCCACCACGATGCACTGGGTGCGCAACGACGGCGCGGTGCGCCCGGGCGAGCTGCTGCTGCTGGACGCGGGCGTGGAGACGGACACCCTCTACACCGCGGACGTCACCCGCACCCTGCCGATCAACGGCCGCTTCGACGAGGTGCAGCGCAAGATCTACCAGGCCGTCTACGACGCGCAGGAGGCCGGTATCGCGGCCGTGCAGGCGGGCGGCCGGTTCCGCGACTTCCACGAGGCCGCCCAGCGCACGCTGGCCGAGCGGCTGGTGGAGTGGGGCTTCCTCGAGGGACCGGCCGAGCGCGCCTTCGAGCTCGGCCTGCACCGCCGCTACACGCTCACCGGCACCGGCCACATGCTCGGCCTCGACGTGCACGACTGCGCCAGCGCGCGGGTCGAGGACTACGTCGACGCCACGCTCGTGCCGGGCATGGTGCTCACGGTCGAGCCCGGCCTGTACTTCCAGCCGGACGACCTGACCGTGCCGGAGGAGTTCCGCGGCATCGGCGTACGGATCGAGGACGACATCCTGGTCACCGCCGACGGCCCGGAGAACCTGTCCGCGGGCCTGCCGCGCAGCATCGCGCAGATCGAGGCCTGGATGGCCGAGCTGGCCGGCTGAGCCGCGCCGCGCACCCTGTTCACCAGAACCCTGCGACGCTCCAGTCGCAGGGTTCTGGCCTGTCCGGGCGGATGCGCGGCGCAGCGCGCCGAGGCTCACCGCGCGATCCCGTCCGCACGCCTGCCCTGCAGCAGTCCGGGCAGCTGCGCCAGCAGTTCCCTGACGTGGCGCACCGACGCGTACGGCATCAGCGTCGGCACCAGGCTCTGCAGGATGTGCGCGGCCAACGCGGCGTCCAGCGCCTCGGTCAGCTCGCACGCGGCGGCGCCCCAGTCGAGGCAGAGCTCGTAGTCGCGGCCGAACGCGGCCACCCGGGTCGCCTCGGCCATCACCACGGCCCGCGCCTTGACCCGGGACGGGCTCAGGATGGCCACCGCGTCGGCGGCCAGCACCGGGGCCCGCTCGTCCCCGAGCAGCGCCGAGACGTGCGCGGCCGCGGACAGCAGCCGGGCCTGGTCGAAGAACCGCGTCCACGGCAGCGTGCCGTCGCCCGGCCGCGGATTGGGCAGGTCCCCGCCGAGCTCGATGGCCCGGTCCAGCGCGTGTCTGGCGTCCGCGGCCTCGCCGAGCTCCGCCGCGTACTGCGCGGCCCGCACCAGCGCCCAGGACGCGGCGCGCCGGTCGTTGCCGGCGTGGAACGCGGCCGAGTCGGCCAGCTCCCAGGCCGTGGCCGGATCCTCGTGCCGTTGCGCCGAATACGACACCAGCGTGAGGGTGCCGGCCAGCAGCGAGGCCTCGCCGATGCTCTGCGCCGCGCTGATCGCGGTGTCCCAGAACTGGTTGGCCGAGGCCGTGTCGCCGCGTTCCAGCGCCACCCACCCGGCCAGGGCGGAGCAGCGTCCCGCCTGGACGGTGAGCCGGCGCCGGACCGACTCGTGCCGCGCCGCGGTCAGCAGCGCGGTGATGGTGGCCAGGTGCCGGTCCACGGTGGGGGCCAGCAGCCGGGCCGGGCTGTGGTGTTCGAGGTCGAACAGCCGCGAGGTGGCGCTCTCCACCAGGTCGGCGGTGCGTCCGTCCACGGTGGAGGGATGTTCGAGCGCGTATCTCAGCCGTCCGATCGAGTCCTCGGTCAGCAGCGCCGGGGCCGGTCCCGAGGGGTCGGCCCGCGGATCCGGCGCGATGGCCCGGAATCCGAGCTCGGGCACCGAGAGGCCGGTCACCGCCTGCAGGACGCGCAGGTAGTCGGCGCGGCAGGTCGCGTGCTCGCCGGTCTCCCACTTCTGCACGAGCCGCTTCGTGCACTGATTCGGCGTGCCGAGCGCCCGCCCGGCCGAGCGCACGGCCGTGGCGAATTCGGTCTGACTCAGCCGCATCGCCTGCCGCGCGCGACGCAGCGCCAGGTTGGGGGCGCGCAGTTCTGGTTGCATGGTCACGGGGGAACGCTAAGACCGGAATCAGAACGACGCCGCTGGTATTCATTCCAAAGGATTACCATCTTCGCTATCGACGACGCCTGAGCTACATCTCGTCACACCGCCGAGTTTTTGGTCTCATAGTCGAGGGGCCCGAGTGACGGGCCCGACACGAGTGAAGGAGCGGCCGTGACTCAGCAGACGAAGACAGAACCCGTACGGATCCTGGTGCCCCAGCCGGCCCCCTACGGCACGATCACCCC
>NZ_JAGSOG010000649.1 GCF_018139695.1 Actinospica durhamensis | reverse complement strand
CGGTCGTGCGCACGTCCTGGGGTGCGAGTTCGGTGCCGTCGAACTGCCGGGCCCGGATCATTTCCGCGACCTGCAACTCCACCGCGGCTTGGAGTACCGCGCCGCGGGCGGGGTCGAGCAGGATCTCGCACCGGTGCATCTCCCGATCCGCCGCAACACCGATGCGGGCGTAGGAGCGTTCGCGCTGCTGGGCGTGGCGTGCCTCGACCGACCCGGGGTCGGTGTGCTCCTCCAGCGCCCGCACCCGCTCCAGCCCGGCCCGCGTCCCGTGCTCGCGTGCGACGCGTAGGGTTTCGGCGACCTCGGGTGCCGGATCCAAGCCCGTGCGGCGCACCGCCTTGACCGTGCGCGCCACCGCTCGCACAGAATCCTGCCCGATGCTGCCCGAGCACATTTCCTGCTCGATCTGCGGCACCGTCGCGAGCAACCGGGCGTCCTGTGCGAGTCCGCGGGCGCGTCCTTCGGTCACATCCAGCACGGTCGCGAGCCACGGGCCGATCCCCCCGCGTGCGATCCCGAGCCGGTCCCCCTCCGCCACCATCGCCAGCAGCAAACCCTGCAGGGCCTGCGCCGCCCGACCCACTTCCACGATCCCGTCGCGCATCTCACCTGTTACAGCCTCATCGCGCCCCGGCTCGAGCTGCCGCGCCCGCTCCAGCAGCTCCCGCACCGCCCCGCTGATCGACTCCACCCCGGCAGCAACCTGATCCATGACCCCTCCCTAGAACAATCCCCGTATGTACCTACTCTACGGGGCGAGTCCGACAAAAGGGGCCTAGAATAGGCCTG
>NZ_JAGSOG010000648.1 GCF_018139695.1 Actinospica durhamensis | reverse complement strand
CGGCCAGGTGTGGTGTTGGGTAGGGGAGCGTCGCATGTCCGGTGAAGCGGCCGCGTGAGCGAGTCGTGGAGGGCATGCGAGTGAGAATGCAGGCATGAGTAGCGAATCCACGGTGAGAATCCGTGGCGCCGGATGACCAAGGGTTCCTGGGCCAGGCTGTTCCGCCCAGGGTGAGTCGGGACCTAAGGCGAGGCCGACAGGCGTAGTCGATGGACAACGGGTTGATATTCCCGTACCCGACGTGGACCGCAAGGGCCGAGGCCCGTGATACTAAGCCCGCTGAAAGCCGCGGAAGCCTTCGGGCCATGTGGTGGGAGGCCGGTGACCTGAGCGGGTAGTAGGTGAGCGATGGAGTGACGCAGGAAGGCAGCTCATCCCGGGCGGTGGTTGTTCCCGGGCCAAGGACGTAGGGCGTAGCGTAGGCAAATCCGCGCTGCAATAGCCTGAGATCTGATGGGGAGCCCGTAGGGGCGAAGTGGGTGATCCTATGCTGTCGAGAAAAGCTTCTAGCGAGGGACACGTCGGCCCGTACCCCAAACCGACACAGGTGGTCAGGTAGAGAATACCGAGGCGCTCGGGTGAACTATGGTTAAGGAACTCGGCAAAATACCCCCGTAACTTCGGGAGAAGGGGGACCATTTCCGGTGATGAGCCTCGCGCTCTGAGCTGGGGGTGGTCGCAGAGACCAGCGGGAAGCGACTGTTTACTAAAAACACAGGTCCGTGCGAAGCCGCAAGGCGATGTATACGGACTGACGCCTGCCCGGTGCTGGAACGTTAAGGGGACCCGT
>NZ_JAGSOG010000647.1 GCF_018139695.1 Actinospica durhamensis | reverse complement strand
CGTCTATCCCACCCCTCGCGGCCGGAACTGCGCACTGATCCGCGGCCCGACCGCCCGCGCCGTCTTCGGCACCGCGTGCTCCCACGTCCGCTGGCAACTGCCCCCCATCACCAGCAGATCCCCATGCCCCACCTCGAACCGCCGCACCGTCCCTCCACCGACCGGCCGCAGTGCCAGCGTCCGAGGCGCCCCCAGCGACAGGATCGCCACGATCGTGTCCTCGGTCCGCCCCCGCCCGAACGTGTCACCATGCCACGCCACGCTGTCCCGCCCGTCCCGATACAGGCACATCCCCACGCTGCTGAACGGCTCCCCGAGCTCGTCCCGGTAGTGCTCCCCAAGCCGCTCCCGCGCCGTGGCCAACGTCGCGTCCGGCAACTCCTCGCCCTCCCGATACGAGCAAAGCAGCCGCGGCACATCCACCATCCGCTCATACATCCGCCGCCGCTCCGCCCGCCAAGGCACCCGCTCCACCAGCCGCGCGAACAACTCGTCCGCCCCACTGACCCAGTGCGTCCGCACATCCACCCAAGCCCCGCGGCTCAACTCGTTCCGCTCCACCGCCCCGCCCAGCGGCCCGATCGTGATCTCGTCCGCGACGTCCAGCAGCGAGCCCTGCAGTGTCCCTCGCATGCCCCCATGGTAACCCCAGATCGAACGTCTGTACGAAAAACATCCGCCGCGATTCCAGCGCTGTGCACTGCGGTGTGCTCATCGGCCGAGGTCCGGTGGGGGTCGGCGCCTCGTGGCGCCGTGTCCGGTGTCCGCGAGAGGCGGAACTATCCGTGCC
>NZ_JAGSOG010000646.1 GCF_018139695.1 Actinospica durhamensis | reverse complement strand
CGGCCAGGTGTGGTGTTGGGTAGGGGAGCGTCGCATGTCCGGTGAAGCGGCCGCGTGAGCGAGTCGTGGAGGGCATGCGAGTGAGAATGCAGGCATGAGTAGCGAATCCACGGTGAGAATCCGTGGCACCGAATGACCAAGGGTTCCTGGGCCAGGCTGTTCCGCCCAGGGTGAGTCGGGACCTAAGGCGAGGCCGACAGGCGTAGTCGATGGACAACGGGTTGATATTCCCGTACCCGCTGTGGACCGCAAGGGCCGAGGCCCGTGATACTAAACCCGTCTGAACCGTTCTGAGCCTTCGGGCGAGGGGCGGGTAGGGCCGGTGACCTGAGCGGGTAGTAGGTGAGCGATGGAGTGACGCAGGAAGGCAGCCTATCCCGGGCGGTGGTTGTTCCCGGGCCAAGCAGGTAGGGGGATCGGTAGGCAAATCCGCCGGTCTTAACCCCGAGATGTGATGGGGAGCCCGTAGGGGCGAAGTAGGTGATCCTATGCTGTCGAGAAAAGCTTCTAGCGAGGGACATGGCGGCCCGTACCCCAAACCGACACAGGTGGTCAGGTAGAGAATACCAAGGTGTTCGGGTGAACTATGGTTAAGGAACTCGGCAAAATACCCCCGTAACTTCGGGAGAAGGGGGACCATTTCCGGTGACGGGATTTACTCCTCGAGCTGGGGGTGGTCGCAGAGACCAGCGGGAAGCGACTGTTTACTAAAAACACAGGTCCGTGCGAAGCCGCAAGGCGATGTATACGGACTGACGCCTGCCCGGTGCTGGAACGTTAAGGGGACCCGT
>NZ_JAGSOG010000645.1 GCF_018139695.1 Actinospica durhamensis | reverse complement strand
GGAGACGCCAACCAGCCAGGCATCGTCCGCCGATCGGGACACCTCCGCCGAGCAGTCGCCCCCCAAGCAGACGCCCCCCACAGAGCCGCCCACCGACTAGGGCCAACATCCGTCTTCCGCCGACCGGTAGCCGTAGCTGAGCAGACGCCCCCACCAGCCCGGCGTAACCCACCGGCCGGCCTCAGTCACGTCCGGATTCGACCCCCGGCCAGCTCTCGCCCAAGCCTGGATCCGACCGCCGACGTCGGGCTCCCCACAGCCTGGATGCGGCCGTCGGCCAGCCCTCAGCCATGCCTACCGACCCGAGCTCGGCCACCCCACCGTCCACGACACGCAGCCACGCCCCAACAGCGGCCCGAAAATCTCCCGTGGCCTGATCAACGCCCCCGACCCCTCGACAGCGACCGTATGACAGCTCTCAGCTTGATCTCGCCCCCGACCCCCTGACAGCGGCCGTAGGACAGCTCTCGGCCTGATCTCACCCTCGTCGCGGCGCCCGACCGATGAGCCGGGCCATCTCACCGCGCTCAGCTCAACGCCCAGCCAGCTCAACCGCAAGCGTGGCCTCACCCACAGCGCTCGGCCCAGCCACGAACCTCACCGCCCGCTCAACTCAGCCGCTGCGGTACCCAGCTCAGCCGCAGGAGTGGGCGCATCTGCAAGCCCGGCTCTCGGCTCGACCGCAGCCCAGCAACTCGGCCGCAGACTGGACGCGCTTACACGAGTGAGCTGAGCTGCATGGAGCTCGGCCCACCCGCAACCTCATCGCCGGGCGCAGCCCACCCCTAGCG
>NZ_JAGSOG010000644.1 GCF_018139695.1 Actinospica durhamensis | reverse complement strand
GTGACCGACTTCACCGGGGAAGGCGCGTCCGGCTCGTCGAGCCCGGCGATCACGGCGAGCGCGAACGGCTGGCAGGTGGCCTGGAACGGCGCGAACGGCCACTTGTGGCTCGCCGAGTCGAGCGACGGCCCCGCGCCCGCGGGCACCGACACCGGCATCCCGGTGGAGCCGGGCACCAGCCCCGGGATCGCGGCGCTCGCGACCGGCGGCGACATCATCGCCTACGTGAACTACGGCGGAGACCTCGCGCTCTACGACACGGCGACCGAAGTCGAGACCGCCACCTCGTACGGCATCGTCTCCGGCAGCAGCCCCGCGGTCGCCGCCAGCGCGTACGGCGGTTGGCAGGCCGCGATCGAGGGGCCGGACAACCAACTCGACCTCGTCGATTCGTCCCAGACCAGCTGGACCCAGACAGGCCTGACGATGTACCCCGGCACCGGCCCGACCATCACCGCGGTGCAGACCGCCGACTCGTACGAGGTCGCCTACGAAAGCCCTGCCTCGTATCTCGCACTCGCCGGCAAGGAAGGAAACTACGTCACCACCTACGGCATGAAGCCGGGTACGCACCCGACGATCGCGGTGATCCCGTAGCGGCGCAGGACAATGCCCTGCGCGCTCGAGCGCGCAGGGCTGGTCGGCGCGCGACGACGGTGACCAGTGGTCAGCCTGGATCCACGGATGGCTATTCGCGCGTAGGCTGGCCCCGGTGACACGAGATGCCCCCTGACCTGGAAGAATGAGGTTTGTCTAGGACCTTGTTCGACCAGTTCAGAAGGGCATCTCGCGGA
>NZ_JAGSOG010000643.1 GCF_018139695.1 Actinospica durhamensis | reverse complement strand
AGGGGAAGAACGACCCGGGGTTTCGCACGAAGCTGCAGATCGGGGCGGAGCTGGCACGCCGTGCGGAGGCGGCCGGGTTCCCGTTTCGCGCGGTCGCGGCCGACAGTGCCTACGGCGACCAGGACGGGTTCCGCGGGGAGCTGCGCGAAGCCGGGCTGCCGTTCGTCATGGCGCTCAAGCCTCGACACGGCACCTGGGCCTACGGCCCGGCCGCGCATACCCCGGCCGATGCCGCCCGGGCCCTGGCCTGGAACGGGCCCGAGGACCCGGGCGAGTGGGCGCCGGTCGAGCGGGCCTTCCACGACGGGCACACCGAGACCTGGTACGCCGCCGACGCCACTCTGGGCGCCTGGGGCCCGGACGGGTACACGCGCCTGGCCGTGGCCACCAAGGACCCTGCGACGCTCCCGGAGAAGGCCACCTGGTACCTGGCCACCAACCTCCCGCGCCCAGGCTCCCCGCGCGAAGCCGAGAGCGAACATCCACCCGCGGACCTGGCCGAGGTCACCCGGATCTACGGCGTGCGCCACTGGATCGAACAGGCCTACAAGCAGGTCAAAGACCAGCTCGGCTGGGCCGACTTCCAAGTCCGCTCCGATACCGCCATACGCAGGCATCAAACCCTCGTCAACTGCGCGTTCAGCTTCTGCTGGGACGCCTACCACGACGAACCGGCACCCGAGGATGCACCGCGGTCCGAGGCGGACCCGCCGGAAACCCAGGACGAGGAGAGGGGGGAGCCACACTCCCGTACCGGCGCGCACCGTCTCCTGGCCCAGAGCGCTGAGACAGGTAC
>NZ_JAGSOG010000642.1 GCF_018139695.1 Actinospica durhamensis | reverse complement strand
CCACCGAATAGTCTCCGCGCAGCCCGCCCACCCTGCACCGCCTGACCGCACCTGACCGCAGGACGACCACGGAGCTGCAGACCGGGGAGCCGCTAAACCAGGAAGCCACAAGACCGGAGCACTGCAGAGCCGGAGAACCACAGCCCGCAGCACCGAGGTCCCGGATCACGGCAGAATCGCAGCACCACAGCCCGGAAAGACCAGACACGACAGCACCACCGCACCAGCACCAGCCACCGCACCGCACCGCGGCATCCATGACGGCACCACCGCAGCACCACTGCACCACTGCACCACTGCACCGCGGACGAAAAAAGCACCGCAGCACCAGCGCCGCTACACCCGGACGGCAGCACCGCGACACCACAGCGCCACCCCAACCGCCGGACCCCAACGTCGCGGCGACGCAGCACCGCCCACCGCCGGACCGGAGCACCGCAGCCCGCCCGCCGGACCGCCGGACCGCTGCACCACAACGCCACCCGACCGCAGAGCCGGAGCACCGCCGCTCCACGCCCGAGGCCCCAGAGCACCACCATCCCGCGCCCGAGGCACCGGACAACCCAAGCTGCGGCGCCCGAGGCACTGGACCACACAAGCTGCGGCGCCACAGTGCCACAGACCCGGAGCGCAGAAACCGACGCACCGCCGTCGTTCGCCCCAACGACCTCTCCGACACCACCCCGCCCCACCATCGCCTCGTCGCCGCCACCATGGCCTGCACGAGCCTCCACCGCCGTGACCAAACCTACTTTCACCGCTCGCCGTCACCCCGTCATCTCCGCGAGCGCCCCTGCCC
>NZ_JAGSOG010000641.1 GCF_018139695.1 Actinospica durhamensis | reverse complement strand
CGGGATCGCGACCGCTTTCACCTCCGGCGGGAAGTACGCGCCGGAGCTCATCCGATTCCAGATCCTGTAGAGATTGTTCTTCAGATCCTTCTCGAACTCCGCCACCGACACCCCATCCACACCGGCTGCGCCCTGATTCCCTCTCACCTTCACCCAGGCCGCCCACACCTCCTCCTTGGAGATGTCAAACGACTTGCCAGGTGCTTTCACCTCGTCCATCCCGCTCCTCCCGGATCATCTCCGGTTGACCGAATCTTCCAGGCACGAACAACCCGGCCCCTTCGCTCCGCCCCCGTTACAGGGGTTTCAGCACTACTACGAGCCGGTCCGCCGGCGTGCCCCGCGACGGTACTCTCACGCCCCGGACCGAATACCGCGCCCGAGGCTCTCCCTGTCGCCGCGCGCTGACGCGGCAGTATCGGGACACGCCTTCCCACGTTCCGCACGAGAGCCGCAGACAGGACTCACGCCACCTCAACACCGGACGCCGCCCGGCCAACCAGCGGGCACCCGCCGGGCCCATCCCGGAGTAATCCACAAGAACCCCGGTTTCGACGCCATCTAAGCCTGTTTCGATGCTTCCGCAGTGGTCGTCTTCCCTGCCCCCACCTGACGCATCACGTGCGCCTTTTCCCTCGTCGCTCACCACGACAGTCTTCAGCTAACGCAGCACAGGGCGGTTTGGAGCCTCCCCCCGCAGGGGCGGCCCCGAAGGGCCAAACCTTCATCTCTCGTACAGCACCGCATCCAAGATGCTCATCTACCTACACGCTGAGATCCCTTCTGCGTTCGTGGCACACG
>NZ_JAGSOG010000640.1 GCF_018139695.1 Actinospica durhamensis | reverse complement strand
CCGCGGGGATCGTGGGGGTCGTGCTGTCACTGGTGTTCATGGCCGGGTCCGCCTTCGGGGTTTATGCGATCGCGCACTCCACGGCGGCGGATCCCGGCTGCATCAGCTACGAGCGGGCGGGTGAGGGTCTCTACAGCCAGGCCACGGCCGACAGCCAGCGGATTAATGCCGCGAAGGCCTCCGGAAGTTCGGCCGACATGTCCAGCGCCGAGAGCGCTTACCTTCAGGATCTCGAGACCGCCGCGGCGGACCTCGCGTACGCGGAGACGTTGGCGCAGCACGCGAACGTCCGGGCTGCGTTGCAGAAGGGGGCCACCGACGCCGAGGACCTGGTCCACGCGTTCACGCAGTACCTTGCCGAGAACAACAACGCCGCGGAGGTGGAGTCGAGCGCCCAGGCGATGGTGGCGGACGGCACGTCGATCGACGGCCTCTGCCAGAACGCTACCAACGGCTGAACCGGGACCGGGACGAGGACCGAGACCGGGACGAGGACCGAGACCGAGACCGGGACCGGGACCGGAACCAGGACCTGGACCAGACTCAGGGCAGCCAGCGGGTGATCCGGTGGCGATCAGGGCTCTGCGGGTCGGCGAAGCGGGCGGCGTCCACGTGCCAGAGTTCGAGGGCGGGGCTCCAGCGGGCCTGGGCCGCCGCCTTCGCGTCCTCCTTCTCCTCGCGCGGGACCGCCAGGTAGAGCCGCCCGTCCCGGACCACGCCGGGGCGGATTCCGGCGGCGGCCGCGGCGGCGTTGCCGAAGACGGCGGGTCTGCCCGCGGCGCCGGGGGCCGCGGGTTGGGCG
>NZ_JAGSOG010000063.1 GCF_018139695.1 Actinospica durhamensis | reverse complement strand
GCGCGGCGCGGCGGGGAGAGCTTGGCGGAGACTGGCGGAGGGGATGTTGGGGGGCACGCACGCGCACGTCCGCGGCTCGCGTGTCGAAGGACACGTTGAAGATCACACAATGTGTGCCTTCGTCTGGCACGACGGTGCGCACTAGGCTCCTGCCATGTCGCTCGAAACCGAGATCTCCAGCGTGCCGGATGACAACCCCTTCTTCCGGGCTTCCACCCTTCCGTACCAACTGCCTCCTTTCGATCTGATCCGGATGGAGCACTACCGGCCCGCCTTCGACCAGGGCATGGCCGATCAGCTCGCGGAGATGGCTGCGATCGCCAACAGTCCGCTGGAGCCCGACTTCGAGAACACCGTCGTGGCCATGGAACGCAGCGGTGCGCTGCTCAACCGCGTTGCGCACGTGTTCTTCAACCAGTCCTCCTCCGACACCAACGACACTTTCCAGGAGATCGAGGCGGAGATCTCGCCGCGGCTGGCCGCGCACGAGGATGCGATCCACCTCGACCCCAAGCTCTTCGGGCGTATCAAGGCTCTGTATGACGCGCGGGAGTCGCTGGAGCTGCCGGACGGCGAGGCGCTGCGTCTGATCGAGAAGCGCCACGAGGCTTTCGTGCGCGCCGGGGCGGAGCTGTCGGCCGAGCAGCAGGAGCGGCTGCGGGGGCTCAACGCCGAGCTGGCCACGCTCACCACGACCTTCCAGCGCAACCTGCTGGCCGACACCAAGGCCCGCGCGCTGGTCCTCGACGACGCGGCCGAGCTGGCCGGGCTGTCCGAGGACGGCGTCGCCGCGGCCGCGGAGAACGGCAAGGCGCTGGGCCACGAGGGCAAGTACGTGCTGAGCCTCAAGCTCTTCTCGAACCAGTCCGAGCTCGCCTCGCTCGAGGACCGCGAGGTGCGCCGCCGGCTGCTCGAGGCCTCGGTCGGACGCGGGTTCGAGGCCAACCGCGAGGTCATCCGGCAGATCGTGATGCTGCGGGCCGAGCGCGCCGCGCTGCTGGGCTTCCCGTCGCACGCGGCCTACGCGGTGGGCGACCAGACCGCCGGCAGCGTCAAGGCCGTCGACGAGATGCTCTCCCGGCTCGTGCGGCCGGCCGTCGCCAACGCACGCGAGGAGGCCGAGGCGCTGCGCGAGGCCAACGGGGGCGCGACGATCGCCGCCTGGGACTGGCAGTACTACTCGGAGAAGGTCCGCAAGGCGCAGTACGACATCGACTCGGCCGAGCTGCGTCCGTACCTGGAGCTCGAGAGCGTGCTGCACAACGGCGTGTTCTTCGCCGCCGGCAAGGTCTACGGCCTGAGCTTCACCCCGCGCCCCGATCTCCAGGCCTACCACCCGGACGCGCGCGTCTTCGAGGTCTTCAACGAGGACGGCAGCGCGCTCGGCCTGTTCGTGGCCGACTTCTACGCGCGCGAGTCCAAGCGCGGCGGCGCGTGGATGAACGAGCTGGTCGAGCAGTCGGAGCTGTCCGGCACGAAGCCGGTGGTGGTCAACAACCTCAACATCGCCAAGCCGCCGGCCGGCGAGCCCACGCTGCTGACCTTCGACGAGGTCAACACGATGTTCCACGAGTTCGGCCACGCGCTGCACGGCCTGTTCTCAGACGTGCGCTACCCCTACTTCACCGGCACCCGCGTCCCGCGCGACTTCGTCGAGTACCCCTCGCAGGTCAACGAGATGTGGTCGATCTGGCCCGAGGTCCTGTCGAACTACGCCCGCCACTACCAGACCGGCGAGGTGATCCCGGACGCGCTGGTGCAGAAGATGAAGGCCGCGGAGCTGTTCGGCGAGGGCTTCCGCACCGTCGAGTACCTGGGCGCGACCCTGCTGGACTGGGCCTGGCACTCGCTCGCCGAGGGCCAGGACCCCGGCACCGACCTCGAGGCCTTCGAGGCCGCGGCGCTCGAGGCCGCGGGCGTGGCCATGACCGAGATCCCGCCGCGCTACCGCACCGGCTACTTCGCCCACATCTTCAGCAGCGGCTACGCCGCCGGGTACTACTCGTACATCTGGTCCGAGGTGCTCGACGCCGACACGGTCGAGTGGTTCAAGGAGAACGGCGGCATGCTCCGCGCGAACGGCGAGCGGTTCCGGGCCGAGCTGCTCTCCCGCGGCGGCAGCCTCGACCCGCTGACCGCCTTCGCGAACTTCCGCGGCCGGGCTCCGGAGATCGAGCCGCTGCTCGCCCGCCGGGGCCTGCTGCCGCAGCAGTAGAGCAGCGGGAGGGCCGTACGCGTAAGCGCCTGTGTAGGCCGCGGTATCTGCGGCCTACACAGGCGGACAACGAGACTCAGCTGATCGGGCAGGTGTCCACGCCGCCGGGGTCGGTCGTGCCGGCGCCTGAGCTGCTCGCGTCGGCGGACGCCGAGCCGGAGGGGGTGCCGCTCGGGGTGTCGGCCATCAGGGCCAGGCGCATCACGCTCTCGAACGCGCCCAGCGACTCGGCGGCGCGCAGCTGGTCGGGCGTCAGCACCTGGGCCTGCTTGGCGCCGGGGGCTGCCGTGCCCGCGCTCGGCAGCGGGCCGGCGCGCAGGCCCTGGACTGCGCTCGGCACGGCGCCCGGCAGCGGTCCGGCGCCCCGCAGGCCCTGGGCGGCGGCGCCCGTCGAGGAGACGGGGCCCGCGTCCGGCTCGTTGATCAGGCCGTCCCACAGCTTGGTGGCGGCCGGCTCGCTCCAGACCACCCGGTTGGGATCGCCCGCGTACGGCTCGTTGGGGACCGTCACGTACGTCATCTTGCCGCTCGGGATGGAGTTGAGGGTCTCGGCGAGTCCGTAGAGCTGGCTGACCGAGCCGAGGCCGGGGTCGGTCTGGATGGCGCTGGTCGCGGCGTTGAGGACCTTGTAGAGCTTGACCGGGTCGGTGAGCAGGCCGTCCGCGCGCACCTGCGAGGAGAGCTGGTCGATGAAGTACTGCTGGCGCTGGATGCGCTCGAGGTCGGAGCCGTCGCCGATGGTGTGGCGCACCCGCACGAAGGCGAGCGCCTGCTGGCCGTTGAGCGTGGTCGTGCCCGCAGCCAGCTTCAGGCCGGAGTCGGGGTCGGTGATCGGCTGCGTCACGCACACCTTGACGCCGCCGAGCGCGTTGACCACGCCCACCACGCCCTCGAAGTCGACCACGATGTAGTGGGTCAGCGGCAGGCCGGTCAGGCTCTGCACGGTGCTGACGGTGCACGGGGCTCCGCCGCTGGTGAAGGCCGAGTTGAACATGCCGAAGGTGGCCGCCACGCTCTGGCCGCCGGCGCCGGTGCACGCCGGGATCTGCACCATCGAGTCGCGCGGGATCGAGACCTCGGTGCCCTTGCGGCGGTCGGCCGGACTGTCGAAGACCATCGTGGTGTCCGAGCGCGCCCCGGCCACGCTGCCGCCGCCGAGCGCCTGGTTGGCTCCGGAGCGCGAGTCAGAGCCGATGAACAGCACGTCCTGCTTGCCGTTGATGGAGGAGGACTTCAGGTCCGCGCCCTGGGTCCTGATGTTGCCGTTCAGGTGGTCCCAGATCACCGTGATGCCGATGCCGATCAGCACGATCAGGCCGGCCAGCGCGGCGGTGGCGAACACCACGAGCTTCTTGCGAGAAGACCACTTCTCGTTGCGCCGCCAGCGGCCGGGTCCGCCGCCGCCCGGCCCGAACACCGCGCCGCCGCCGGACTCCCCGTCCCCGCCCCAGCCCGCGGCGGGTTCGGGGGTCTGCTCGGACTCGTCCTGCGAGCCGGACGAGGAGTGTTCGGAACCGGCCTCCGGGGACGCATCGTGCTCACGCCCGGAGTCGGACTCCGATCCCCATCGCTGCGGCCCGTCGGTATCCATACAGCCGATCTTGGGCCCGGCACCGCCCTGCGCGCCCGTCCCGAAAGCCAAACGACGTACGGCCGGGCGTCACGGCCGGGATGGGAGCCGGAAAAGCAAACAGGGCGTATCGCTTTCGCGATACGCCCTCAAGCTGGGGTACCAGGACTCGAACCTAGAACAACAGAGCCAGAATCTGCCGTGTTGCCAATTACACCATACCCCACTGGTGTGCAGGCTTGCCGGTTTCCCGGGGGGCGCTGCGTTGACAACTATAGCGGTCGGGCGGCCGGTGGCCCAAATCAGTTAGGCCACCGCACGGTGCGACCCGCCGAATCGGGCCCCAACCAGGCCCGAACCAGGCCCCAACCAAGCCTGAACCGGGCCCGCCCGCCCGGTTCGAAGCGGGCGGCGGGACCCCGGTTGACGGCCTAGGACGCGGTGGAGGCCGCGGCGCGGGCGCGCGTGGTGGCGGCGTTGAGGCGGGCGAGCGCGCGGTCCCGGCCGAGCAGCTCGAGGGACTCGAACAGCGGCGGGGAGACGCGGCGGCCGGTGACGGCGACGCGCACGGGGGTGAAGGCGTTCTTCGGCTTGAGGCCGAGTCCTTCGATCAGGGCCGCGCGCAGGGCGTCGTCGATCGCCTGGACCGTCCAGGGCGACTCCTCGGTGCCGAGGGCGGACAGCGCCGCGGTGGCGGCGGCCAGGGCGGGCCACGCGTCGGCGGTCAGCACCTTCTCCGCGTCGGCCTCGTTGACCTGGAACGCGTGGCGCCGGTCGGTGCCGTCGCCGGTGAACAGGAAGCCGAGCATCGGCACCGCCTCCGACAGGACCGTCATGCGCTCCTGCACCAGCGGGGTCGCCGCCAGCAGCGTGCGCCACTCGCCCTCGTCGGCCAGGTGGCCGTCCTCGCCGCCGAGCAGCAGGCCCTCGCGGTCCAGGAACGGCAGGATCCGCTTGGCCAGGTCCTCGGTCTCCAGCCGGCGCAGGTGGACGGCGTTGATCGCCTCGCACTTCTTCAGGTCGAAGCGCGCCGGGCTGGAGTTGATCCGGGTCCCGTCGAAGCCCGCGACCAGCTCCTGCTTGCCGAAGATCTCCTCGTCGTTGCCGAGGGACCAGCCGAGCAGGGCCAGGTAGTTGAGCACGCCCTCGGGCAGGTAGCCGGTCCGCGGGTAGTAGCTGAAGCTGGCCTGCGGGTCGCGCTTGGACAGCTTCTTGTTGCCCTCGCCCATGACGAACGGCAGGTGGCCGAACTCGGGCACCTGCTTGGACACGCCGAGTTCCACCAGCGCCTCGTGCAGCGGGATCTGACGCGGCGTCGAGGGCAGCAGGTCCTCGCCGCGCAGCACGTGGGTGATCCCCATCAGCGCGTCGTCCACCGGGTTCGTCAGCGCGTACAGGGGCGAGCCGTCGGCGCGCAGCAGCGGGTAGTCCGGGACGTTCTCCGCCTCGAACGCGATCTCACCGCGGACCAGGTCGTTCCAGGCGATCTGACGGTCCGGCAGGCGGAAGCGCAGCACGTGGGTGCGGCCCTCGGCCTCGTACGCGGCGATCTGCTCGGGCGTCAGGTTCCGGCAGGTGCCCTCGTAGCCGGGGTTGCGCTTCTCCTGCCTGGCCAGCTCGCGGGCCGCCTCGAGCTCCTCGGCGGTGCAGTAGCAGGGGTAGGCGAAGCCCGACTCGCGCAGCCGCGCGGCCATGTCCTGGTAGATCTCGCCGCGCTCGGACTGCCGGTAGGGACCGTGCTCGCCGCCGACCTCGGGGCCCTCGTCCCACTCCAGGCCCATCCACCGCAGCGTCTGCAGGATGGCCTGGTAGGACTCCTCGGTGTTGCGCGCCGCATCGGTGTCCTCGATGCGCAGCACCAGCTTGCCGCCGTAGTGCTTGGCGAAGGCGTAGTTGAACAGGGCCGAGCGGATCAGGCCCACGTGCGGGTCGCCGGTCGGGGACGGGGGGAACCTGACCCGCACGCCGTTGTCGAGCTTTGAGGTGTCGATGCTCACGTTTCCAATACCGTTCTTCTGACGGGTGATCCGGGGCGCGAGTCCCGGCGGTGTGGATCCGGGGTGGGGATCAGCGCTTGACGATCCGGTTCGTCAGGGTGCCGATACCCTCGATGCTCACCGAGACGAGGTCGCCGGGGTTCATCGGGCCGACGCCGGCCGGGGTGCCGGTGAGGATGACGTCGCCGGGCAGCAGGGTCAGCGCCTCGCTGATGAACGCCACCAGCTCCTCGATGCCGCGCATCATCTGGCTGGTGCGCCCGGCCTGCCGCAGCTCGTCGTTGACGGTGCAGGTCAGGGCCAGGTCGGTGGGGTCGAGGTCGGTCTCGATCCACGGGCCGAGCGGGCAGGAGGTGTCGAAGCCCTTGGCCCTGGCCCACTGGCCCTCGGCCTGCTGCGCGTCGCGGGCGGTGACGTCGTTGGCGCAGGTGTAGCCGAGGATGACCTCGCGCACCCGCGCGCGCGGCACCTGGCTGCACAGCCGGCCGATCACGATGGCGAGCTCGGCCTCGTGGTGCACGTTCTGCGAGAAGACCGGGTACGCGATCGTCTCGTTCGGCCCGATCACGCTGGTGGAGGGCTTGAGGAAGGTCAGCGGCACGGCCGGGACCTCTCCGCCCATCTCCTTGGCGTGGTCGGCGTAGTTGCGGCCGACGGCGACGACCTTGCTGGGCAGCACGGGGGCGAGCAGGCGCACGTCCGCGAGCGGCCAGACGCGGCCGGTGGTGTGCGGTTCCGGGGTGAAGGGGTGGCCCTCGAGCTCGGCGATGACCATGGCCTCGGGCTGCTCGGGGTCGCCCTCGACCAGGCCGAAGCGCACGGCCCCGGCGTCTGCGGCACTGTCAGGAAGGGAGAATCTCGCGATACGCACGGGACAAGTCTAGGCCGTGTCCTCACGCCGTCGCCGGGGCCACGGCGCCTGCCGGGCAGGTGGCGCGGCGCGGTGTGCCACCTGCCCGGACGGGCCCGGGTCAGCTCTCCAGGCGCAGCAGGCCGTAGGTGACGGCCTCGACCAGGGCGTTCCAGCTCGCGGCGACGATGTTCTCCTGGACGCCGACGGTGGCCCACTCGTTCTTGCCGTCGCTGGTCGTGATCAGCACGCGGGTACGCGAGTCCGTGCCGTGGTCGCCCTCGAGGATGCGCACCTTGTAGTCCGTCAGCTCCAGCTCGGCGAGCTCCGGGTAGAGCTGGCCGATGGCGTTGCGCAGGGCCGTGTCGAGCGCGTTGACCGGGCCGTTGCCCTCGCCGACGGTGATGATGCGCTCGCCCTTGGCGTGCAGCCGGACGGTGGCCTCGCAGCCCTGGGTCCCGTTCTCGCGCTGCTCGACGATGACCCGCCAGGACTCGACCGTGAAGAACTCGGGGCGCTCGGTGCCGTTGAGCTCGTCCAGGATGAGCAGCTCGAAGGACGCGTCGGCGGCTTCGAACGAGTGGCCGGTGGCCTCGAGGTCCTTGACCCGCTCGGCGATCCGGGTGAGCGCCTCGCGGTCGCCGGACAGGTCGTAGCCGAGCTCGCGGCCCTTGAGCTCGATCGAGGCCCGGCCGGCCATCTCGGAGACCAGCATGCGCATGTCGTTGCCGACGATCGCCGGGTCGATGTGCTGGTAGAGCATCGGGTCGGCCTTCACCGCGGAGGCGTGGATACCGGCCTTGTGGGCGAAGGCGGAGAAGCCGACGTAGGGCTGCTTGGTGTGCGGGGCGATGTTGGTGACCTCGGAGATGGCGTGCGCGATCCGGGTCATCTCGGCCAACGACTCGTCCGGGACCACGTGCATGTTCTTCTTCAGCTGCAGGTTCGCCACGATGGTGAACAGGTTCGCGTTGCCGGTGCGCTCGCCGTAGGCGTTCGCGGCGCCCTGGACGTGGGTGGCCCCTGCCTCGATCGCGACCAGTGAGTTGGCCACGGCGCAGCCGGAGTCGTCGTGGCAGTGGATGCCGACACGGGCGCCGGTGCGGTCGATGACGGTGCGTACGACGTCGCCGAGCTCGGTCGGGAGCATGCCGCCGTTGGTGTCGCACAGGGCGATCAGGTCGGCGCCGGCCTCCGCCGCGACCCGGACGAACTCGAGCGCGTAGGCGGGGTTGTCCTGGTAGCCGTTGAAGAAGTGCTCGGCGTCGACGAAGACGCGCTGGCCCTCGGCCCGCAGGTGGGTCACGGTGTCGCGGACCATGGCCAGGCACTCGTCCAGCGAGGTGCGCAGGGCCAGTTCGACGTGCCGGTCGTGCGCCTTGGCCACCAGGGTGACGATCGGGGCGCGGGATTCGCGCAGGGCGGCCACCTGGGGGTCGTCGGCGGCCTTCAGGTCGGCCCGGCGGGTCATGCCGAACGCGGCCAGCTGCGCATGTTCCAGGTCGAGCTCGGTCTGAGCGCGCCGGAAGAACTCGGTGTCCTTGGGGATCGCCCCGGGCCACCCTCCCTCGATGAAGCCCACGCCGAGTCCGTCGAGCTGACGGGCGATCAGGAGCTTGTCCGCCACGGACAGCGCGAGACCCTCCTGCTGGGCTCCGTCTCGCAGCGTCGTGTCGTAGACGTGGAAGCTGTCGTTCACGCTGGCTCCTCGTTCGGGTGGGATAACCGGTCGGAAAAACAAGAAAACCCCTCGCGATACGCGAGAGGTCTGCACACCGGCGGCGGACTGTGGAGTCCTATGCCGATGCGCCGCCGGTAATGACGCGCCGGGTCTGCATGCTCGGCAGTCTGCCACGATCGGGGCGATATGGACAACGTGTCTCGATGCGTGGGACGCACCGGGGCGCACGGAAAACGCCGGTCACACCGGGCTTCGGGGGCCCGGCGCGACCGGCGTGGCCTGCTCGCGCCTCAGCTCGCCGGGACGTCGCGCATGTGGCGCAGCGGGGAGAAGAAGACCCACAGCCCGGCCGCCATCCCGCCGACCGCGCAGATCGCGATGGTCTGGCGCACCCCGATCCAGGTGCCGAAGGCGCCGCCGAACAGGGCGCCGAGCGGCATGGTGCCCCACACTATCCAGCGCACGGAGGCGTTCATCCGGCCGAGTAGCTGGGGCGGGCAGATGCGCTGGCGGTAGGAGACCTGGGCGGTGTTGTAGACGACCGCGAGGAAGTACTGGGCGAATATGCCGGCCGCGAAAAGCAGCACTCCCCAACCGGGCTGGGCCAGCGGCATCAGCAGGAACAGCGGGGTCGGGACCAGGGCGGAGACCCAGATGATCCGGGCCGAGCCGATCCACCGGCCGAGCCGGCCGGCCAGCAGGCCGCCGATCACGCCTCCTATCGCGGCGAGCGAGAACAGTGTGCCGACCACGGTGGGCGAGGCGTGCAGGATACGCACCAGGAAGACGATGTCGAGCGCGCCGACGCCGGAGCTGAAGAAGTTCGCGGTGCCGGTGCAGGCCACGATCTTGCGCAGGATCGGGTGCTTGACCACGAAGCTCAGGCCCTCGTTCATGGCCGCGCGGAAGGTGACGTGCTCGGCGCGCTTGTCCGGCTTGGGCTCCGGGGTGCGGATCAGCAACAGCGAGACGGCGCTGGCGGCGAAGGAGCCGGCGTCGGCGGTGATGGCCTTGGCCGCGCCGAGCAGGCCGACCAGGGCGCCGCCGAGGGACGGGCCGACCAGGCCGGCGAAGGCGTTGGTGGAGCCGAGCTTGCCGTTGGCGTCCACGAGCTGGTCACCGTCCAGCAGCACCGGGACGTAGCTCTGGTAGGAGACGTCGAAGAACACGCTGAGGATGCCGGCCAGCGTGGCCACCACGTAGATCTGCCACAGCGTCACATGCCAGAGCACGCCGGCCAGCGGGATGGAGCCGAGCAGCGCGAACCGGGCCACGTCGCACCACATCATCAGCCCGTGCTTGCGCAGCTGGTCCACGATCACGCCGGCGGGCAGCGAGATGAGCAGGAAGGCCAGGCTCGTCAGTATGCTGATCAAGGAGACCTCGAACGTGGTCGCCTTGAGCGCGGCCACCGCGAGCAGCGGCAGCGCCAGTATGGTCACGGCGCTGCCCACGTCGCTGACCGTCTGCCCGCCCCACAGCAGCATGAAGTCGCGGTGGCGCCACAGGGAGGCCGGGCGCGGCGCGGCGGCGTCCTCGGCCGGGGTCGCCGGGCCGGGCACCTGCGCCGAGGCGGTCCGCTCGGGCGCCCGGCCGGTCTCGTCCACACTGCCCTCGTCGCGCTGTGTCATCTCCGTCACGCCTCCTCCCTAGCGGATCGGAGGCGCACAGTCCAGTGATTCGGCTGTCGGCAGATGAGACGAGTCGCGGCGAGCTGGGTGGACGAGGACCGCCGGGCGGGGCCGGGGACCGGAGTAAGGCCTGATCAGGCGGTGTGCACCGGGGCCGGGACGATGGTGTGCAGCCAGCCGCGGCTGTCGGCCACGTCCCCGTGCTGGATGCCCAGCAGGTGCTCGCGCACGCGCATGGTGACCGGGCCGGCCTTGCCGCCGCCGATCACGATCTCGCTCTCCTTGCCGCGGAACCCGCCGATCGGGGTGACCACGGCCGCGGTGCCGGAGCCGAAGGCCTCGGTGATCGCGCCGCTCTCGGCGTGCTCGCGCAGCTCGTCGACCGAGATCAGGCCCTCCTCGGCCGGGATGCCGAGGTCGGCCGCGGCCTGCAGCAGCGAGTCGCGGGTGATGCCGGGCAGCAGCGAGCCGGAGAGCTTGGGCGTGAACAGCTTCGCCTCGGCGCCGGAGCCGTAGACGAAGAAGACGTTGTTCGAGCCCATCTCCTCGATGTACTTGCGCTCGATCGCGTCCAGCCAGCACACCTGGTCGCAGCCCTCGGCCACGGCCTGGGCCTGGGCCAGGAACGAGGCCGCGTAGTTGCCGCCGCACTTGGCCTCGCCGGTGCCGCCCGGCGCGGCGCGCACGTAGTCGGTGCCGAGCCAGGCGGTGACGGTCTTGCCGGCCGAGAAGTAGGAGCCGGCCGGGGAGGCGATCAGCATGAACAGGTACTCGGCCGAGGGGCGGTTCACGCCGAGGCCGACCTCGGTGGAGAACATGAAGGGGCGCAGGTAGAGCGACTGCTCCGGGTCCTCGGGGACCCAGGCGGCGTCCTGCGTGACCAGGGCGTCGATGGCGGCGAGGAAGAGCTCCTCGGGCAGCACCGGCATGGCCATGCGGACGGCGGAGTTGGCCATGCGCTGGGCGTTGGCCTCGGGGCGGAAGCAGGCGACGGAGCCGTCGGCCTGGCGGTAGGCCTTGAGGCCCTCGAAGATCTCCTGGCCGTAGTGCAGCACCGAGGTGGCCGGGTCGATCTCGATCGGACCGTAGGGGCGCAGCTCGGCCGAGTGCCAGCCGCGGCCCTCGGTGTAGCGGATGACGACCATGTGATCGGTGAAGTACTGACCGAACTTGGGGTCGGCGAGGATGGCTGAGCGCTCCGCCGCGCTCAAGGGCTCGGTGGTGGACTTGAGCTCGATGGTCGTCGCACTGGTGGACATGTCAGTTCCCTCTACGTCGGGCCGTAACGATGGACTACGCCTCGTGACGGCCCGACCGCGGGGATCGGATACACGGCTACCGGGGCCGTCACACTAGTTTTTCTCGCCTAGTGAGACGGTAACCCAGATTTTTCTACCGTCTCACTCTGCTACGCGGCTTCGGATGGCGTCTCCGATGGCCGCGGTGCCGCGTACGCCCAGTTCGGCGCGCTCGGCCAGGTCGGCCTCGACGGCGGATTCGATGCGCGCGGCGGCCTCGGGGTGGCTGAGGTGAGCCAGCAGCAGGGCCGCGCTCAGGATGGCCGCGGTGGGGTCGGCCTTCCCGGTCCCGGCGATGTCGGGGGCGGAGCCGTGGACCGGCTCGAACATCGACGGGAACGCGCCGGTGGGGTTGACGTTGCCCGAGGCGGCCAGGCCGATGCCGCCGGTGACGGCCGCGGCGAGGTCGGTGAGGATGTCGCCGAACAGGTTGTCGGTGACGATCACGTCGAAGCGCTCGGGCTGCGTGGTCAGGAAGATGGTGGCGGCGTCCACGTGCAGGTAGTCGGTCGTGACCTCGGGGTACTCGGTCGCGACCGCGTGGAAGATCCGCGTCCACAGGTGACCGGCGTGGACGAGCACGTTGTTCTTGTGCACCAGCGTCAGCTTGCGCCGGGGGCGGGCCTGGGCCCGCTCGAAGGCGTCGCGCACGACCCGCTCGATGCCGAAGGCGGTGTTGATCGAGACCTCGGTGGCGATCTCCTGCTCCGTGCCGGTGCGCAGGCTGCCGCCGTTGCCGGTGTACGGGCCCTCGGTGCCCTCGCGCACGACCACGAAGTCGATCGGCGCGTCGCCGCGCAGCGGTCCGGTGGTGCCGGGCCACAGCTTGGACGGGCGCAGGTTGACGTAGTGGTCGAAGGCGAAGCGGAGCTTGAGCAGCATGCCGCGCTCGATCAGGCCCGAGGGGATCCGGGTGTCCCCCGGAGCCGCGCCGACCGCGCCGAACAGGATCGCGTCGTGGCGCCGCAGCGCCTCGATGGTCTCCTCGGACAGCGCCTCGCCGGTCGCCAGGTAGTGTTCGGCGCCGAGAGCGTAGTCGGTGGTCTCGAGCTTGACGTCTTCGGGCAGGGCCACGCGCAGGACCTTCAGGGCCTCGGCGGTAACCTCCGGGCCGATCCCGTCGCCGCCGATGACGGCGAGGTCGATCAGCTTACTGTCACGGCTGCGGACTGCGGTGTCGGGCATGCCGGGTAGCGTACGCCCGTCTCAAATCCGCGCAGCAGTTCGTCCATATCGCGAGACTCGAGGTTTTCGCCCTCGTCGCGCCAGTCATAGGCCTGCTGCAGGGCGAACCGCGCCGCGGCCTTCGCCTCGGAATCCTGGGTGGTGTGACGGCGGTACATGTCGTGTTCCGTCCCTCGCTGATGATCGGTCTGGGTACGGACACGCGGGCTTGTGGCCGCGCGAACAGGTCCGAAAGCGGCGGGGGTGGAGCCGTTTGTTCGGACGTCCTAGTATCCGACCGTACCCCGACTCGGGGCGATCTGTCTCGTTTTTCTTCGGACTTCCTAGTATTTGAGATGCCCTCGCCCGTGCTCGGCCGAACGGAGAAAAACCGCGTCCCCCGGACGGCTCAGCGGGCTGAGATCCGGGGGACGCGGGGGGTGCGCTGCGCGGGCGCGCGGCGCCCGTCTTGTCCTACTTGCTCAGGTCGGCGGTGCGGGACCAGGTGGCCCCGATCGCGTCGGAGATCTCGCTGAGCAGCTCCACCGAGACGGCGGAGTCGACGGTCAGGGCGACCAGCGCCTCGCCGCCGCGGGCGTTGCGGGAGACCTGCATGCCGGCGATGTTGACCGCGGACTCGCCGAGGATCCGGCCGAGGGTGCCGACCACGCCGGGGCGGTCGGTGTAGCGGAAGAAGACGGTGTGCGCCTCGAGGCCGACGTCCACCGTGAAGCCGTTGACGTCCACGATCCGGTGCACCATGGCCTTGCCGGCGATGGTGCCGGTGACCGAGACGACCTCGCCGCTGGCCAGGGTGCCGCGCACGGTGACCAGGTTGCGGTAGTCCGGGGACTCCGAGGTGGTGGTCAGCCGCACCTCGAGGCCGCGCTCCTGGGCCAGGTAGGGGGCGTTGACGAAGGAGACCGGGCTCTCGGTGATGTCCGCGAACAGGCCCTTGAGGGCGGAGAGCTCGAGCACCTTCACGTCGTGCTGGGTGATCTCCCCGGCCACGATCACGTCGAGCTGCTGCGCGGCGCCGCCGGCGAGGGCGGTGAAGAGCCGGCCGAGCTCCTCGGCCAGCGGCAGACCCGGGCGCACGTCCTCGGCGATCAGGCCGCCCTGGATGTTGACCGCGTCCGGGACCAGCTCGCCGCCGAGGGCCTGGCGCACGGAGCGGGCCACCGAGATGCCGGCCTTCTCCTGGGCCTCGTCGGTGGAGGCGCCGAGGTGCGGGGTGACCACGACCGAGTCCAGCTCGAACAGCGGGGACGCGGTGGTCGGCTCCTTGGCGAACACGTCGATGCCGGCGCCGGCCACCCGGCCCTCGCGGATCGCGTCGGCCAGGGCCGCCTCGTCCACCAGGCCGCCGCGGGCGACGTTGACGATCCGGACCGTCGGCTTGACCTTGAGCAGCGCGTCGACGCCGATCAGGCCCACCGTCTCCGGGGTCTTGGGCATGTGCACGGTGATGAAGTCGGACTCGGCCAGCAGCTCGTCGAGCGAGACGAGCTGGGCTCCTATCTGGGCGGCCTTGCCGGCCTGCACATAGGGGTCGTAGGCCAGCAGCTTCACGCCGAAGGGCAGCAGCCGGGCGGCCACCAGGGCGCCGATCTTGCCGAGGCCCACGATGCCGACGGTCTTGCCGTCGAGCTCGACGCCGGTGTACTTGCTACGGGCCCACTTGCCGCCCTTGAGGGCGGCGTTGGCGCTCGCGACGTTGCGGGCGCTGGCCAGGATCATCGCGACGGTCAGTTCGGCCGCGGAGGTGATGTTCGAGGTGGGGGCGTTGACCACCATGACGCCGGCCCGGGTGGCGGCCGAGATGTCCACGTTGTCCAGGCCCACCCCCGCGCGGGCGATCACCTTGAGGTTCTTGGCGGCCTCGACGGCCTCGGCGTCGACCTGCGTGGCCGAACGCACCAGGATCGCGTCCGCGTCGACGATCGCGGACAGCAGGGCGGCGCGGTCTGCGCCGTCGCAGTAGCGCACTTCGAAGTCGGGGCCCAGGGCCTCGACCGTGGCGGGGCTGAGTTCCTCGGCGATGAGCACAACGGGTTTGCCTGACACAGCGTCTCTCCGGTCGTCCGTCGGTGTGGGGAGTAGAGCAACGGATGAGCGCCCGGTTCCACGACGCTGTGGTCCTGGCATACGGCTATAACACGCGGTATCGGCGAATGTTAACGTCGCGTGTCTTTCGGCCGTACACCAGCAATGGTACAGATTCGCCCGGCAAGCGCCAGGACCACTTTTGATACCGTGCGGGTCCCGATTGTGCAACATCGGATGATCGGACCACCGGGACCGCGCGGGTGTTAGATAACCTTCTGGACCTTCGCATAGTGGCACGCGGCCGGGTGTCCCGGCCCCAGTCCTCGGTCGATCAGCAAAGGCTCCTCGTTCACGCAACGCTGCTGGTCACCCTCGGACAGGGTGAGGAAGAGCGGGCAGCGTGTGCGGAATCGGCAACCCGACGGCGGGTTCGCCGGTGACGGCACGTCACCTTGGACCAGGATACGTTCACGCTCGCGTTCGCGGCGCGGATCGGGGATCGGGATCGCCGAGATGAGCGCCTGCGTATACGGGTGCAGCGGCCGTTCGAACAGCTGGTCCGCGGGGCCGATCTCCACGATCTTGCCGAGGTACATCACCGCCACCCGGTCGGCGATGTGCCGGACCACGGACAGGTCGTGCGCGACGAACAGATAAGCGAGGCCCAGTTCGTCCTGCAGGTCCTCGAGCAGGTTGATCACGCCGGCCTGGATCGAGACGTCGAGCGCGGAGACCGGCTCGTCGAGCACGAGCACCTTGGGCTTGAGGGCCAGCGCGCGGGCGATGCCGATGCGCTGGCGCTGGCCGCCGGAGAACTCGTGCGGATACCGGTTGCCGTGCTCCGGATTCAGGCCCACCCGCTGCATCAGGTCCTCGACGTACGCCTTGCCGCCGCTCTGGAACCGGCCGTGGATCTTGAGCGGCTCGGCGATGATCTCGCTGACCGTGATGCGCGGGTTGAGCGAGGCGTACGGGTCCTGGAAGACCAGCTGCATGTCGCGTCGCAGGGCCCGCATCCGCTGGTTGCTCAGGGTCGTGATCTCCACGCCCTCGAACAGGACCGAGCCGCTGGTGGCGGGCTGCAGGTGCAGCACCGCGCGGGAGGTGGTGCTCTTGCCGCACCCCGACTCCCCCACCAGGCCGAGCGTCTCGCCGCGGTAGAGGTCGAAGGAGATGTCGGATACCGCGTGCACGGCGCCGATCGTGCGCGGGATCAGGCCCTTGGACCGGATCGGGAACTCCTTGACCAGGTGGCGCACCGAGAGGATCGGCTCGCCCGGGGCCGCCACCGCGGGGGTGGCCGGCTCCCGTCCGGCCGCCGCGCCGCCGGCCGTCGCGCCGGTCGTCGGCTCGGGCTGCGGCCCGCGCGGGTTCTCAGAGCTGCTCATCGCGGTCGCTCTCCGTCCCGAAGTCGGTGTTCACGGACCGCACGTCGGTCGGGCCGTGCGGTTCGGCCTGCTCCTCGCCGGTCGAGTCCGAGCCGAAGTCGCCCGGCAGTTCGGCGTCCGCGGAGGTCTCGTCGAACAGGTCGGCCGGCCGGTGCCGGGCCACCCGGTCCTTGAAGTGGCACGCGGACCGGTGCCCGTCCGGACCGGCCTCGTCGGCGTCCACCGGCTCGAGGTCGGGCTCGCGGGTCTCGCAGACGTCCTGGGCCAGCGGGCAGCGCGGGGTGAACGGGCAGCCGAGCGGCAGGTTCACCAGCGACGGCGGCGAGCCCTGGATCGGCGTGAGCCGGCCCGCCTCGCGCTGGTCGAGCCGGGGCAGCGAGCCGAGCAGGCCGAGGGTGTAGGGCATCCGCGGGTTGTAGTAGATGTCGTCGACGCCGCCGATCTCCACCGGCTTGCCCGCGTACATCACCAGCACCCGGTCGGCCTGCCCGGCCACCACGCCGAGGTCGTGCGTGATCAGCACCATCGCGGCGCCGGTCTCCCGCTGCGCGGCCCGCAGCGAGTCGAGCACCTGCGCCTGCACCGTCACGTCGAGGGCGGTGGTCGGCTCGTCCGCGATGATCACGTCCGGGTTGTTGGCCATCGCGATCGCGATCACCACCCGCTGGCGCATACCGCCGGAGAACTCGTGCGGGTACTGGTCCACCCGCCGGTCCGGCTGCGGGATGTCCACCATCTCGAGCAGCTCGATCGCCCGCGCCCGCGCCTTGGCCTTGGGGATGTCGTGGTGCGCCAGGACCGCCTCGGCGAGCTGGTGACCCACCTTGTAGACCGGGTTGAGCGAGGTCATCGGGTCCTGGAAGATCATGGCGATCTTGTTGCCGCGCAGGGTCTTCATCTCGTTGTCCGAAAGGCCCAGCAGCTCCCGGTCGCGGAAGCGCACCGAGCCGGAGACCTTCGCGGTCTTGGGCAGCAGGCCCATCACCGCCATCGAGGTCACCGACTTGCCCGAGCCCGACTCGCCCACGATGCCGAGCACCTCACCCGGGTTCAACCGGTAGGACACCCCGCGCACCGCGTGCACCGCGCCGTCCGGGGTGGGGAAGTCCACGGTGAGGTTGTCCACGGTCAGCACCGTGTCGGAGAGCCCCGCCGGGGAGCCGCTGTTGGTCGACATCAGGCGCGCACTCTCTGCTGGGACGGGTCGAATGCATCCCGCAGGCCGTCGCCGATGAAGTTCACCGAGAGGCTGATCAGGATGATGAAGATGCCGGGGAAGTAGAACAGCCACCACAGCCCGCCCTGCAGCGCACTCTGCGCGTTGGAGATCAGCGCGCCGAGCGAGGTGTCCGGCGGCTGCACGCCGAAGCCCAGGTAGGACAGCGAGGACTCGAGCAGGATGGCGAAGGCGATCTGGATCGTGACCACGACGATGATCTGGCCGATCACGTTGGGCAGGATGTGCCGGAAGATGATCCGGCCGTCCTTCGCGCCCATCGACCGGGCCGCCTCGACGTACTCCTTCTCCCGCAGCGAGAGCGTCTGGCCGCGCACGATACGGGCCACGGCCGGCCAGGCCAGGCCCGCGATGACCAGGGCGAGCGCCCACCAGCCCGCGGTCTGGAAGTGGTGCGAGAGCAGGGCGCCGGCAGCCAGGATCGGGATGGTCAGGAACAGGTCGGCGATGCGCATCATCAGCGAGTCCAGCCAGCCCCGGTAGTAGCCGGCCACCGCGCCCCAGACCGTACCGATGGCCGTGGCCAGGACCGCCACGCTGAACGCGATCTCAAGCGAGCGCTGGGTGCCGCGCAGCACCCGGGCGAACTCGTCGTAGCCGAGGTTGTCGGTGCCGAACGGGTGGTTACCGGAGGGCGGGACCGAGTTGTCCGGGGTGATGTCGGTGTAGCTGTACTTCCACAAGGGCCCGCCGACGAACGCCAGCAGGATCACCGCGAGCAGCACGAACACGCTCACCACGGCCAGCCTGTGCTGCAGGAATCGGCGCAGCACCAGCTGCGTCTGCGTCCGGGCTTTGACGGTGAACTCGCGCTCCGGATACTGGCGTTCCGATCCGGCGGACGGAGTGATCTCTGTGGGCTCGGGATCTTCGCGGGGCAGCTCAGGCATGGCGAATCACTCCCGGCTCCATGTCAAGGACCCCGCATGCTAGGGCGAGCGCGCTGGAACTACGCATGGCGAATCCTCGGGTCAAGGACCCCGTACAGCAGGTCGGCGATGAGGTTGAAGACGATGACGATGATCGCGGAGACGGTCAGCCAGGCCAGGATGACGTTGAAGTCGCCGGCGTTGATGCCGTTGACCAGCATCGTGCCCATGCCCTGCCAACCGAAGACGGACTCGGTCAGCACAGCGCCGCCGAGGATCGCGGCCGTGTCCAGGGCGACCTGGGTGGTGAGCGGGATCAGCGCGGTGCGCAGGCCGTGCCGGATCATCACCTGACGGCGGCTCAGGCCCTTGGCCCGGGCCAGGCGCATGTAGTCGCTGCCGAGCACGTCCAGCATCGAGGCGCGCTGGAAGCGGGACCAGGACGCGTACGAGGACATCGCCAGCACGATGGTGGGCAGCACCAGGTGCCCGATCGCGTCGGAGAAGGCCGACCAGCCGGTCAGGCCCGGGGTGTTCGCGCCGTAGGTCGAGAGCCAGTACCAGTTGAGCGAGTTGTTCATGTTCACCACGGCCTGCTTGAGCAGGATCGCGAACCAGAACACCGGCAGCGACAGGAACAGGAAGCCGATCAGGGTGATGGTGTAGTCGGTCTTCGAGTACTGCCGGGTGGCGCTGACCACACCGGCGATGATCGCCAGGATCACCGCGAGGATGGTCGCCACGATCACCAGCCGTGCGGTGAGCGTGAGGCTGGTGCTCAGCAACTGGCCGATGTCCGTGCCCGACTGTACCGAGGGCCCCCAGTTGCCGTGGAAGAACAGCTGGGAGAACCAGTGCCAGTACCGCGCCGGGATGGAGTGGTTGATGTAGAGCTGGTCCGCCAGCTGGTTGATCACCGCCTGCGACGGCGGCGGGTTCTTGGCCTCGAGCTGGGCCAGCGGGTCGGCGCCCCAGGTCACCAGGAGGAAGACCAGGAACGTGGAGAGGATGAAGACCGGGATCGACACCAGCAGGCGTCTGAGGGCGAATGCGAGCATGGAGGCCTCGGGGAGGAGTGGGGCGCGCGCGGCGTACGGGGACGGTCCCGCGGGGCACGGATCGCGACCGGGCGCGTGCCCCGCGGGACGAGTGTCTGCGCGGTCAGGACTTCAGACCCCACTGGCCGGCGTTGTACGTCGGGCCCATGGAGGTGGCGTTGTCGCGGACGTTGACCAGGTTCGGATAGAAGGCGATCAGGGTCGGCTTCTGATACAGCGGCAGGGTGTAGGCGTCCTGGCTGATCTGCTGGTCGGCCTTGTTCAGGTTGCTGATCTGGGTGGCCGTGTCGGTGCTCGAGGCCGCGGCGGCCAGCCAGGCGTCGACGTTCTTGTTCGAGTAGCCGCCGTAGTTGCCGCCGCCGCCGGTCGTGTAGAGCGGCTGGTTGGCCGAGGACGGGAACGGCGTGTTGACCCAGGCGAAGACCACGATGTCGTAGCCGTTGCCACCGGTCTGGGTGAGGGTGGCGCCGAGGTTGTCGGTCGGGGTGACCGCGACGTTGATGCCGAGCTGGGCCATTTCCGAGGCGAACAGGCTGCAGGTGTCCAAGCGGATCTGGTTGCCGACCGTGTACTTCATCTGGAAGGTCGGGATCTTGGTGCCGTCGGGCGCCTCGAGGCCGCCCTTGCCCGCGCCCACGTTCTTGAACCCGGCCGAGGTCAGCAGCTGCTCCGCCTTGGCCGTATTGCCCTCGCCGAGGCCGAACTGGGTGACGTTGTCCTGGTAGCCGTTCTGGCCGGGCACCAGCATGCGGCTGTTGAGCGGCACGGCCGAGCTCTGGAACTGCTGGATGGTCTTGGTCAGGATCGCGTTGCGGTCGGTGGCGGTGAACATCGCCGTGCGCAGGGTCTTGCCCCAGGTCGCGTTGCCGAGCGCGGAGTTCTTCAGGTTGAAGTCGATGTGCTCAAAACCGAGGCCCGCGTCGATCTTGTAGGTGATCTGGCTGCCCATGCCCTTGAGCTGGTTGACCAGCGTGGTCTGGGGCTGCGGGTAGATGCCGTCGACCTCGCGGTTCTGCAGCGCGGTGGGCTCCTGCGAGGCGTCGGTGATGGCCCGGAAGGTGAGCTGGTCCAGGGGGGACTGCTTGCCGTAGTACTTGGTGTTGCGCTTGAGGATGACCGAGGTCTTGTCACCGGAGACGCTGGAGACCACGAACGGGCCGCCGGAGACCGGCAGCGGGTTGGTTTGGAACCAGTTGAAGGAGGCCTCGTTGTTGCCGTGCTCCTTGGCGATGTGCGCCGGGTACATGTTGGTGAACAGCGACTTCCAGTCGCCGAACGGGGTCTTGTAGACCGTCGTGACGGTCTTGCCGTTGTCCGAGCCGGTGACCGAGGTGATGTCCTGGTAGCCGGTGGTGGTGGCGGCGGCGATGTTGGCGTCGGTGCCGTTCTGCACCTGCCAGTTGTAGATGAAGTCGTCCGCGTTGATCGGGGTGCCGTCGGACCAGACCGCGTTGGGCTGAATCTTGTAGACGACCGTCTGCGGGCTGGTGCTCGTCTCGTCGGCGCTGACCATCAGGTCGGTGTTGAGCGTGACGCTGTAGGAGGGGTTGAAGATGTACGGCGAGGGCGTGAGCGGGTTGACCACCTGGGCGTAGTCGAAGGTGTTGCCGTCCGCGGACAGGATGTTCCAGTTGTCCATGGTCTTCTCGATCGTCCAGGTGACCGAGCCGCCCTGCTTCGGGGTGCCGGAGTTGAACGTGTCGGCGGCCGCGGTGCCGGAGATCGAGGTGTCCGAGCCCCCGCTCCCGGAGCCGCTGTTCGAGCCGCCACAGCCGGCCAGCAACAGCCCGGTCACCACCGACGCGCACATCGCCACCCAGCGCCGTCTCAGCGGCCGCCTCGTCGTCCCGGACATTCGTGCTCCTCACGCCCTAGATATCCGTATGCCAGGAGTCATCTCACCCGACAACTATGGACAAACTAGGACGATCCGAGCGCCGACGCGCGCTGTTGCCGCCGAATGAATGACGGACCGTCACTCACCGAGCACGACAAAGCCCTCCTCCCGGCGAGCGGGAAGAGGGCTCGAACTCTGGGCCGATCGAGTGTCACACCGCGAATCAAACCCACTGTTCACACCGCGGCGCCGCGAGGCTCTTGGGGACACGCTTTTCGTCCCCAAGACTGCCTCAGCCGAGCAAGCCGCGGTCTACATCACAGTGCCGCGAGGCTCTTGGGGACACGCTTTTCGTCCCCAAGACTGCCTCAGCCGAGCAAGCCGCGGTCTATATCTCAGTCTTCTTCGGTGTTCACCCAGGACATGAGCGAGCGCAGCTGCTTGCCGACCTTCTCGATCGGGTGGTTGGTGGTGGCGTCGTAGAGCTTCTTGTACTCCTTGAGCCCGCTGTCGTACTCGGCGATCCACTCGCGGGTGAACTGGCCGGACTGGATCTCCGCCAGCACCTTCTTCATCTCCGCCTTGGTCTCGGGGGTGATGATGCGCGGGCCGGTCTTGTAGCCGCCCCACTCCGCGGTCTCGGAGACCGACCAGTTCATCTTGGTCAGGCCGCCCTCGTAGATCAGGTCCACGATCAGCTTGAGCTCGTGCAGGCACTCGAAGTAGGCGATCTCCGGCTCGTAGCCCGCCTCGGTCAGCGTCTCGAAGCCGGCCTTGATCAGCTCCTCGACACCGCCGCAGAGCACGACCTGCTCGCCGAACAGGTCGGTCTCGACCTCGTCCTTGAAGGTGGTCTTGATGACGCCGGCGCGGGTGCCGCCGATGCCCTTGGCGTAGGACAGGGCCAGCTCCTGGGCCTTGCCGGTGGCGTCCTGGGCCACGGCGATCAGGCACGGGACGCCGAAGCCGTCGGCGAACTGGCGGCGCACCAGGTGGCCCGGGCCCTTCGGCGCGACCATGGCCACGTCGATGTTGGCCGGCGGGGTGATCAGCTGGAAGTGGATGTTCAGCGCGTGGCCGAAGAAGATCGCGTCGCCGTCCTTGAGGTTCGGGGCCACGGCCTCCTCGTAGACCGCCCGCTGCACCGGATCCGGCACCAGGATCATGATGACGTCCGCCTCGGCACAGGCCTCGAACGGGGTGACCACGCGCAGGCCCTGCTCCTCGGCCTTGGCCCGGGACTTCGAGTCGGCCTTCAGGCCCACCCGCACGTCCACGCCCGAGTCGCGCAGGCTCAGCGCGTGCGCGTGGCCCTGCGAGCCGTATCCGAGAACGGCGACCTTGCGGCTCTGGATCACCGAGAGGTCCGCGTCGTCGTCGTAGAACATCTCAACTGCCATGGTTCGTGTCTCTTCTTCTCGTGTGTCTCGTGTGTCTTGGGGTCTTGCGTCGGCTAAGCGGCGCGCTCGACGGCGCGCAGCGAACGGTCGGTGATGGAGCGCGAGCCGCGTCCGACGGCGAGCAGGCCCGACTGGACCAGCTCCTTGACGCCGAACGGCTCGAGCACGCGCAGCAGCGCCTCCAGTTTGGCGGACTCACCGGTGGCCTCGATCACCAGGCTGTCGGTGGACATGTCCACCACTCGGGCGCCGAACGGCTCGAGGGTGGCGAGCACGTGCTGGCGCTCGGTGGCGTCGGCCCGCACCTTGACCAGGATCAGTTCGCGCCGGACGCAGGCCGAGGGTTCCAGCTCCACGATCTTGAGCACGTTCACCAGCTTGTTGAGCTGCTTGGTCACCTGTTCGAGGGGGTGGTCCTCGACGTTCACGACCAGGGTGATCCGGGAGATCTCCGAGTGCTCGGTCGGTCCGACCGCGAGCGACTCGATGTTGAATCCGCGCCGGGAGAAGAGCGCGGAGACCCGGGCGAGCACGCCCGGACGGTTCTCGACGAGCACGGAGAGCGTGTGGGTCTGGGTCGGAGCCGAGTTCGTCATGATACTCACTCGCTTTCCTCATCGAAGTCGGGGCGCTGGTCGCGGGCGGCCAGGATCTCGTCGTTGGACAGGCCGGCCGGGACCATCGGCCACACCATGGCGTCCTCGTGCACCACGAAGTCGATCACGACGGGGGCGTCGTTGATCGCCATGGCCTTCTCGATGACCGCGTCGACCTGGTCCGGGCTCTCACACCGCAGGCCCACGCAGCCGTAGGCCTCGGCCAGCTTCACGAAGTCGGGGATGCGCCGATGGTCCTCCGCGGCGGACACCCCCGCACCCCTGCGCAGGTCGGTGTTGGAGTAGCGCTGGTTGTAGAACAGCGTCTGCCACTGCCGGACCATGCCGAGCGCGCCGTTGTTGATGATCGCGATCTTGATCGGGATGTTGTTGAGCGCGCAGGTGGCGAGCTCCTGGTTGGTCATCTGGAAGCAGCCGTCGCCGTCGATGCACCAGACGGTTGCGTCCGGGCGACCGGCCTTGGCGCCCATCGCGGCCGGCACGCCGTAGCCCATGGTGCCCGCGCCGCCCGAGTTCAGGAAGGTGTTGGGCTTCTCGTAGGAGATGAACTGCGCGGCCCACATCTGGTGCTGGCCGACGCCGGTGGTGTAGATGGCGTCGGGTCCGGCGATCTTGCCGATGCGCTCGATCACGTACTGCGGGGCCAGCTGCCCGGCCTCGGTCTCGTAGCCCAGCGGGTAGCGGGTGCGCCAGTCCTCCAGCTGCTCCCACCAGCCGGAGTAGTCCCCGCCGCGGTCGGCCGCCTGCTCGGTGCGCACGGCGGCGGCGAGCTCGGTGAGCACCTCGCGGCAGTCGCCCACGATCGGCACGTCCGCGGTGCGGTTCTTGGAGATCTCGGCCGGGTCGATGTCGGCGTGCACGACCTTGGCGTCCGGGGCGAAGCTGGTGAGCTTGCCGGTGACGCGGTCGTCGAAGCGGGCACCGAGCGCCACGATCAGGTCGGACTTCTGCAGGGCGGTGACCGCGGCCACCGAGCCGTGCATGCCGGGCATGCCCAGGTGCTGCTTGTGGCTGTCCGGGAACGCGCCGCGGGCCATCAGGGTCGTGACGACGGGGGCGCCGGTCAGCTCGGCCAGCTCCAGCAGCTCCGCGGTGGCGCGGGCCTTGAGCACGCCGCCGCCGACGTAGAGCACCGGGCGCTTGGCCAGCCCCAGCAGCCGGGCGGCCTCGCGGATCTGCTTGCCGTGCGGCTTGGACACCGGCCGGTAGCCGGGCAGGTTCAGCTCCACCGGCCAGCGGAACGGCGCGGAGGCCTGCATCGCGTCCTTGGCGATGTCCACCAGCACCGGGCCGGGACGGCCGGTGGCGGCGATGTGGAAGGCCTCGGCGATCGCGCGCGGGATGTCCTCGGCCCGGGTGACCAGGAAGTTGTGCTTGGTGATCGGCATCGTGATGCCGCAGATGTCGGCCTCCTGGAAGCCGTCCGTGCCGATCAGGCTGCTGGCGACCTGCCCGGTGATGGCGACGATCGGGACCGAGTCCATGTACGCGTCGGCGATCGGGGTGACCAGGTTGGTGGCGCCCGGACCGGAGGTGGCGATGCACACCCCGACCTTCCCGGTGGCCTGCGCGTAGCCGGTCGCGGCGTGGCCGGCGCCCTGCTCGTGGCGCACCAGGATGTGCCGGAGCTGCTTGGAGTCGAACATCGGGTCGTAGGCCGGGAGGATCGCGCCGCCCGGGATACCGAAAACGGTGTCCACGCCCAGCTCCTCGAGGGCGCGGATGAGGGCCTGGGCTCCGGTCAGCTCGGGTGCGCGAAGGCTGCTGCTGCCCTGCTCCGTCATGGTGAGGCTTCTCTCGGTCTGGGTCCGGGCGTCCTACCCGGGCGATGCTGTATGCGGCCAACAAAAAACCCTCGGGCCCGAAGGGCAACCGAGGGAAGCGCGCTGGCGTGGGGCCCTGGAGGGCTTCAGCCGGCGCGCTGGCCAAGTACGAGCTCGCGCTGACGCGCGTTGGAAATCCGCATGGGGCGACAGTACTCGCGCCCACCCTCGTGCCGTCAAGCCACCCCGCCGTGCGTCTCGGATGCCGGACATGCGACGTCCATTTCCCCAGATCCACTCGCCTCCGCCGGATACCGTCCCGCCTCACCGCGACACCGGCGTGTCACGCACGATCAGCCGTCCCTTGCCCTCGCCCTTCGCCTCGTACATCGCCAGATCCGCCTCGCGCAGCAACTGCGCGGCCGACATCCCGGCCCGCCAGAACGCGACGCCGACCGAGGCGCCGACGGTGAAGCGGCCGGCCGCGAGCCGGTACGGGCGGGTCAGCGCCGCGTGCAGCCGCTCGGCCACCTCGTGCACGCTGCGTCCGTCGGGCCCGGTGTGCACCAGCGCGGCGAACTCGTCCCCGCCGAAACGGGCCACCGTGTCGCCCACCCGCACCGCGGTGCGCAGCCGGGCCGCGGCCTCGATCAGCAGCTCGTCGCCGACGGCGTGGCCCTGCGCGTCGTTGACCTCCTTGAACCAGTCCAGGTCCAGGAACATCACCGCGGGCGGGTGCCCGATCACCGAACGCTGATGCAGCGCCTGCTCGAGCCGCTCGCCGAACAGGGCGCGGTTGGGCAGCCCGGTGAGCGCGTCGTGATAGGCGTTGTAGGCCAACTGGTTCTGCAGCGCGACCCGCTCGCTCACGTCCCTGATGGTGAACACCAGGCCGCCGTAGTGCCGGGTGACGGTCGCCTCCGCGTGCCGCCAGATCGACTGCGCCCCCTCCCCCGCGCCGGGCAGCGGCATCACCGTGGCGGCCCGGATCCGGCACTCCACCAGGGCCGCGGGCGCGACCCCGGCGAGCAGGCGGTCCACCGCCTCGATCACCCGGGTGCGGTCCTCGAAGTGGATCAGGTCGTAGAGCGAGCTGCCGATCAGCTGCTGCGGCTCGTAGCCGAGCACGCCGCTGACCGCGGGCGAGATGTAGCCGAGCCGGCCCGGGCGCGTCAGGGTCATGATGACCTCGCTGGCGCCCTGCACCAGGGAGCGGAAGTGGTTCTCGCGCAGGCTCAGCTGCTTGGTCAGCCGCAGATTCTCGGTCAGGGTCAACGCCTGCCGCGCCACCAGGGCCGCCAGCACGGCGCAGCCGGTGACCAGCGGCACCGGATGCACCCGGTGCTCCCCGCGCAGCCCGTCGCTCATGATCACGGCCAGGCAGGTGGATCCGGCGAGGTAGGGGAACAGCTGCCCGGCCAGGTCGAGCAGCCGCCTGATCCCCGCCGCCAGCCGGGCCCGCCAGGCGTGCTCGGAACCGTGGCGTCCGCCCGGGCCGGTCCACGCGGACATCCACGGAGCGATGGCCAGCAGCAGATACCCGAAGAACCAGCCCGCGTCCATCAGTTCGCCGGAGTAGTAGTGCGCCCGCACCGGCGGCAGCGTCCAGAGTCCGTCGAAGACCACGACGACGCTGTATCCGCACACCAGCATGGCCATCGAGGATCCGTCGCCGCGCCCGCGGCCCCGGTGGCGCAGGCACAGCACCAGGCTCACCAGCAGGATGTCGAAGACCGGATAGGCAAGGGCGAAGGTGACCTGGGTGGGCGCGCGCCCGTCGCTGTAGGCCACCCGGGACAGCGCCACCCCCCATCCGGCCGTGAACAGCGCCCCGCCGACGAGGGTGCCGTCGAGGGCGAGCCGCAGCCAGGCCAGCGATCCGCCGACGCCGCGGTGGTGCACCAGCGTCCCGGCCATGGCGAACGGGGCGAAGCACAGGAAGGCCCAGTCGGCCATGGACGGCACCGGCGGGGAGGTGCGCAGTACCAGTTCGTACCAGCCCCAGACCGCGTTGCCGAAGCCGGCCACCAGCGCGGATCCGGCGAACAGCAGCCAGGATGACCGCAGCGCCCCGGAGAGTGTCAGGGCTCTGCGGACGCTGGAGACTGCGGCGAGCGCGGCCGCGGCGGCCAGGCCGAAATCGCCCATGATGTCGGCGATGGTGCGGCTGGCCCGGTCCCCGCCCCAGTGCAGGGCGGCTCCGAGCACGAACACGGCCGTCGCGGCCACGGCGGCGCCCACCGCGGACGCCACCCGGACCGTCACCGGCACGTCCAGAGGGCGGGACAGGAGGGCGGGCACGGTCGTCACTCTACGCGATGAGGTGATCTCGTGTGGTAAGGGCGGCGTGGAAAACGGCTGCGGATGTGCGGGGGACGGCGCGGATCCACGCGGCCGCGGCGGCGCGGCCCGGCGGCCCCGGGAGCAGCGGGACCGGGGTGTCGGAGGGCTGTGCCACCCTGGATATAAGGTGTAGACCGGTGGGCTCCCAGAGTCCTACGGTGGGGTCCTGATATAAGCAGCCAGGGAGGGAACGGTGTCCGACGATCAGTCGGCGCCCGTAGAGCCGGAGGGGTTCACCCGGCCATCCGACAACGTTGAACCGGGCCTCGAGCCCGGCGCCGACGACACGGTGGCCGAGACGAACGCCGCATTCGCCATGCCCGCGGGACAATCCGCAGCAGAGACAGGCGAATCGACGGACACGGACGCGTCCGCTACAC
Organism: Actinospica durhamensis; assembly: GCF_018139695.1. Classification (GTDB taxonomy): domain Bacteria; phylum Actinomycetota; class Actinomycetes; order Streptomycetales; family Catenulisporaceae; genus Actinospica; species Actinospica durhamensis. The sequence goes on along the minus strand of NZ_JAGSOG010000063.1, from coordinate 8,392 downwards.
AGGCGGACGAGCGCACAGACCAGCGCGCGGATCTGCGCGCCGACGAGCGCACGCACGAGCACGCAGACGAGAACGCACCGGCGCACACGCGGCAGGACGGTGCGCGGCAGGACGAGGTCGCGCAGGCCGCCGCGCCGGGCTTCGAGCCGGTGGCGCAGCCGACGACGGGGTCGGTGGAATCCGCGGAATCGGTGGGATCCGCACTGGATTCGACGACGCAGGGCGGGACGCAGCCGCAGGTCGCGCCGTGGCCGCAGCCCGCGGCGCAGCAGGGCTGGCCGAGCGCAGAACCGAACTTCGCGCCCGGCACCGCACCGGTAGTCGGGTTCGAATACGGCGTGACATCCATATCAACACAAGGCGGGTTCGGCGCACTCGGCGCGGAACCCAAGCCGCGCAACAAGGCCCTGCTGGGCACCGGGATCGGGCTCGGCTACGCCGCGCTCGCCGCGGTGGCCGCGTTCGCCGTGATCGCGATCGCCTCGCCCGGACCGGTCAAGGTCGCGGGGCTGGCCGGGGCGAGCGCGCCGGTCACCGAGTCCTCGTCCCCGGCGGCCTCACCGAGCCCGGCGCCCACCAGCGCCGCGCCGAGCACCGCGCCGCCGACCACCGCCACGCCGACCTCGACCGTCACCGGCCACGTCAGCAACGGCGTGCACACCGGCGACCTGCGCTTCTTCCTGCTCCCGCCGCCGGACGGCTCGAGCTCCGTGCAGGGCGACCCGGACGGCACCACCGAGAGCCTCAGCGAGGTCGTGAACGACTACGGCGGCAGCTCGGACGTGAAGACGAGCCTGCGCGAGCTGGGATTCAAGTCCGCGTGCGACCGCACGTATCAGGACTCGTCCATCGGCGCGAACGTGGACATCCAGCTGATCCGGCTCGGCGGCTCGAGCGACGCGTCGGCCTGGCTGAGCGGATACACCGAGTCCGGCAGCGGGATCAAGAGCATCTCGGTGCCCGGTGAGTCCGGCGCCAAGGGCTGGAGCTGGAAGTCGGACAACTCGTACGAGGTGTCCGGCGCGTACCGCGACGGCGACACCTTCTTCACCGTGGACATCTACGGCGACCAGCCGATCACGGCCGCGGACCTCGCCTCGGTCATCAAGGCCGAGCACGCGCGACTGGCGAACGGTTAGGGGGCGCACACCATGAGCGAGAACGAGAACGAGAACCAGAGCGGGATCGCGACCGAGGTGGTCGCGACCGAAACCGTGACGGAGGTCGTGGCCGACGCCGGGGCCGAGGTCGTGACGGAAGACGTCGCGACCGAAACCGTGACCGAGGTCGCGTTCGAGGCGCCGTCGGAGTTCGCGGCCGACGTGTCCGCGAACCCGGCCGAACCCGGGGATCCCACCGCGTTCGCGGCCGGGATACCGACCGGGATACCGGACGGGGTCCCGACCGAGATCCCCGCCGAACCCAAGACCCGGCGCCGGATCAAGAGTCGCTCGCTGTTCGTCGGGGCGCTCGTCCTCGGCGTCCTGGGCGGGGCCGGCACGGGCTACGCGGTGCAGTCCTCGCGGCCGCCCACCCCGCTTCCCTCCCTGATCGCGCAGCACCCGGCGTACGCGCCGGTGGGCGTCTACGCGGGCGTGGCCCCGTCGCCGCTGCCCTCGAGCCAGGACGACCTGACCCTGACCGACGGCGACCTGACCAAGCTGCTGATGCCCACGCCGTCCGGCGCGAGCGTCGGCGACTCCTGGGACCACGAGTGGATCGGCCTCGTGGACGACGCGGCGCTGTGCGACGACCAGAAGTACTGCTTCACCCAGGACCTGATCGACGGCATCAGCGCCCTCGCCGACACCGGGTGGACGACCAAGTCCGGGTACTACGAGGAGATCCGCATCCTGCGTTTCGCCCCGCAGTACCAGACCGGCTCGTTCCTGCAGGGCGTCAGCGCCGACGGCTCGCCGGTGACCACGCCGGCCGACCTGAACGCCACCGGCGTCGAGTACAAGGACGCGTACGACGCCAACACCGACTACGCCGTCGCCACCCATGGCGATCTCGTCGTCGAGTTCTGGGTCAGCTCGTACACCAGGACACCGAATCCGTCGCTCATCAATGCTTTGATGACGCAGCAGATGGCGAGGCTCTAGATGTCCATCCCCATGCGCGGCAGGCTCGCCGCCGGAGCCGTGGCCTCGATCGTCGTCGGTGCCGCGATCGGTTTCGGCGTCGTGCACTCCCGCGACACGACACACGACCGGCTCCAGGCCGCGGCCGACGCCACCGCCTCGGCGCAGGCGCGGCTCGCCGTGATCCAGGCGCCGGTGACCGCCGGGGTGCGCTCCGACGGCTCGCACTACGGTTCCCTCTTCGCCTACCTGCTGCCCCTGCCGAGCACCTACTCGCTCGGCCCCGCGGTGGGCACGATCGGCGACAACGACTACGTCTCCGCCGCTCAGGTCAACGCGCAGGTCCAGGGCCAGCTGCTGAAGCTGCCCAAGAGCGACATGACCAATTCCGAGGGCACGCTGGCGGACCTGCACCTGCAGGGCATCGCCGTGCGCACCATGGTGAACGGGTCCGACACCGACGAGTTCGACTTCGAGCTGATGCAGCTGGACCCGAAGGCCGCGAGCTCGGACGAGAAGCTGCTCGCGAGCTTCGTCGACGGCCTCGGCTTCCGGCAGGGCGCTTCCGTGCCCGGATACGGCTCGGCCGTCTGCGTACTGCCGCCGGAACTCGGCAGCGACAAGGTCGACAGCATGGTCTGCGCGGCCTCGTACGGCGACGTCGAGGTCTTGCTCGAGGCCAGCGGTGTGGCACCGCTGGACCAGAACACCGCCGTGCATCTGCTCGCGCAGCAGTTGGACCGGCTCAAGAGCAACCAGACGCTGACCGCGCCCGTCAGCCCGTCGACCGCTGGGGGTCAGAATGCCTGAGCAGGAGGAGTTCGCGGCGCCGGCGGCGGCTGAGACACCGCAGCAGGACGGGAATCCGCAGCAGCGGGACGCCGCGACGGACCAGCAGCCCGCCGTGGCACCGGAATCGACCGGGGTGGCGCAGCGGGATGCCGAGGTGCCGCAGGTGCCCCAGCAGGCCTCGGTGCCCGCGGCGGAGACCTTCCAGGAGGAGAGCGTCCAGACGGATTCCCCGCTGACGCAGACCGCCCAGGCCGAGGTTCTCCAGGCCGAGGCTCTCCAGCCGCAGGCTCCGCCGGCCGGGGTACCCCCGTTCGGCGCGCAGGGCATGGGCGCGCAGGGCACCGGCGCCTTCCCGGTTCCGGCCTGGGGTGCCTGGCCCGCGGTCGAGCCCAAGCCGAAGCGGCCGGTGCCGTGGCGCTGGATCGGCGCGGTGGTGACCGCGGCGGCGGTCGGCGCGGGGTGCGCCTTCGCGGTGATGGCGCCGCGGCGTACCGATCTGCCGGGTCTGCAGACCGCCTCGGACGGCCGGTACGTCTTCGCGCCGCTGACGCTGCCGACCCTGGCCGCGGGCCAGGACGTGCCGAGCGCCGACCCGGCCGGGCGGCACCTGGCCGACATCAGGAAGCTGCTGCTTCCGGCTCCGCAGGGCGCGGTCTCGGACCACGCGGTGACGCTGACCGACGGCTGGCTCTCCCAGAGCGACTCGCTCAAGCTGACGGTCGCGGACTCGGCGCGGATGGACTTCGGCCAGTACGGCTGGCGGCACACCGCGGCCGAGTCGTGGAAGACCTCTGACGGCGCGGAGACGAAGATCTACCTGCTCCAGTTCAGCAGCCAGGCCAACGCCTCGACGGCCGAGACCACGCTGGCCGAGATGACCGGCGTGCCCACCGGCGCCGCGACGACGACGCTCGCGCTCGACGACCAGATCCTGACCTACTTCAAGGTCTCGCACGGGTCGACGAACACCTGGTACGGGATCGCGTCGGTGCGCGACACGGTGCTGGAAATCGTCTACACGGCACCGAGTTCGGTGGGCATCGCCCCGTTCAGGCAGGAGTTCAGCCTGCAGACGGAGCTGTTGGAGTAGTTCGACGCACAAGGAGGTGTGCCGCCGGTGACGAATGCCGAAACCGTCGCCCCCGCGCAGTCCACGGACGCGGGGGCGACGCCGAGGACGCCGGCGGCCACCGGCGTGGTCCCCTCGCCGTCGAGGTGTGCGCGGCGCTGACCGCGGTCGAGCTGATCGGCGGCGGCCACGTCGCGGTGACGGTGGCTCAGCAGTCCGCGCGGACCGCGCAGCTCGAAGGCGAATTCGCCGTGCTGTTCGCCGATCTGCGGCATCCGAGCAGCGCTCAACTGGTCACGGTCGGACTGGCCGGCGGTCCGAGCCCGCTCGAGTAGGTCCCAGAACAGGTCCCAGAGCAGATCCAGGGCCGGGTCCCCACCGGGTGCAAACGCGCGGCGGGCGGGACGGGGGCTGTGAGCCGCCCGTTCCGCCCGCCGCGCGCGTCCGGCTCAGGCCAGCCGGGAGAGCGTCAGCTCCTTGACCTTGGCCGCGTCGGCCTGGCCCTTGGTCGCCTTCATCACCGCGCCGATGATCACGCCGGCCGCGGCGTGGTTGCCGCCGCGGATCTTCTCGGCCACGGCCGGGTTCGCGGCGATCGCCTCGTCGATCGCGGCGAGCAGGGCGCCGTCGTCCGAGACCACCTTCAGGCCGCGGGCCGCGACCACCGCGTCCGGGTCGCCCTCGCCCGCGAGCACGCCCTCGATGACCTGGCGGGCCAGCTTGTCGCTGAGCTCGCCGGCCGCGACCAGCACCACGATCCGGGCCACGTGCGCCGGGGTGATCGGCAGCTCGGCCAGCTCCACCGCCTGCTCGTTCGCCGCGCGGGCCAGCTCGCCCAGCCACCACTTGCGGGCCGAGGCGGCGTCCGCGCCGGCCGCCACGGTCGCCTCGATCAGGTCGAGGGCGCCCGCGTTGACCACCGACTGCATCTCGAACTCGGAGATCTCCCAGTCCGCGGCCAGCCGCTTGCGCCGCGCTCCGGGCAGCTCCGGCAGGGTCGCGCGCAGCTGCTCCACCCACTCCCGGGACGGGGCGATCGGGACCAGGTCGGGCTCGGGGAAGTAGCGGTAGTCCTCCGCCTCCTCCTTCACCCGGCCCGAGGTGGTGGTGCCCTTGTCCTCGTGGAAGTGCCGGGTCTCCTGCACGATCGTCCCGCCCGAGGCGAGCACCGCGGCGTGCCGCTGGATCTCGAACCGGGCCGCGCGCTCGATCGAGCGCAGGGAGTTGACGTTCTTGGTCTCGGACCGGGTGCCGAGCTTCTTGGCGCCGGTGGGCTTGAGCGAGAGGTTCACGTCGGCCCGCATCTGGCCGCGCTCCATCCGCGCCTCGGAGACGCCGAGCGCGACGATCAGGTCCCGCAGTTCGGCCACGTACGCGCGGGCCACCGCCGCGGACAGGTGCCCCGGGACCTCGATCGGCCTGGTCACGATCTCGATCAGCGGGATGCCGGCCCGGTTGTAGTCCACCAGCGAGTAGTCCGCGCCGTGGATGCGCCCGGTCGCCCCGCCCACGTGGGTGGACTTGCCGGTGTCCTCCTCCATGTGCGCGCGCTCGATCTCGATCCGGAAGGTCCGCCCGTCCACCTCGACGTCCAGGTACCCGTTGTACGCGATCGGCTCGTCGTACTGCGAGGTCTGGAAGTTCTTCGGCATGTCCGGGTAGAAGTAGTTCTTCCGCGCGAACCGGCACCACTCGGCGATCTCGCAGTTGAGCGCGAGGCCGATGCGGATCGCGGACTCCACCCCGATCTCGTTGACCACCGGCAGCGCGCCGGGCAGCCCCAGGCAGGTGGGGCAGACCTGGGTGTTGGGCTCGGCGCCGAACTCGGTCGGGCAGGAGCAGAACATCTTCGTGTTCGTACCCAGCTCGACGTGTACCTCGAGGCCCATCACCGGATCGAACCGGGCGAGCGCCTCCTCGAGGTCCATCAGCTCCTCGGTGGTCGCGGTCATCAGATGTTTCGCTCCTTCAACGCAGTCAGGGTCAAGCTCAAGGGGTCGACGGGTCGACGATCTCGCCCTCGACCGTCTGTTCTTCCTCGTGTACGGTGCGCAGGGCCACGGCCAGGGTCAGCAGCACCACGGCGCCGGTGAGCGCGCCGTGCAGCACGGCGAGCCGGTCGCCCTTGGCCTTGGCGTCCTTGACCGCGCGCCAGGCGGCGGCCGCGGCGGCGACCTGGCCGCCGGCGAACACCATCCGGCCGACCTTGCCCCTGGGGAGCCTGACCAGCGACTGGTCCTTCTTGCCCCGGCTGAGCATGCCCATACCCGTGTGCCCTTCTCGTGCGGGCGGGGCGCTCGCCCCGCCCGGCGGACTCCTGCGGCCTACAGGGCCGGGACCGCGTCCAGCAGCGGTCGGCCCCACTGTTGCAGCAACGCGGCCTCGAGTGCGGCGCCCACGCGGTAGAGCCGGTCGTCGGCCATCGCGGGCGCCAGGATCTGCAGGCCCACCGGCAGCCCGTCCTCGGGGGCGAGGCCGCACGGCAGCGACATCCCGGCGTTTCCGGCCAGGTTCGTCGGAATCGTGCACAGGTCGGCCAGGTACATCGCCATCGGGTCGTCGGCGCGCTCGCCGATCTTGAAGGCGGTGGTGGGGGTGGTCGGCGAGACCATGACGTCGACCCGGCCGAAGGCGGCGTCGAAGTCGCGGGTGATCAGCGTCCGCACCTTCTGCGCCTGGCCGTAGTAGGCGTCGTAGTAGCCGGAGGACAGGGCGTAGGTGCCCAGCATGATCCGGCGCTTGACCTCGGGGCCGAACCCGGCCTCGCGGGTGAGCGCGGTGACCTCCTCGGCGCTGTGGTTCCCGTCGTCCCCGGCCCGCAGGCCGTAGCGCATGGCGTCGAACCTGGCCAGGTTCGAGGAGCACTCGCTCGGGGCGATCAGGTAGTAGGCGGGCAGCGCGTAGTCGAAGGACGGGCAGTCCACCTCGACCACTTCGGCGCCGAGCTCGCGCAGCAGCGCCACCGACTCCTCGAAGCGCTGCATCACCCCGGCCTGGTAGCCCTCGCCGGCGAACTGCTTGACCACGCCGACACGCAAGCCCTTGATACCGTCGCGCACCCCGGCCCTGGCCGCCTCGACCACACCTGGAACCGGGGCGTCGATGGAGGTGGAGTCCAGCGGGTCGTGTCCGGCGATGACCTCGTGCAGCAGGGCCGCGTCGAGCACCGTGCGGGCGCACGGGCCGCCCTGGTCGAGCGAGGAGGAGAAGGCCACCATGCCGTAGCGCGAGACGCCGCCGTAGGTGGGCTTGACGCCCACGGTGCCGGTGACGGCGCCGGGCTGGCGGATCGAGCCGCCGGTGTCGGTGCCGATGGCCAGCGGGGACTCGTAGGAGGCCAGCGCCGCGGCCGAGCCGCCGCCGGAGCCGCCGGGGATGCGCTCGAGGTCCCACGGGTTGCGGGTCGGGCCGTAGGCCGAGTTCTCGGTGGACGAGCCCATCGCGAACTCGTCCATGTTGGACTTGCCCAGGATCACCACGTCGGCCTCGCGCAGGCGGCGGGTGACGGTGGCGTCGTACGGCGGGAGCCAGCCCTCGAGGATCTTCGAGCCGCAGGTGGTAGGCAGGCCGCGGGTGGTGAACAGGTCCTTGAGCGCGAGCGGCACGCCGGCCAGCGGGCCGAGCCGCTCGCCCTTGGCCCGCTTGGCGTCCACGGCCCGGGCGGCGCCGAGCGCGCCCTCGGCGTCGACGTGCAGGAAGGCGTGCACCTTCTCGTCCACCTTGGCGATCCGGTCGAGGTGAGCCTGGGTCACCTCGACCGCGGAGACCTCGCCGGAGGCGATCGAGGAGGCGAGTTCGGCGGCGGTGCGCCGGGTCAGATCGGTGGTCATCGCTCAGTCCTCACCCAGGATGCGCGGAACGCGGAAGCGGTCGTCCTCGGCGGCGGGGGCCTGCGCGAGGACCTCGGCGCGCTCGAGCACCGGCGTGCCGGCCGGACGCACCACGTCGGCCCGGAAGACGTTCGTCAGCGGCTGGGCGTGCGAGGTGGGCGGCACGTCGTCGGTCGGCAGCTCGCTGACCCGCGCGACCGCGCCGACGATCGCGTCGAGCTGCTCGGCGAAGTGGTCGAGTTCGGCCTCGCCGAGCGCCAGCCGGGACAGCCGGGCGAGGTGGGCCACCTCCTCGCGGGTGATCGCGGACATCGGTCCTGCTTTCTGCTCGGGTGGGCTGCGCGGGCGCACCGCGGCCGGGTCGGACCGCTCCATCCTAATGCGGGTGGAAGGGGAGCAGTCCCGCTTTTCACCGGCGCGCGACGCGCTCCGCCACGTCCCCGGCCGAATCTCAACCCAGCGCGCCGATCATGGTGGCGAGCTCGGCGGCGTCGTGGCTGGAGTCGTCGACCACTGCCCCGCCGGCGAGATAGACGATGTCGATGAGGTTCCCGCTGCGCACGACGTAGGCGTGGTAGTCGGAGGCACCGCTGTAGTTGCCGTTCTCCTGGGCGGGC
>NZ_JAGSOG010000639.1 GCF_018139695.1 Actinospica durhamensis | reverse complement strand
TATAAGAGACAGTCGGAAGGGAGGGCTGGGCAGGGGAAGACACGTCCAACGTGCTCACGATGGCTACACCTCAGCGGGGAATCTGCGGAGAAGGGGGAGGGTGTTCCAGGTCGTCTCCGGTACCGCCGCACCGTCAGGGCTCGGGTACCGTCACAGGGAGCGGCGACACGAACACGACCAGACCCGGCAGAAGTCGATGTGGCTGCGGGTGACCAGCGCGAGGTGGACGGCGCGGTCGACGGTCATGCCCTCATTGCTATCACCCCGGCCCGGCCCGCGCAATCAACTGATGTTGCGCCACCCGCCCGCCGGACCGAATCTGAGGACATGACAGCCCATGAACTGGTCGCCGCCGCGCAGCAGCGCGGTTTCGCGGCGCGCCCGAAGGTCGAAGGCTTCCCGTACCTCGCCGAGGCCCTGCGCGCGGCCGGGGTCCTGCGCCACGAGTTCCTCGTCCCGACCGCGACCAGCCTCTACACCACCACCGCCGGCAGCGCCGTGCTGCCCTCCGGCCGACCCGTCGTCACCGAGCCGGCCGACGTCCCCGCCTGGAACCGCTCCGCCCTGCTGACCGCCATCGAGGCCGACAAGCAGGGCGGCGAGTTCCCCGACTTCGTCGCAGCCTGCTGGAACGCCGGCGTCACCCGCTGGATCATCGACACCGCCGAACGCACCTGCACCTACGTGGGCGGCACCGAGGACGACCGGTACGTGGAGAACTACCCGGCGGTCGAACTGCCCTGAGGCCGCGGGCCGTGACCCCGCGTCAGGCGAGTGCGGGCGCGGCGGCGGGGGCGGGGTCCTCGGA
>NZ_JAGSOG010000638.1 GCF_018139695.1 Actinospica durhamensis | reverse complement strand
CGGTGCGGCTGTGTGGAGGCGGGGCCGCGGGCGGCGCGCAGGTCGTCGGCGGCGCGGGCGAGCAGCGCGCCGAGGAGGCGGTGGGTGTGTTCCTCGGCGTCGCGGCCGGCGAGTCCGGGTGGGCGGCGCACGAACCGGCAGATGCGTTCGACGTCCTGGTAGTAGTCGGGGCCGATGAGCGTGCGGGAGTTGAGGCATCCGATCAGGCCGTGGAGCAGGACGAGTGCGTCGGCGCGGCTGGCGGCGAGTTGCGCGTCCAGGTAGGTGTGGTCTTCGGCCCGGTACAGGGCGGTGGCGGCGAGGTAGGACAGTGCGGTGTCGGGCGCGGTCACGAGGGTGCGCAGGACGCGCAGGGCTTCGGTGCGGGCTTCGGCGCTGGGTGCGGTGTCGGGCGCGGCGGCCGGGCGGGGGGCGCTGGTGCGCTGCAGGAGGTGGCCGAGTCCTTCGACGGCGCCGAGGGTGGTGCCGGTGAGTTGGACGGCGCCGACGGCGTCGGCGGCGCGGCGGGTGAATTCGCGCAGCAGACCGGTGGTGGGGGTCTCGGTCTGGCCGAGGACGGACCAGGCGCGGGCCTGGACGTCGTCGGAGGTCGCGGTCTCGATGACCTGGCGCAGCGGCGCGGTGATCTTCACGGGGCCGACGAGTCCGGCGCGGCGCGGGTTGTCGGCGAGGCTGTGGAGCGCGTCGAGGAGCGCGACCTGTTCGGGTGCGGGCAGTTCGACGGTGAGCTGGGCGAATTCGAGCAGCGCGGGCGCGGTGATCTGCCGGATGGAGAAGAGCAGCAGGGCGCGTTCGTCGTCGTGTCCGGCGAGC
>NZ_JAGSOG010000637.1 GCF_018139695.1 Actinospica durhamensis | reverse complement strand
CCCCGAAACCACCCACCGCACGATCCTCACCGCCATCGCAGCCGCACTGCCCGTCCTGTGCTGGATCATCCTGATCGGCCACCCCCTGGCGGCAGCCCTAGGCTTCCTCGTCAGCACCGCCGTAACCGGCCAGATCCGCGACCAACACCAACGACACAAGGCCTCTGCGTCACAGCGCACATCCAGCGAACTCGAAGAACCACCCACCGCCAACGCCGACGACGCCGAACCAGCCCCGATTCCGCAGCCGAGTTAACGCCATAGTCAGCCAGGCTGACCACGTCGACCATCCATGCGGCCAACCCATAAGGCTCTTCGAAGGGCGCTTCGTCGTCGCCGACGATCTCTCGAAAGCGCCGAGTGAAGCCCGAGAAGTCGACATCTGCGATCGGGCCCTCGATACGAGCGCGCAGCGCACTCAGCGTGTCGCCGATCAGATCGGGAAACGCTTCAAGCGCGGATGCCGATGCTGGATTTTCCGTCCCACGAGGCTACGGGCACGCTCGCGATCAAACATGGAAGCCGACTTTAGACTGCATGCGTCCGGCCCAGCAGCGGGCTCTGAAAACACTTCAGGCCACCTCTTGCGAGGTGGCCTGACCTGTCTTCTTGCGAAGTAGCCCCGACGGGATTCGAACCCGCGCTACTGCCTTGAGAGGGCAGCGTGCTAGGCCGCTACACAACGGGGCCCTAGCGATCGGCTGCGGGGCGGACGGCCGGTTTGGTGCTTTCCGGCGGCTGACCCGCTTGCCAACGGGCTTAACTATAGGCGACGGGGAGGCGGTCGGCCAAATCGATAACGCGGAGGGGCGGGG
>NZ_JAGSOG010000636.1 GCF_018139695.1 Actinospica durhamensis | reverse complement strand
CGTCGGAACGGATGGGCCGGGTGTTTTGTCCAGGTTTGTGGCGGCGCGTGGGCGGCGCGTGCTCCCGAAACGCAATCCCGTTGCGCGGATCGGGAACGTTTCGCGCGCCGCAGCCGTCGTATTCAGTAGGCCGATACCGGATCGAGACTTCACCTTCGGCACGGGAACACCCGTTCGCCGCGATCCGTTTGACGCCATGAAAGACGAGTCGAGTGGAGGGGTAGACGACGTGACTCGGACGGACACGGCCGTAATGGTGGCGGCCGGTATGGGAAACCGCGTAGCTCTGCTGCCGGCGCGGCGCTCGGCGCGCAACGCCGCACGCATCCCGGCCATCGCCGATCTGCGGCTGGGTTGGCAGGAGCAGGCGCGTTGCCAGGGGGCGGACGCACGGCTGTTCTTCGGACCGGAGAAGGAGCGCACCAGGGACCGCGAAGCGCGTGAGGGCGAGGCCAAGCAGATCTGCGCCTCCTGCCCGGTGCTGCGCGACTGCCGGGCGCACGCGCTCGGCACGCCGGAGCTTTTCGGCGTCTGGGGCGGACTGAGCGAGGCGGACCGCGAACTCGCGACCGGCTCGTCCTTCGGCCGACGGATACCGAGGCCCCGCCCGGTTCCGACCCGCTAAGCAGGCCGGGAACCCACCGGACGCGGGGCGCGCAACACGGCACGGCAGGGCGCAGCTGAGCACAGCAGGACAGGGCAGGGACACAGCAGGGTACGGCAGGGCAGAAGCGCGGCGACGGGGTGGAACAAAACAAACGTCGCGGGCGCCGAGCACACAGGGAGGTGGCGGGGGCGACGGGGTGCGGCCTGGTGG
>NZ_JAGSOG010000635.1 GCF_018139695.1 Actinospica durhamensis | reverse complement strand
CCCACCCGAGCCCGACCGTGCGCGCACGCCGATCTTCCCGACGAGGCCGAGCGTCCCAGTGAGGTAGAGCGTCCCGGCAACGGCGACAGTCCGAACGGAGCTGGCCCGTCCGCGCGCCGCACACCGTCCCGGCGACGTCTACCGTCGGGACGAATCTGCCCATCTGCGCGACGCACACCTTCCCGTCGCCGCACACCGTCCCGGCGATGCCGAGAGTCCGGACGAATCCGCCCGTCCGCGCGACGCAGACCGCCCCAGCGACCTCTACCGTTCCGACGAAGTTGCCCGTTCCACGCGGCACAGTCGCCCGCCCGCCGCAGACTGCCCCGGCGACGCCGACAGTCCGAACGGAGTTGGCCAGTCCGCGCGCCCCAGGGCATCCCGGCAATGCCGACAGTCCGGACGAATCTGCCCATCCGTGCGACGCAGACCGCCCCAGCGATGCCGACCGGCTAGACGAATCTTGCCCGTCCGCGCGCAGCGAGCGAAACCCGCGCCGCCGGGGGTGGGGGTTTCCGCGCACGCCGGTTCATCGAGCGTGCGGCGAACCCGCTTTTTCCGCCCGATTCCCGCCTTCTGACGCTCACCGTCCCCGCAGTCGCCACGCCCGCCCACGCCGTCGACCCTCCGGCACGGACGGGACGCACCACCCCGAGCGGACGGCCTTACCTACGCCGCCCACTTCCGGCTACCTCAATATGCTGTCTTCTCTCTTCATCCGAAGCATCTCCGGGCACTGAATCAGCGCGGCTGAAATCCCGACCGCGCGTCCTGTGTCCAGACCACGGCTCCACCGATCGCGACCCCACCAGGCCGCACCC
>NZ_JAGSOG010000634.1 GCF_018139695.1 Actinospica durhamensis | reverse complement strand
ACCCCGAACTCGCCGAAGCCGCCCGCGCCCGACTCAGCAGCCTGACGGAAGCCGTCCCCGCCGTCCGCGCCCACGTGGCGAGGCGGCTGGAGTCCGCGATGACGATGCGCCGCGGCTGGTCCGTCCCGGAGTTCCGCGCTCTGCTGGCCCACCCCTTCGTCGCACCCCTGACCTCCCGACTCGTCTGGCAGAGCGAGGTGCAGCAGGACGGGGTCGCGGTCACGAAGGACTTCCGCGTCGCCGAGGACGGCGGCTTCGCCGACGTCGCCGACGCGGTCTTCCAGCTGCCGCCCCACGCCGTCATCCGCGTCGCCCACCCGGCCCGCCTCGGCGCGGGCGCGGCGGGCGTGTCGGCCTGGGCGGAACTGTTCGCCGACTACGAGATCCTCGAACCCTTCCCGCAGCTCGGCCGCCCGATCCAGCTGCTGACCCCGGCCGAGCGGGCGGGCGCGCTGGTCACCCGGTTCGAAGGCACGCTCGTGCCCGCCGCGAAGCTGACCGCGCTGCTCGAGCACGGCTGGCAGCCGGAGCGTCCCCGACAGTACGCGCACACGCAGTACCTGTTCCGTCCCACACTCGACGACCGGTGGCTCGCACTCGCCCACAGCCGCGACCGCAGCTATCAGGGTTCGGACGAAACCCCGTACGTTCTCGGCCCCGTCCACGTACAGGCCGCGCCCCACGTCGACTCCGCGGTCCCGCACGCCCGGCCGCTGCCCGCCCTGCCCCTACACGACCTCGACCCGATCACCGTCTCCGAGCTGCTCGGCGACCTGAGCCGACTCGCGGATGGAGAACTCTGATGCCCCCCAAGCCCGCCGCCGCCAAAC
>NZ_JAGSOG010000633.1 GCF_018139695.1 Actinospica durhamensis | reverse complement strand
CAGGCAGCCCGCCCATCCCCGACAACCTCCGCATCGCGCCGAACCCGCTCGGCGGCGATGACGTGACGCCCAGGCCCGAGCGCTTCGCCGAGGCCCACACCGCCGATCTCGACCCCGCGCACGCCGCGGTGACGGCCGCGAGCCGGCGGCCGATCGAGTCCTCGCACGCCGCACGGCCGCACAGCACGCAGCTGTCACGAACCTGATTCCCGAGGCCCACCACGCGGTCTCGCCATCCACCCACGCCGTCACCACTCCTGATCGGAACCATTGCCATGCCTTCTTCGAACTTCACCGTCTACCTCGAGCGCAACGCACAGTTCGCGGCCACCGGCGCCAACAGCGCCGTCCCCGCCATCCCGTTCATCCCGTTCAAGCAGGTGTACGTCATCACCTGCATCGACCCGCGCGTGGAGCCCGCGGCCGTGCTCGGCACCGGCCTCGGCGAGGCCATCGTCGCCCGCAACGTCGGCGGCCGGGTCACCCCCGCGATCATCAAGGACCTCGCCTGGATCTGCCACCTGCACGAGAACAAGACCCCTGATGCCGACTGGTTCGAAGTCGCGCTCATCCACCACACCGACTGCGGTTCCGGCCTGTTCGCCGACGAGGAGTTGCGCCGCGGCTACGCCGCCCGCGGCGGCTATGACGAGCTCACCGCGGCCGCCATGGCCGTCCTCGACCCCGCCGCGACCGTACGCGAGGACGTCGCGCTGCTGCACGCGGCCCCGGAACTGGCATCCAGCATCCACAACTTCAAGATCGGCGGATACGCCTACGACCTGACCACCGGCCTGCTGACCACCGTCGTCGACCCCGCCTGACCCCTCGACCCC
>NZ_JAGSOG010000632.1 GCF_018139695.1 Actinospica durhamensis | reverse complement strand
TCACTGTGCCTCCGCCGCCCCCGCCGCCCCCGTCGTTCGGGGGTGGCGCAGCCGGCGCGGGATCGAGCGCAGGCTCCGCTGCGGTATCCAACGCAGGCTCCGCCGTGGGACCCAATGCTGGATCCGGCTCGGGACCCAATGCTGGATCCGGCGTGGGACCCAATGCTGGGTCTGGCGCGGGCACAGGTCCCGGTGCCGGGTCCGGCACGGGCGCAGGCTCAGGTGCCACTGGCCCAGGGGTTGGGAACCCAGGCGCCACCAGTTCAGGTACGCCTAGCGCAGGGACGGCTGGTACTCCGGGCGCGACGAGTGGCACTCCGGGCGCAGGGACGAGTACTGCGGGGACGGGGGCCGGGGTTACCGGCCCGACGTCGGGTCCGCAGAGTCCTGCTATTCCGCCGCCTCCGCCGCCGCCGTTCGGGGCGTCTGGAGCCGCGTCGGGGAGTGCTTCCCCGGGCGGCACGTCGCAGGCTGGTGCGCCGCAGACTGGTACGTCGCAGCCGGGCGGGTCGTCGTCGGCCACCTCGTCGACAGCCGCATCAGGTGCGCCGTCGGGTGTCGCGCCGGGGACAGGTGGGGCGGCGGCAACGTCGACGCCTGGGCAGGGTGCGCCGCAGTCGAGTACCAGTACTGGTGCGGGTGCTGGATCGTCGTCTTCTGCAATCGGCTCCTCCTCGGGATCAGGTACGTCGGGATCGGGTGCTACGTCAGGATCGGGTTCGGATTCTGTGTCCGGATCGGGGTCCGGATCTGGGTCTGGGGCCGGGTCTGAGGCCGGGTCTGGGTCTGGGTTGGGATCGGGAACTGGGACTGCGTCTGGGTCTGGGTCTGGGTCTGG
>NZ_JAGSOG010000631.1 GCF_018139695.1 Actinospica durhamensis | reverse complement strand
CCCTACCATCCGCCAGCCCAGCCGCGGCAGTTCCCCCGCGACCCCGCGGATCCACATCCACAAGCCCGCAGGCACCCGGCCGTGGCTGGCCGCCCAATCATCCATCGACTCAGCCGCCGCGTGGCAGTTCCCCCGTGACCTCGCCGATCCACGTCCACCAGCCCAGTCGCGCCCAGCAGCCAGGCCACCCGACCGTCCGTCGACTTAGCCGCGGTAGTCCCCCGCCACCTTGCCGATCGACATCCACAAGCCCACTCGCGCCCAGCAGCCTGGCCCACCCGATGGTCCATCGACTCAGCCGCGACGCGGCAGTTCCCCCGCGACCCCGCCGACCCTCGTCCACAAGCCCACTGGCACTCGGCAGCCTGGCCACCCGTCCGACCGCCCGTCGACTCAGCCGCGACGCGGCAGTTCCCCCCTCAACCCTGCCGATCCACGTCCACAAGCTCACTCGCGGCTGGGAACCTGACCGACCGATCGTCCGTCGACTCAGCAGCAGTGGTCCCCCGCCACCGTGCCGATCGACATCCACAAACCCGCGGGCACCTGGCACATGTCCGGCCGACTGCCCGACCGTCCATCGACCCGGCCACGGAGTCCGCGACCCTGCCGATCTCCACCCACGAGCCCGCTGGCACCCGGCAACCTGCCCACCCAGGCTGCCCGACCATCCGGCAGCCCGGTCGCAGTGGAATCCGCGACCCTGCCGAGTCCACCCACCAGCCCGGTGGCACCCGGCAACCTGCCCACCCAGACTGCCCGACCATCCGGCAGCCCGGTTGCTTGCGACCACAAGCTCGCCGCCGCAACCTACCGTGCCCCCCACATCCCCCGTGTC
>NZ_JAGSOG010000630.1 GCF_018139695.1 Actinospica durhamensis | reverse complement strand
TGCGCGGTAACACCACGAAGCCCTGCGTCGCATCACTGCGCTTGACGATGTGCACGGTCAGCGACCAGTACTTCCTCGCGGTCTTGACCAACTGCCCGGCGTATCCGCCGTCGGCCCACACCAGGGTGACCCTCGGGCACACCAGGTGCAGCAGTCCGAGCAGCACCCGGGCCGCGTCGCGATCCTGCACGTTGGCCGGCCCGGCGAACACACAGATCAGCAGACCGAGTGTGTCCACGGCGATGTGCCTTTTCCGGCCGGTGACCTTCTTGCCGTTGTCCCAGCCGCGCGTGCCCGCCCCGACCGTGGCGGCGGCGCGCACCGACTGCGAGTCGATGATCGCGGCGCTCGGCTCGGGATCCCGGCCGGCCGCGGCGCGCACCCGGCGGCGCAGCTCGTCGACGACCCGCTCGGTGACGCAGGCCTTCTCCCACCGCAAAAAGTAGGCGTACACCCGCTTCCACGGGGCGAAGTCCCGCGGCAGGCCGCGCCACTTGCAGCCCTGATCCACGAGGTAGCGCAGCGCGTCGACGATCTCCCGGCGGCAGTACCGCTCCGGGTGCCCGCCGCCCGCGCTCGCGCACGCCGGGACCGGCAGCAGCGGCTCGAGCACCGACCACTCCGCATCCGTCATATCGCTCGGGTAGAACCGCTCGCGGCGCGGCCGGTCCGCGTGAAACCGGGCGTACCGACAGCAGGGCTGCTCAGCTGCGCGAATGACACCTGGCGCGGGCATGGGGGAAGATGACACGGAAGGCTCCTGAGACCGGTGTTGCGTAGAGAACACCACCAGTAACAGGAGCCTTCACACTGCCGCCTGACTGACCATCAGGCGAGACGAGCCGAGCCACGGAAGAAGCGGGACACCTTCT
>NZ_JAGSOG010000062.1 GCF_018139695.1 Actinospica durhamensis | reverse complement strand
TAAGAGACAGGTGCGGGCCACCTACGCGGTGAAGCCGTTCATGATCGCGGTGGGTTCGCGGGTGGTGGAGTCCCAGGCGCCCATGGCGTAGGTGGTGAACGGCGAGTAGACCTCGGGCTCCCAGTACAGCAGCCCCTGGCCGCCGTTGGCCTTGAGCGCGGTGGCGTAGGCCTCGAGTGCGGATTCGGTGCTGCCGACCTTGCTGACGTCTCCGCCGAACTCCACCTGCATATAGGGCTTGCCGTAGGCGTTGGAGATCTCGGCCATGTTGGCGACGATCCCGGCCGCGACGCTCGCGCTGCCGTAGGAGGAGAAGCCGTTCATGTCCCAGGTTCCGCCGTTGCCGCTGAAGGCGCTGAAGAACGTGGTCATCGAGCTGTAGTTCTGCGGCTGGGCCAGGTGGATCACGACCTGGGCGCTGGGGAAGACCTCTTTGACCATGTCGTGGGCGGCGTTGAGCAGGCCGGTCATCTGGGCCGGATTGGACACGCTGCCGACGGGGTGGCAGATCCCGGAATTGATCTCGTTGCCGATCTGCACCCAGGTGGGCGTGACGCCGTTGTACTTGATCACATTCATCGTGTGATACACGTAGTTGTACATCGCGGTCAGCATCTGACTGTAGGTCATGCTCGCCCACGCGGCGGGCGGGTTCTGCACGCCGACCGAGTTCCAGGTGTCGCCGAAGTGGTAGTCGATGTTCACGGCCAGCCCGGCGGCCTTGGCCCGCACGGCCATCGCGGCGGTCTCGTCGATGCTGCAGTGCCCGTTGACCGGGTCGCTGGACGGGTTGACCCAGGTGCGCAGGCGCACCGCGGAGAGCCCGTAGCCCTTGAGGATGGTCAGGATGTCCTCCTGCACCCCGCTCGCGTTGAGCCAGGTGTAGCCGGTGGCCTCCATCTGCGGCACCCAGCTGACGTCGGCGCCGGCGTAGAAGGTGGCCGCCGCGGCCGACGGCGCCGAGCCAAGGCCGCCGAGGGCCAGCGCTCCGGCCCCGATCGCCGAGGCCTGCAACAGATTCCGCCTGGTCAATCCTCGTCCGCCCATCGTGACTCCTTTGTCGCGGGTTCCGTGAACGCTCCCAGAAAACCTACGGAGATCTCGGCCGTCCGGCAACAGTATTCTGAGAGGCCTTGAACCCGCCGTCCGCTCGCAGCCCGCCGCGCATCACTGAGCTGGCAAGATGAAGTACCAAGTCGATCGCATAGATGCTCGAGGACTGAATCTTTCATGCGTCCGGCGGCCCGAGGCCCGGGAGCGATCACAAATCAGTGCACGGTGACGGGTCGAGGTGTCCGGAATCCGCATCGGGGAGAAACACACCACATACAATCGGTTCCGTGTTGCTTTCCCACCGGGCGGACCCGCACGGCTCGGCCGGATAGCATGTTCGTGGGCTGAGGGTGGGGAGAGTGCGGACATGACGGAAGGCACCAGGCCGCAGGCGTACGGGGCGGATTTCGAGGCCCCGGAGCGGATCGGGACGTTCGAGGTGCTCGGGGTGCTCGGCGGCGGGGCGATGGGGCGGGTGTTCCTCGGGTACGACCAGGCCGTCGGGCTCGCCGCGGTCAAGGTCATCCGGCCGGAGCTGGCGGCCGACGCCACCTACCGGGAGCGCTTCGTCCGGGAGATCCGCGCGGCGCGGCGGGTCTCGGGCACCCACACCGCGCGGGTCATCGGAGCCGAGCCCTTCGCCGCGCCGCTGTGGCTGGCCACCGAGTACGTCGCGGCGCCGACCCTGGGCGAGCTCGTCGAGGCCTGCGGACCGCTGCCGGAGGACTGCGTGCGCCGGCTGGCCGACGGCTGTATACGCGCCCTGATGGACGTGCACCGGGCCGGCCTGGTGCACCGGGACGTGAAGCCGGGCAACATCCTGGTGACCGCGTCCGCGCCGCTGCTGCTGGACTTCGGGCTCGCCTACGCGACCGACTCCGGGCACCTGACCCGCAGCGGGACGCATCCGGGGACCCCGGCGTTCATGGCGCCGGAGCAGATCAACCGGCGCGAGGAACCGACCGCGGCCACCGACGTGTACGCGCTCGGCGCGACGCTGATCTTCGCGGCCTGCGGGCACCTGCCCTTCCCCGGCCCGGGCGTCGAGGCCACCATCTACCAGCTGATGACGAGCGCGCCGGATCTCAGCGGCGTGCCCGAGCGGCTCGTGGCCACCCTCACCGCCTGCCTCGCCCGCGACCCCGCGGACCGGCCCGCGTGTGCGGAGCTGCTGGACGCGCTCGCCGCGGACATCGGCGACACGCCGCTGCCGGAGGCGGGCCTCGCGCTCATCGCGAACCGCGCCGCCGAGGGGGAACGGCTGCGCGAGCAGTACGGGCTCGCGGACGACGCCGGTCCCGGGCGGACGCACGTGACGCACGTGGGCGAGCAGCCCTCGGCCGGGCACGCGCATCGCAATCCGCGCAAGCCCCCGCGCCGCAAGCACAACTCCTCCCGTCGGGGCGCGGGCCGGACCTGGATGGCGGTGGCCGCCTCCTCGACCGCCGTCCTCGGCATCGCCGCAGGGCTCGTCTACAGCGTGGTCCACGCCTGGCCCACCCCGTCCCCGGTGCAGACGAGCAGCTCCCTGGCCGCGGCCGGGGTCAGCGGCCAGAATCCG
Organism: Actinospica durhamensis; assembly: GCF_018139695.1. Taxonomy (GTDB): domain Bacteria; phylum Actinomycetota; class Actinomycetes; order Streptomycetales; family Catenulisporaceae; genus Actinospica; species Actinospica durhamensis. Next base: position 33,574 of record NZ_JAGSOG010000062.1, on the reverse strand, counting down.
CCGCCGCCGAACCAGGGCGGGCAGGGGAACCCGCCGCCGAACGCGCCCAGCCAGAGCGCGGCGTACCCGGCGACGCTCACCGTCACGCCCGGGACCGGCGGAACCCGCGGCGTCTTCACGGTGCGGGGTACCGGCTGGCCGCCCGGACGCCTGGTGTGGATCATCCTGGAGACCTCGGCGGAGGAGCCGTTCAGCGTCTACGCCGCGGCCGACGGGTCGATCCTGGCCACCGTGGACCCGGCCACCCAGGAGCACCGGGCGAACGCGACCCCGGGCGACTACGTGGTCGAGGCCGAAGCAGGGCCCATCCAGGCGCTCGCCTCCTTCACCGTCTCCGTCGCCGCCACCTCCGAGGGCACCGCCACGGGCACCGCCACCGCCACCGCCCAGAACTGATCCGGGCCCGCACCCGCGTAAAGGCGCGCCGCCGGGGTACCCGGGCTCACCCACGGTGCGCAGGGCGACGGAGGCGAGCGGATGCTATCGGCACGCGAGGAGCAGATCCTCAGTCTGATCGAGCAGGAGTTGGTGTTCGAACACCCCCGATGGGCCATGCGCTTCGACCGGCTGAAGAAGAAGCCGAGCAGGCGCCGGCGCCGACGTTCCGGCGACGACGCCTGACCGGCCTGGCCCCTGGCTCACGGGACGTACTCAGCAGTCGGATTCAGTGACCGTACCCAGGGGCCGTACTCAGTGGTGCCGCGGCTCGTGCCGCGGATGCAGCCAGCCGAACGGCTTGTGCCCCTTGCCGTGCTGCGCCTGGTGGCGGCGCGGCTTGGCCGGATCCGGCGCCGCGTCACGCCGTTCGCGCGCGTGCGGATCGAGACCGTGGGGATCGCCGAGCTCCGACCGGAAGAACTGGCCTCCGCCCTGCATGGGGTCCTCCTCATCGTCGAACGGAACGAGATCGATCGTGTGACCCGATCCCGCGGCCGCCAAACCCGAGCCGCCGTTTAGCCCGCGCCGCGCCGAGCATGGGGAGGTGCGGACCGCGCGAAGGGCGCACGGACCGGAGCGAAGGGAGTCGGGCGGATGGCGCGCTCGCGGCGCACGAGCAGCAAGCGTAGGAGCAGGAGATCGTCGCGCGGCGGCGGCTACGGCGTGTTCCTGGCGTTGGCGGCGGTGATCGTGTGTGCGTACGCGTATCTGCACGCGCACAACGGAAAACTGCCCAGCCTCGGCTCGGGCTCCGGATCCGGCTCGAACAGCGCGACGGGCCCGGCCACCAGCGCCGGTTCCGGCGCCGACACCGGCGGCGCGACCACGTCCGGCGCGTTCGTCTTCGCCACCGGCACCACCAGCGAGCCGACCTTCTACCGCTTCATCGACTCCGCGCACACGAACATCGACATGACCATGTACGAGCTCAACGACACCGCGGCCGTCAATGACCTGATCGCACGCAAGAAGGCCGGGGTGGACGTGCGGGTCATCCTGGACCAGAAGGAGAAGAGCACGAACCAGTCCGCGTACGCCGCGCTGACCAAGGCGGGCGTCGGCGTGGTCTGGTCCTCCACGGCCTACTCGTACACGCATCAGAAGACGTTGACCGTCGACGGCCGCGAATCGCTGATCCTCACCGGCAATCTGACCTCGAACTACTACTCGCTCACCCGCGACTTCGGCTACTTCGACACCGACAGGAAGGACGTGGCGGCGGTCGTCACCGTCTTCGACGCCGACTACGCGCACAAGTCGGTCACCCCGTCGGACGCCGACGACCTGCTCTGGTCCCCCACCACGGCCCAGGACCGGGTCCTGGCGGTGATCAACGGCGCGCACAAGAGCCTGGACGTGGAGGCGGAGGAGTTCAACGACACGGCCGTGGTCAACGCGCTGGCGGCGAAGGCCAAGGCCGGGGTGGCGGTGCGGATCGTGGTGGAGTCGCCGTCGCAGTACAAGAGCTCGATAGCCAAGGTGGTCGCGGCGGGCGGCAAGGTGGTCGGCTACTCCTCTTCCACGGGCCTGTACATCCATGCGAAGATCGTGGTGGCCGACTACGGGCTGGCCGACCAGACCGTGGAGCTCGGCTCGATGAACATGACCTCGAACTCGCTCAACCAGAACCGCGAGCTCGGCATCGTCCTGCGGGACAAGCCGGACATCGACCTGATCGAGCATCAGGTCTCGGCCGACTTCGCGGGCGGGACCAAGGTGTGAGTACCCGACTTCGGGGTATTGCGTTCGCCCGGGAGGACGGAATGCGCGAGCAGCTCAGGGAGCGGGTTCGGCGGACGCCGAAGGACGCCGAGGCCGTACCCAAAACGGAACCGAAGCCGAAGCCGGTACCGAAACCCAAGGCGGAGCCCAAGGCAGAGCCGAAGGCCAAACCGGTACCGAAACCGAAGGCGGAACCCAAGCCGAAGCCGGTACCGAAGCCGAAGCGGAAGCCGGCCGCGGACGCACCGGCGCAGGCCGCGCCGCGGACGCGGCTGCACTGGCAGTCGCGCGGGGAGCGCGCGGCGAAGGCGATGCTGCGCAGCCTGGCGCTGCTGCTGCTGGTCCTGGGCGTGCTCGAGCTGCTGATGATCACGCTCGTGCCGACGCCCGGGGCGGTCGCGTTCAGCCATCCGAACCTCCATCCGCTCGCCGCGATCCGCCTCTACCTGCGGCTGGGGACCATCCAGGAACAGGTCTTCCAGATCGGCGGCAACGTGGCGCTGGGGTTCATCCTGGGCTTCCTGCTGCCGCAGATCACCCCGCATCTGCGGGGCCTGATCCGGGTCGAGGCGTTCACGGCGCTGTTCGTGGCCGGGGTCGAGGGGGTGCAGTACCTGTTCGTCCCCGGCACGCCGCTGACCGTCGACGTGCTCATCCTCACCGCGGTCGGCGCCGCGCTCGGCTACGTCCCGCTCGGCCGGATGTTCGGCATGCGGCTGCATCCGCAGCACCTGCACTGGTGGCAGCGCAGGCTTGCCCGCTCGGCGGCCCGCCGCCGTGGTACGAAGAGCGCGTGACCCCGCGAGCCGAGCCGCTCACCCCAACCACGCCGCGTCCGCTGCGCCGGACGCTGCTGTCCCAGTCCTGGCTGGACCTGGCCTTCCTGCACTGGGCCGTGCCGCCCGCCGCGGTCGAGCCGCTGCTGCCGGCCGGATCCGTGCCCGACGTGCTCGACGGGGTGACGTACGTGGGCCTGATCGCCTTCCGTATGCACCGGATCGGCTGGGGCACGCTGCCGGGGCTGCCGTATCTCGGCACCTTCCCGGAGACGAACGTGCGGCTGTACTCGGTGGACGAGGCCGGGCGGCGCGGCGTGGTGTTCCGCTCGCTCGAGGCCTCGCGGCTGCTGCCGGTGCTCACCGCACGCATCGGGTTCCGGCTGCCGTACGTGTGGGCCGAGATGTCCGTCGAACAGCGCGGCCGGGAGTTCGACTACGCCAGCCGGCGCCGCTGGCCCGGGCCGCGCGGCGCGCACAGCCGGATCTCGATCCGGATCGGCGAGGAGATCGAGCAGCCCGGCGAACTCGAGCACTTCCTCACCGCGCGCTGGGGGCTGCACAACTCCTGGCTCGGCCGCCCGATGTACCTGCCGAACGAGCACCCGAGCTGGCCGCTGCACCGGGCCGAGCTGCTGCGCTGCGACGAGGACCTGGTGCGCGCCGCCGGGCTGCCCGCGCTCGAGGAGCTGGCCGGGCCGCCGGTGAGCGTGCTCTACTCGCCCGGTGTGCCGGTCCGCTTCGGGCCGCCGCTGCCGCGTACGGACCGCTGATCCGGCCGGCTGCGCCACGCGCGCCGGTTATGCCGGAAATTGTCGGTGGGCCGAGGCAGGATGGTCCCATGACTCTGACAGGACGTATCGAAGCGGTCGTACTCGACACCCTGGACGTCGACCGGCTCGCCGACTTCTACGGCGACCTGGCCGGCTGGAAGGTGCTGCGGCGGGACACGGAGTGGATCACCCTGGAGACCGACGACGGACGGCGGGTCTCCTTCCAGCTCGTCCCCGACCACCTCGCGCCGCGCTGGCCCGGCCAGGAGCTGCCGCAGCAGTACCACCTCGACCTCCAGGTGGACGGGATCGAGGAGGCGGCCGAACGGGCCGTCAGGCTCGGCGCCACCCGGCTGGCCACCGGCGCCTCCTGGATCACCATGGCCGACCCGGCCGGACACCCGTTCGACCTGTGCCAGAAGGACGGCCTTGGCGAGGCGGTGGAGCTGTTCGCGATCACCGTGGACGCGCCGGACGCCTCGGCCCTTGCCCGGTTCTACGCCGACCTGCTCGGCATCGAGGTCACCTACGAGGGCCCGGAGGGCGCGCTGGCGGCGGGCGGGGTCACCAGCCTGATGTTCCAGAACGTGACCGGCTACACCCCGCCCGCGTGGCCCGATCCCGCGCGTCCGCAGCAGTTCCACCTCGACATCCTGGTCGAGGACCTGGACGCGGGCCAGGCGCGGGCGGTGGAGCTCGGGGCCACCCGGCTCGAGGGCGGCAACGACAACTTCCGGGTGTTCGCCGATCCGGTGGGCCACCCGTTCTGTCTGGCCCTCGGCGACTGAGCGGCCGCGCCGCGCCGGATCTGAGCCCCGCTCAGCTCCGGCCGCGCCGGCGGCGCGGACGGCGGCGGTCGCGGGCGCGATGGCCCCGCCCGTGACCGCCCCGCCGCACGCGAGCCTGCCGCCTTTGTCGTGGAATGCGATCAGGACGGCGGGCTCGGCGTAGGATGTGAATCATGCTTGATCGACCACTGACGTTGATGGCGGTGCACGCCCACCCGGACGACGAGGCCACCACGACCGGCGGAGTGCTGGCGCGCTACGCCGCCGAGGGTGTCCGCACCGTACTGGTGACCTGCACGGACGGAGCCTGCGGGGACGCGCCGGGCGGCATCAAGCCGGGCGAGCCCGGGCACGACCCTGCGGTCGTGGCGGCGCTGCGGCGCGAGGAGCTCGCGGAGAGCAGCGCCGTGCTGAGGGTGAGCCACCTGGAGATGCTCGGCTACGCCGACTCCGGCATGATGGGCTGGCCGCAGAACGACGCGCCGCACGCGTTCTGGCGCACCCTGGTGGCGGAGGCGGCGGCCCGGCTGGCCGAGCTGATCCGCATCCACCAGCCCGACGTCGTGGTCACCTACGACGAGAACGGCTTCTACGGCCACCCCGACCACATCCAGGCGAACCGGGTGACCATGGCCGCGCTGGAGCTCTCCGGCAGCCCGGCCAAGGTCTACTGGACCACCGCGCCGCGCTCGATGATGGCCGAGTTCCAGCGGATCCTGATCGAGGAGGCCGGCGCGGACTGGGACGAGCGGGAGGCGGCGCAGCAGGCCGAGGCGGCCGAGGCGCCGCCGGAGATCGGCCTGCCGGACGAGGAGATCACCACCTGGGTCGACGTGGCCGCCTACGGCCCGGCCAAGTTCAAGGCGCTGCAGGCCTATGCGAGCCAGAGCGACAGCATCTTCTTCCTGAACCTGGGCGAGGAGCGGTTCACCGCGCTGATGGGCCGGGAGACCTTCGTGCGGGTACGCGACACCACCGGCGCCGCGCTGCCCGAGGACGACCTGTTCGCCGGCCTGCGCTGAGGCCGACGAACAAGGGTTTTGCCTGCCGCCGGGGCGCGCCGCTACGCGTCCCGGCGGCGCAGCGCGAAGGCGCCCGCGGCCACGGCGGCCGCCGCCCAGGCCGCCAGCACGCCGAGGCCGGCCCACGGGCTGAGCGGCAGTGTGCTGACACCCGTGGTGTTCTGTACCAGCAGCCCTGCGCTCATCGGCCCGATCTGGAGCAGGTGCCGCTGCCAGACCGGGTCGCTGACCACGTGGGCCAGCAGCGGGAAGAGGTAGAGCAGGGCGAGCACCGCGCCGATCGCGATCGCGCTCTCCCGGACCAGTACCGCGATCCCCATGCTCAGCAGGGCGATCAGGGCGAGGTAGAGCACTGATCCCAGGGTGGCGCGCAGGGTGCTGGCGGCGGTCAGGGCCATCGCCGGGTAGCCGGCGGCCTGGGTGTAGCCGTGGCCGACCAGGATGGCCCGCCCGAGCAGGAACGCGCCGAACACCGCGGGCACGGCCGCGGCGCAGGCCAGGCCGACCGTGACGCAGGCCTTGGCGGCCAGGGCGACGCCGCGCCGCGGGATCGCGGTGAGCGTGGAGCGGATCATGCCGGTGGCGTACTCGCCGGAGACCGCCTGGACGGCCAGGATCGCGACCACGGCCTGGCTCAGCTGGACGCCGCCGAGGGTGAGCTTCACCCCGTCCTCGCTCTGGTGCGCCGCGAGCGCCGCGGAGGCGGAGGAGGCCAGGGCCGAGGCTTCGGCGACGACCGCGCCCAGACCGATCGTCAGCAGCGCGACGGCCAGCAGCAGCCAGGCCGGTCCTGCGACGGTGCGGGCCTTGGTCCACTCGGCGTGCAGGGCGTACCTCATGCGGTCACGTCCCGTCGCCGCAGCACCAGCCAGGCCGCGCCGAGCGCGAGCGCCGCGTAGGCGCACAGCACCGCGAATCCGGCCCACGGCGCGAGCGGGTAGTACCCGCCCCAGGGCTGGTAGATGCCGTCCACCTGCGGATAGACCGGGATAGTCTGAGCGATGGCGAACCCCGCGGCGGGGGTGACCCGCAGCAGCCAGTCGGCCGCTCCCCCGGGCAGCAGCGAGCCGACCGCGAGCAGGTACGGCAGCACCGCGAGCACCAGCACCGTCGTGATGACGACCGCGCTGCGGCGCACGATCACGCCGACGGCCACGGCCAGGACCGCGAAGACGGCCAGCAGCAGGGAAATGCCGAGCACGACCCGGGCCTCGGTCAGCGCACCGACCTTGTACAGCGCCCCGGCCGGCCACATCCGGTCGAACAAGGGCACTGCGATGGCGGAGGCGACCAGGCCGACCGTGAACGCGGCGGTCCCGACCACCAGCGACTTCGCGGCGAGCAGGCGGCCGCGGCGCGGGCTCGCGGCCATGGTCGGGCCGAGCAGCCGGTGCTTGAACTCGGCCGTGACGAACTGGGTGGCGAGCACGGTGAGCACGATCAGGGCGAGGAACGCGCCGGACTCGGCGATCTGGGAGGTGTCCTGCAGGCCGGCCTCGGGGGCGATGTCGCCGGAACCGCTGACCACGTAGGCGGTGTCGGCGTCGGTGCCGTCGCCGGAGTCCGCGGCGTAGCTGCCGGTGCCGTAGTCGAAGGCCGTGCCGGTCCACGCCCCCTGCGGCCAGTCACCCTGGAGGGCGACGTGGTCCATCCGGGCGCTCGCCGTGCTGTTGTAGGCGCTGCTCTCGAGGCCGCCGAGCAACTGCGTGTTCTGCGAATACTCGGGGGACGCGGCGAACATGCCCGCCTGCACGCTCGTGCCCAGCCCAGGCAGCGTGGCCGTGCCCAGCTCGGTCCAGTTCGAGCCGTCGGCCGACTCGTAGCCGGTGATGACCTCGCCGGAGCGGGTGAGCCGGAGCCAGCGGGGGTCGTCCTGGGTCGCGGCGGCCGAGCTGCCCGCGATGTCGTGCGTGTAGTCGTACTGCATCCGCACGCCGTGGCCGGAGGTGGCCAGGACCGCCGCGTACGCGGAGCCGGGGGTCAGACTCGTCTTGAGGATGATCCCGGCCTTGCCCCACGTCTCGGCGGCGCCGGGGTTCGGGGCCGGCTCGTGCGGGCCGGCGGGAGAGAGCGTGTCGGTCATGGCCGCGATCCGGACCGTGATGGACCCGTCGCCGTCAAGGGTCTGATGCACGAAGTAGAAGCCGTCGGTCACCGGGATGCCGCTCGGGGCGTAGGTCGGATCGCTCGGACCGGCCGAGCAGACGCCGTTGACGCAGTTGCCGCCGTTGTGCCCGCCGGAGAGCGACATCAGCACCATGAACACGACCGCGCCGACCAGGCCGAGCGACCAGCCGCGCACGGTGCGGAACTTGGTGAGCTCGGCGTGTACGAGCTGCGCGAAGCCCGCCCTGCTCGGCGGCAGGGTACTGCGATATGAGGCGGTCGGCGCGGGCCGGGCGAGATCGAGGTCCGTCATCGTCACTCCCCCGCCGTCGGCGCCGACACACCCTGCGCGCGGTACTCGACCGCTTCGCGGGTCAGTTCCATGTACGCCTCCTCCAGGCTGGCCCGATGTGGGGAGAGCTCGGCGAAGGGCACGGCCGCGGCTCCGAGCGCCTGGGCGACCTGCTCGCCGGACATGCCCTGCACGGTCAGCGCGTCCGGCCCGGTCACCGCGACCGTGGCGCCCGCGCCGGCCAGCACCGCCATCGCCTGCTCCCTGGCCGAGGTGCGCAGCGCCACCCAGCCGTTCGAGGCCCGCGCGATCAGCTCGGCCACGGTGGCCTCGGTGACCAGTCGGCCGCGGCCGATGACCACCACGTGCGTCGCGCTCCCCTCGAGCTCGCTCATCAGGTGGCTGGAGACGAGCACCGCGCGGCCCTCGGCGGCGAGTGAGCGCAGGAATCCGCGCATCCACACGAAGCCGTCCGGGTCGAGGCCGTTGAAGGGTTCGTCCAGGAGCAGGATCGGGGGGTCGGCGAGCATGGCCGCGGCGATGCCGAGCCGCTGGCGCATGCCGAGCGAGAAGCCGCCCGCGTGCCGCCGCGCCGCGGAGTCCAGGCCGACCAGGGCGAGTACCGCGTCCACCCGCGCGGCGCCGAGGCCCTGGGAGTGGGCGAGCCAGAGCAGGTGGTTGCGGGCGGAGCGGCTGGGCTGGAGCGCGCCGGCGTCGAGGAGCGAACCGACGTGGCCGAGCGGCCGGGTCAGGCTCGGGTAGCGGCGGCCCCCGACCAGGGCCGTGCCCTCGTCCAGCGCGTCCAGACCGAGGATCGCGCGCATCGTGGTGGATTTGCCGGCGCCGTTGGGGCCGAGGAACCCGGTGACCTCGCCGGGCCGGACCGAGAAGGTGAGACCGTCGAGCGCGAGCGTCTGGCCGAACCGCTTGCGCGCCCCGCTGACTTCGATGGTGGCTTCCATACCGCCAGACGCTAGGGGGCGGGCGGACCGGGGTCGTCACTCCTAGGAGCCATCCCCGCCCTGCCTTCCCGGTAGCCGTCGGGGTCCGAGGTCACTCCCGAGAGGGACGCCCGCGCGCTCGGGTACCGGCACAATGGGCCGGTGACCACCGACGCCGAGCCGCGCGAGCACCTGCTGCCCGTGGCCACCGCGCTGCTGGTGCTCGGCGCGTTCGCCGAGTCGCTGATGCGGCTGCGGATGGCGCCGGTCACCACGCGCAGCGCGTCCGGCGCGCTCGGGCTGTGCGCGGTCGCGACGCTCACCGCGGTCCCGCTGGCGCTGCCGGGCCCGGCCACGGTGGCCGCGCTGATCCTGGTGATGAGCCTGCTCTCGCTGGTCGCGTTCCACAGCCTGACCATCAGTGGCCTGATCGCCGGGATGGCGGCCGGGTACCGGGCCGGCCGGCACGGTCCGCCGCTGCTGGTGCTCGCGCTGGCGCTGCCGTTCCTGATCGCGGCACTGGCCGGGCCGCGGCCCGGATCCTCGGAGAGCAGTGTGCTGACATTGCTGACCGCGGTGCTCGTGCCGGCGGCGGCCCAGGTCGGCGTGTCCCGACGGCTGCGTGCGCAGGTCGAGGAGGGCAGTGCGCGGCGGGCCGACTTCGAGGAGCGGCTGCTCGAGCACACCAAGCGCGGCGAGCGGGCCAGGATCGCGCGCGAGCTGCACGACATCGTCGCGCATCACATCTCGATGGTCTCGGTGCAGGCCGAGACCGCGCGGCTGACCACGCCCGGGCTGCCCGAGGCCGGGGCCAAGCGGTTCCAGGCGATCGGCGAGACCGCGCGGGCCGCGCTGACCGAGATGCGGCGGCTGCTCGGCGTGCTCAAGGACGACCAGTGGCCGGACGCCGAGACCGCGCCGCTGCGCCCGCAGCCCGGGCTCGGCCACGTCACCGAGCTGATCGACGAGGCGCGCGAGGCGTCGGGCAGCGCGACGCGGCTGCTGCTGAGCGGCCGGCCGGTGCCGCTGGATCCGGGCGTGGAGCTGGCCGCCTACCGGATCATCCAGGAGGCGTTGACCAACGCGCGGCGGCACGCGCCGGGCGCCGCGGTCGACGTCGAACTCTGCTATGACGACGGGGAGCTGCGGGTGCGGATACGCGACAACGGTCCCGGCCTGCCGTACGGCGCCGAGGGCCCCTCGAGCGCGGGGCACGGCCTGGCCGGGATGCGCGAGCGGGCCGCCGCCGTGGGCGGTGTGCTCGCCGCGGGCGGCACGTCCGGCGGCGGGTTCTCGGTCGAGGCGGCGCTTCCGGCCAAGCCGCGGGAGACGGTGTGAACGCCGAGGACGCCGCCGAGGACGCCGTGGTGCGGGTCGTGGTGGCGGACGACCAGCAGATCGTGCGGGACGGCTTCGCCGCGCTGCTCGCCTCGCAGCCGGACCTGAGCGTGGTGGGCACGGCCGGGGACGGCGCCGAGGCGGTGCGGGTGTGCGAGCGGACGCGTCCCGACGTGGTGCTGATGGACATCCGGATGCCGGTGCTGGACGGGATCGAGGCGACCCGGCGGCTCGCCGACGGGGGCCCGCGGGTGCTGATCCTGACCACCTTCGACCTCGACGAGTACGTCTACCGGGCGCTGCGCGCGGGCGCGTCCGGTTTCCTGCTCAAGGACGTGACCGCGGAGCGGCTGTTCGACGCCGTTCGGGTGGTGGCCGCGGGCGACGCGCTGTTGGCCCCCGCGGTGACCCGGCGGCTGATCACGCAGTTCGCCGCGCACCGGCCCGCACCCGCCGCCGATCCGGCCGAGGCCGCGGCGTTGGCCCTGCTCACGCCGCGTGAGGCGCAGGTGCTGCGGCAGGTGGCCGAGGGCCTGTCGAACCAGGAGATCGCCGATCGTCTGGTGGTGACCGAGCAGACCGTCAAGACCCATGTCAGCCGAATGCTGGCCAAGCTCGGGCTGCGCGATCGGACCCAAGCCGTAGTCTTGGCATACGAGTCGGGTCTGGTGGTGCCGCGCGCGGCGCGGTGACCGCCCCGGCCGCGAAGAGCGCGAGGACAGGCAGGGATCACGGCATGTCGGAGCAGGTGCGGGTGCGGCAGGACGACGAGATCGGCGCACGGCAGCAGCGCCACTGGCAGGCGACCTACGAACAGCACCCGGGCGTGTACGGCGCTTTGCCGTCCGCGGCCGCGGTCGCGGCACTGGCCGCGTTCGAGCAGGCCGGGGCCCGCCGGGTGCTGGAACTCGGCGCGGGCCACGGCCGCGACGCGCTCGGCTTCGCCCGAGCCGGCCTCTCGGTGGACGCGATCGACTACAGCCGCGAGGCCCTGGCCCAGCTGGTGCGCGCGGCCCAGGCCGAGGGTCTGGCCGACGCGGTGGCCGCGGTCGAGCACGACGCCCGGGACAAGCTGCCCTACCCGGACGGCGAATTCGATGCCGTATACGCGCACATGCTGCTGTGCATGGCCTTGACCACGGACGAGATCCGCGCGGTGGTGGACGAGGTCCGCAGGGTCCTGCGTCCGGGCGGACTGTTCGTCTACACCGTGCGCCACACCGGAGACGAGCACTACGGCGCGGGCGTCGCGCTCGGCGAGGACGTCTACGAGCACGGCGGCTTCGCCGTGCACTTCTTCTCCCGCGAGCTCGTGGACGACCTCGCCCGGGGCTGGCAGCACCCTGAGGTGGAGGCGTTCGAGGAGGGCGAACTGCCGCGGCGGCTGTGGCGGGTCACCCAGGTGCGCGCGGCCTAGGCCGGCGCCTCACACCCGCCAGTCGGCGTCGGTGGCCTGGTCGGCCACCTTCTCGAGGGCGTCGGCGACCTGCCCGAGCTGCGTATCGTCGAGCACGTCGACGAGGTAGGCCCGGACCGTCGCGAGGTGGCCGGGGGCGGCCTCGGCGAGCTTGGCCCGCCCGGCGTCGGTCAGGCACGCGAACACCCCGTGCACGATCGCGCAGTTGCGCCGGCGCACCAGGCCGGACTTCTCCAGTTGGCCGATCTGGTAGGTCAGGCCGCTCTTGGACGTGTAGATCGACTCGGCCAGCTCGGCCATGCGCATCTCCCCGGCCTCGGCCGCGGACAGCCGCACCAGCACCTCGTACTGCAGGTGGGACAGGCCCTGCTCCTTGAGCTGCTGCTCCACCCGGCGCCCGACCAGCGCGCCGGCGGCCAGGAAGGACTGCCAGGCGCGCATCTCGTGCGTGTCCAGCCACTTCGGCTCCCGGGACGGCTCGCTGCGTCCGGCCACGGCGTCCTCGGTCACGGCTTGCTCGGTCACGGCTTGCTCGGTCACGGCTTGCTCGGTCACGGATCCAGCCTAGCAGGGGTTGTTCAAATTTGAACGCAAGCGTATTCTGGAACGCATGAGTTCAAATTTGAACCTCCCGGCCGCCACCGTGCGCACCCGCGTACAGGTGCCGCTGCGCTTCGGCGACGGGTTCGTCGCGGCGTCGGAGCTGGTCACCTTCGAGGGGCTGGTGGACGGGCGCGAGCACGTGGCCGTCGGGCTCGGCTCGCTCGCGCCGGGCCGGGTGCCGCTGGTCCGGCTGCACTCCGAGTGCCTGACCGGGGACGTACTCGGCTCGGCCCGCTGCGACTGCGGGCCGCAGCTGCGCGAGGCGGTCGAGCGGATCTCCGAGCGCGGCGGCTACCTGCTCTACCTGCGCCAGGAGGGCCGCGGCATCGGGCTGTACCAGAAGCTCGACGCGTACGCGCTCCAGGATCAGGGCCTTGACACCTACGCCGCCAACGCCGCGCTGGGCCTGCCCGAGGACGCCCGCGACTACACCGCCGCCGCGCAGATGCTGGCCGCCCTCGGCGCCGAGCGGATCGACCTGCTCTCCAACAACCCGGACAAGTCCCGCCAGCTGCTCACCCACGGCATCGACGTGCGCGAGCAGGTGAGCACGGGCGTGCACGCGACCGCGCACAACCTCGGCTACCTGCTGGCCAAGGCCACCCTCACCCACCACAGCCTCGACCTGGCTTCGCTGGTCTGAGCTGAAGGAGACGACCGCGATGACCTCGACCGAGCGCATGCCCACCGTCTTCCTGAGCCACGGCGGCCCGACCCTGCTCGAGGACGCCGAGTGGACCCGGCAGCTGGCCGACTGGGGTGAGCGGCTGCCCCGGCCCAAGGCCGTGCTGATGGTCTCGGCGCACTGGGAGCAGGCTCCGCTGGCGATCGGCGCCACCGACGTCAGGCCGCTGATCTACGATTTCTGGGGCTTCCCGGACGAGTACTACCGGCTGAAGTACCCGGCGCCCGGCGCGCCGGAGCTGGCCGAGCGGGTGCGCAAACTGCTGCGCGGCCCCGGGATGCCGGTGCACGACCTGCCGGACCGCGGGCTCGACCACGGCGCGTTCATCCCGCTGCTCGAGCTGTATCCGCGCGCCGACGTGCCGGTGCTGCAGATCTCGATGCCGACCCTGGATCCGCAGGCGCTGCTGGAGATCGGCCGCAAGCTCGCCCCGCTGCGCGACGAGGGCTACCTGATCGTCAGCTCCGGCTCGTTCACGCACAACCTGCGCGCGCTGAACCCGAACGGCGTGGCCCCGCGCCCGCTGGCCGAGTTCGACGCCTGGGGCAGGGCCGCGCTGGAATCAGGGGACGTGGACGCGATCCTGGACTTCCGCCGCAAGGCCCCGGCCGCGAAGTTCGCCCACCCGCGCGAGGAGCACTTCGTCCCGCTCGCCGTCACCCTCGGCACCGCGCTGGACGAGATCGCCAAGCCGCAGCAGGTGATCGAGGGCACGTGGATGGGCCTGTCCAAGCGCTCCATCCAGTTCGGCTGAGCAGCCCGCCGACCCGCCCGGCGCGGCGCCCGGCGCTGCCGCTCGGGCAGCGCCGGCGGCGCGGCGCTCAGCCCCACAGGTCGGGCTCGGGCGGCGGGAACCTGGGCCGGCGCAGCATCGCCACCGCCTCCTCGGCCCGGCCGCGGCCGATCAGCAGCCGGGCGCGCAGGTCGGTGCTCATGGAGTGGTCGGGGCCCGACTCCAGCACCTCGAGCGCCTCCTCGTCCCGGCCGTCTGCGGCCAGCAGTTCGGACAGGCGCCAGGTCGCGTACCACTCGCCGGAGCGCGGGTGCTCACGCAGTTCCTGCACCGCCTGCCCGATCCGCCCGCCGGCCGCGAGCAGGCCGAGGCGCTGCTCGAACAGCTCCCAGGTCATCCCGAACGGCCCGTCGGCCAGTTCGTCCAGCACGGTCAGGGCCTCCTCCGTGCGGCCCGAGGCGGCCATCAACTCGGCCCAGGTGTGCAGCAGCCAGTCCTCCTCGCCGCCCACCAGCGCGCGTCGCAGCACGCTGAGTGCCTCGTCCGCGCGCCCGGCCCGCACCAGCAGCTCGGCCAGCAGTACGGAGGGGTTCGGGCGCCCGCTCGCGGCCAGCGGTTCGAGCAGCTCCATCGCGCCGTCCACGTCGCCGGCCTGCTCGAGGTGGCCGGCCAGCCGGTAGGCGGCCTGATCGCCCCCGTGCCCGTCGATCAGGGCCCGCAGTTCCTCGTGCCGGCCGTGCCGGGCGAGCAGGTCGGCGAGGTGCTCGACGATGTTCACGAAGGTCACGTGCTGCACGTGGACCTGCTGCTGCAGCGCGGCCACGGCGTCGTCGACCCGGCCGGAGCGCTCGAGCACGGTGGCGCGCAGCTGGGCCGCGCGCCAGCGTTCGCGCGGCGGGGCCGCCGCGGCGAACTCGCGGAGCTCCTCGAGCACCTGCTCGTCCCGGCCGAGACCGTCACTGATGCGCACCAGCGCCTGGGCGTGGCACCAGTGCCGGATCCGGGGGCGCAGCAGGGCGAAGGCCTCGTCCACCCGGCCGTCCCTGGCGAGCAGTTCGGCCGCGTAATTTACAGCCGCCCGGTCCCCGGATTCGGCGTGTCCGACGGCCAGTTCGATCGCCTCGTCCGCCCGCCCGCTGTCCGCGAGCAGCTCCGCGATCGACTCCACGGCGTACCACCACCCGGTGTCGGCGAACGGGGTGAGCAGCGCGAGCGCGTCCTCGTGCCGGCCCCGGGCGGCGTGACGTGCGGCGATGGCGCGAGCGCAGTACCAGTCGCCCTCCTCGGCGAGACGTTGCACTTCACGGACGTGTCCATGCTCGATCAGCACGTCGATGTGGTGCGGCGCGATCCAGCCGTCATACAGGCGGGCGCGCCGATCGAGCTCGGCGGCGTTCTCCACGACTACCACCGATAACCCCGAGTCCTGACACGCAAACGTCGCCCCCGCCGTCCCGCCCGGCACGGCGGTGCGGACGGGTGCGGCGGATGCGGCGCTCGGCGGTCAGCGCCGCCGGGCGGCCGGGGTCAGCGCGGTGGTCGAGTTGGCCCAGCTGTTGTCGGCCACGTTGACGGTGTGGCCGGGCGGCACGATCGCGTCGATGCGGTCGAGCACGTCCTCGGACAGCTCCACCCCGTCGGCGGTGAGGTAGGACTCGAGGTGATCCATGGTGCGCGGGCCCACGATCGCGGAGGTGACCGCGGGGTGGCGCACCACGAACGCGATGGCCAGCTGAATCAGCGTCAGGCCGGTCTCCTCGGCGAGCGCGCCGAGGGCGTCGGCGGCCTCGAACTTGGCCGCGTTGGCCGGGTCGGAGACGTCGTAGGCCGCGCTGAAGCGCTGGGCCCGCACGGCCGAGCCGGGTCCGGCGATCTCGAGGCCCTTGCGGTAGCGGCCGGTGAGCCAGCCGCCGGAGAGCGGGCTGTAGACGAGCACGCCGAGGCCGTGGCGCAGGCAGGTGGGCAGCACGTCGTACTCCACCGCGCGGGTCAGCAGCGAGTAAGGGGGCTGCTCGGTGCGGAAGCGCTCGCGGCCGCGCCGCTCGGCGGCCCACTGCGCCTCGACGATCTCGGACCCGGAGACGGTGGAGGCGCCGAACGCGCGGATCTTGCCCGCGTGCACCAGGTCGCTGAGCACGCCCAGGGTCTCGTCGATGTCGACGCTCGGGTCGAGCCGGTGGATCTGGTAGAGGTCGATCCAGTCGGTGCCGAGCCGCCGCAGCGAGCCCTCGACGGCCCGGGTGATCCAGCGGCGCGAGGTCCCGCGCTCGTTGGGGTCGGCGCCGAAGGGCAGCCCGCCCTTGCTCGCCAGCACCACGTTCTCGCGCCGGCCGCCGGCCAGCGCCTTGCCCACGATCTGCTCCGACTCGCCGCCGGAGTAGAAGTCGGCGGTGTCGAGGAAGTTGATCCCGGCGTCCAGCGCGCGGTGGATGATCTTCACCCCGTCCTCGTGGTCGGGGTTGCCGAAGGCGCCGAGCATCATCGAACCCAGACACAGCTGGCTGACCGAGATGCCGGTGCGTCCCAACGGGCGGTACTGCATGGTGAGCTCCTGACCTCGCCGCGTACGAGAGCGCGGCGGCCTGCGGGGTCCGAAGATCCGAGCGGTCCGCTAGGATGGACCCCGAAGCGGATAACCTGTCCACTTCACTGTAGCGGATAGCCTCTCCACTTAGGAAGCCGGTCATGGAACACGCCCCCGACCAGGAGCCGAGCCGCGCGCGGCCGCCCGCCAAGCGCGTGGACGCCGCGCGCAACCGGGACACGATCCTCACCGCCGCGCGGGCCGCGCTGGCCGAGGCGCCGCACAGCTCGATGGCCGAGATCGCCCGCCGGGCCGGGGTCGGCATGGCCACCCTCTACCGCAACTTCCCCGGCCGCCGCGAGCTGCTCGAGGCCCTGTACGCCGAGCAGGTCGAGACCGTGTGCGCGGCGGCCGAGGACGAGGCGGCCGCCGCGGCGTCCCCGGGCGCGGCGTTCACCGCCTGGCTCGGGCGCTTCCTGGCCTTCTCCGCGGGCAAGCACCACATCGCCCAGGAACTGCTCGCACAGGTGGACCACGACAGCCCGCTGTTCAACGACAACCGCTCCCGGGTGCTGGCGGCCGGCCGGCCGCTGCTGGCCGCCGCCCAGCAAACCCACGAGGTGCGCGCGGAGCTGAGCCTGGAACAGATCCTCGACATGGTCATCGCCATCACCGGCATCCACGGCGACGCGCGCTACACCGGCCCGATCCTGCGGGCCGCCCTGGACGGGCTGCGTCCGGCTAACGTCGATCCATGACGGACATCGACTACGAGCCCTGGCTCACCGCCTATGCACGGCTGAGCCCACTGCCCGACGCGGGCACGGGGCTGGCGATCCTGGTCGCCGGGGTGCCGGGGGCGGGCAAGAGCACGCTGGCCGAGGGCCTGGCCCGGGCCCTGCGGGTGCCGGTGTTCTCCATGGACTGGCAGCTCGGCGCACTCATGCCGGCCCGGGTCCTGACGAACGAGAACGTCAAACCGATCGCCGAGCTGATGATCGCCGCCTCGATGGCCCGCCAGCTCCAACTCGGTCTCGACGCGATCCTGGACGTGGCCGCCTGCGAGGCCGAGGTCCGCGCCCGCCATCAGGCCGTCGCGGCCAGGCTCGGCGCCCGCTTCGTCGGCATCGAGTGCGTCTGCTCCGACGAAACGCTGCACCGGTCCCGGGTCGAGGGCCGCGACCGCGGCATCCCCGGTTGGAAGCCGACGGTCCCGTGGGAGCATGTGCTGCGGATGAAGGGCCGCTGGGAGCCGTGGACCGAGCCGCACCTGCTGCTGGACTCGGCGAACCAGGGCCCTGAGGAGATGCTCAAGCGCGCCCTCGACGCCGTGGCCGCCGTCGAGGGCTGATTCGTTCCGCGCTCGTCCCGCTTTCGTGCCGCGCCCGTGCCGCGTTCCCGCCGGATCAGAGGTCGATGACCACCTTGATGTCGTCCGCGCCGCGCTCGAACGCGTCCGCGGCCTTGGCCAGCGGGACGCGCCGGGTGATCAGCTGCTCGAGCCAGGTGGTGTCCGCCTCGGCCAGCGCCTCGGCCGCGGCCCGGTAGTGGCGCAGGTTGGCGTTGACCGAGCCGAACACCACCCGGTTCTCCAGCACGAGCTCGCGGTTGAGCGTCCCGGCGTCCACCTCGACCATGTGCCCGACCGGCGTGACGCTGGTCATGCACACGATTCCGGCCGGGCTGACCAGGTTGACCACGCCGATGGCCACCTCGGGCGAGCCGGTGGCCTCGATCACGATGTCCGGCTGGACCTGCTTGGCCACCTCGTCCAGGTCGCCGTGGTGGTACTCGCCGCCGAGCGCGGAGACCATGCGCGGCTTGACCCCGGTCGTGGACCGGTCGAGCACGTGCACCTGCAGCCCGCGCTGGGCGCCGAGCAGCGCGGCCAGCAGCCCGATCGGGCCGGCGCCGGTGACCAGCACCCGCTTCGGGTCCTGCCAGGACCGGGTGTTGATCTTGTCGATCTGCTCCCACGCCTTGGCCACCACCGTGGTCGGCTCCATCAGCACCCCGACGGTCGAGAGCGAGGGGCTCAGCTTCACCGCGTAGTCGGTCTCGATGCTCCACAGCTGCGAGCCGAAGCCGTCCCTGGCCTCGATTCCGCGCTCGGTGTAGCGGTTGTTGCGGCACATGTCGAACTCGCCGTGCGCGCAGGCCGGGCACGGCTCCGGGTCGGGCCGCCGCACCACCCCGACCACCAGGTCCCCGGCCGCGAACCCGCTGCCCTCGGGCGCCGTGCGCACCCGGCCGAGCGACTCGTGCCCGAGCACGAGGCGTTCGCGGCCGTCCGGGGCGGTGCCGTAGTCGCCCAGGGAGATCTCGACGTCGGTCCCGCACACCCCCAGTGCGACCCCTTCGACCAGCAGTTCGCCCGGCCCGGGCTCGGGGTCGGGAACTTCGAGCACGGCGAGCGAGCCGGGCGTACGCGGCTTCACGGTGAGCGCGAGCATGCGGATCGACCTTCCAGTCGGACGGCTTGGCCGTGCGCGGGTTTGTGCGCGGGTTCCATGGCCAGGATCGGCGCCGCGGCGCGGCGCGGGCAACCGGACCCGTCGCGCCGCGGGAGCGCGTGATGGTCTGTTCGGGTAGACGGGTGCTCCATTCGCGCCGCGTCACACCTGTGGGCCCCGGCCCCGGGCGGGCCCGAGCGGCCGGTCCGTGTGAGCCTGGAAGGGTGAGCCTGGGACCCCTGGGGAACGACGACGCGACGCCGCCCGCGACGCCGCAGCCGCCCGAGCCGCCGCCGCGGCCGCCCGACGCGCCGCCGGCCGTGGTGCTGATCGGCGTGTCCGGCAGCGGCAAGACCACCGTGGGCGCGCTGCTGGCCCGGCGCCTCGGCTGGATCTTCGCCGACGGCGACCGCTTCCACTCCCCCGAGAACATCGCCAAGATGACGGCCCTCAAGCCCCTCAGCGACGCCGACCGCAGCCCCTGGCTGGCCCAGATCGGCACCTGGATCGACGACGAGGGCGTGGCGGGCCAAGCCTGCGTGGTCGCCTGCTCCGCGCTCAAGCGGGTCTACCGGGACGTGCTGCGCGACGGGCGGCCGCAGGTGCGCCTGGTCTACCTGGTGGTCCCCTCGGAGCGGCTGCGCACCCGGATGCTGGCCCGCGAGGGCCACATGTTCGCGGCCGACATGCTCGCCAGCCAGCTCGCCATCCTGGAACGCCCCATCCCGGACGAGGGCGTGTATCAGGTCAAGTCCATGCCGACGGCCGCGCAGACCGTGGACGCCGTGCTGCGGGTCGCCCACCTCGAGCAGTTCCTCGCCCCCGGCGCCGAGCAACCCGCGGACTCAGGGTTCTGAGCAGCCGTCCGCACTCCGACCTGCCCCGCCGTCCCGTCCCGCGGCTGCAGTAGGCTCGAGAAGATCGAGTCGGTGAGTGAAAGGACCCTGATGAGCACGCTTCCCGGGACTCCCCCCGCCCGCAGCTCGGACGGCAGCGCCGGGGACGCCGACTACGGCGCCATCGGCCCGGGGTACCGGGATTTCCGCCGTCCGGAGGCCCGCATCGCGGCCCTGATCGAGCAGTCCCTGGCCGGCGCCCGCACCGTGCTCAACGTCGGCGCCGGGGCCGGATCCTACGAGTCGAGCGGGTTCGAGGTCACCCCGGTCGAGCCGTCCGCGGCCATGCGCGCCCAGCGCCCGGCGCACCTGGCCCCGGCGATCGACGCGGTGGCCGAGGACCTGCCGTTCGCCGACGGCGCCTTCGACGCGGCGATGACCACCTTCAGCGTGCACCAGTGGAGCGAGATGGAGCAGGGCCTGCGCGAGATGCGCCGCGTCACCCGCGGCCCGGTACTGGTGCTGACCTGCGACCCGGACCTGGTGCGCGATTTCTGGCTCTACCGCTACGCCCCGCTCGTGCTGGACACCGAGGCCCGCCGCTACCCGCGGATCGAGGAGATCACCCGCATCCTCGGCGGCCGCGCCGAGGTGACGAACGTGCCGATCCCCCGCGCGTGCACGGACGGGTTCAACGAGGCCTACTACGCCCGCCCGGAGATGCTGTTGGATCCGGCCGCGCGCAAGGCCTGCTCGGCCTGGAGCTTCGTCGAACCCGAAGTCAGCGCACGTTACACCGGGCATCTGCGGGCCGAGCTCGAGTCCGGGGCCTGGGACGAGGCGTACGGTCCGCTGCGCGCCCAGGAGGACTACCAGGGCTCGCTCGTGCTGATCAGCGCCCTGCCGCGGTAGCGCGGGGGCGGGGCCGGCGGCCGTCGCCCCGACCTGACCGATACCGGTGAGACCGTCTGGTTACGGTGTGATCCGGGTTGCTACGCTGCTCGGGTTCGGCCCCCCGCCGAACACCGAGACCCTGGGCCTCCCGGCCTGCCCGCACTCCCTCCGGTGAGGAAACGCCGTGACACTGACCAGCGAGCGGGCCCAGGCCCGGACGCCCGGATCGCGCCCTCGACTGAGTCTTGACGACCGGTACGAGCTCGGCGACGGCACCGTCTACCTGTCCGGAATCCACGCACTGGTACGCCTGGTGTGCGACCGGATCCGGCACGACCGCGACGCCGGCGCGAACACCGCCGCCTTCGTCTCCGGCTACGAGGGTTCCCCGCTGGCCGGATTCGACCTGGAGCTGGGCCGGCGCGGGAAACTGCTGGAGCGCTACGGCATCGTGCACCGGCCGGGCCTGAACGAGGAGATAGCCGCCACCTCGGTGATGGGCACTCAACTCGCCTTCAACGCCGGTGCGGTACGCGCGGACGGCGTGCTCGGGGTCTGGTACGGCAAGGCGCCGGGCCTTGACCGGGCCACCGACGCGTTGCGGCACGCCAACTTCGCCGGCACCCACCCGCGCGGCGGCGCGCTCGCCCTGGTGGGCGACGACCCGGCGGCCAAGTCCTCCTCGGTGCCCTCGGCCTCGGAGTCGGAGCTGGCCGATCTGGGCCTGCCGGTGTTCTACCCGGCCGACCCGCAGGACGTGCTCGACCTCGCGCCGCACGCGATCGAGCTGTCCCGGGCGAGCGGGCTGTGGACCGCACTGAAGATCGTCACCAACGTCGCGGACGCGGCGGGCACCGCGCGTGTACACGGACTGTGGCAGCCGCCGACGCTCGAGGCGGACTACGACGGCGCCAGGCCCTACGCGCACAAGCCCAGCGGCGTGCTGCTCGGCGCCAGCCTGACCGAGCTCGAGCGCAGCTTCTTCACGGTCCGTCAGCCGCTGGCGCTGCACTACCTGCGGGCCAGCGGGGTGAACCGGATCGTGGCGCGCACGGCGGGCGAGCACGACCGGATCGGGATCATCGCCTCCGGCAAGCCGTACCTGGACCTGCGCCAGGCGCTCGGCCGGCTCGGCCTCGACGAGTCCGCGCTGGCCCGGCACGGCATCAGGATCCTGAAGCTCGGCGCGATCCACCCGGTGGAGCCCTCGATCGTGCGGGAGTTCGCCCGCGGGCTCGGCGAGATCATCGTGGTCGAGGAGAAGCGGGCCTTCGTCGAGACCGCGGTCAAGGACATCCTCTACGGCCTGCCGGACGCCCCCGCCGTCTACGGCAAGCACGACGCGCAGGGCCGGACCCTGTTCGCCACCCCCGGCGAGCTCGACCCGGACGCCGTCGCGGCCGGCCTCGCCCGGGTGCTCGGCGGCCGGGCACAGGCGCCGATCGCGCCGGTCGAGGCCTGGCTCGCGCTGCACGCGAACGTCCCGGCCCAGCGGCGCGGCCCGATCGCGCTGCCGCTGCTCCCACGCACCCCCCACTTCTGCTCCGGCTGCCCGCACAACGCCTCCACCAAGGTGCCCGAGGGCACGGTGGTGGGCGCGGGCATCGGCTGCCACACCATGACCGTGCTGATGCGCCCCGAGCAGGTCGGCGCCATCGTCGGGCTGACCCAGATGGGCGGCGAGGGCGCGCAGTGGATCGGCATGTCGCCGTTCTCCGAGCACGGCCACTTCGTGCAGAACATCGGCGACGGCACGTTCATGCACTCCGGCAGCCTGGCCGTGCGGGCCGCGGTGGCCGCGGGCGTGAACATCACCTTCAAGCTGCTGCACAACTCCGTCGTGGCGATGACCGGCGGCCAGCAGGCCGTGGGCGTCCTCCCGCTGGAGCGGATCGTCGCGCTGCTGCTGGTGGAGGGCGCCGCGCAGGTCGTGATCACCAGCGACGAGCCGCGGCGCGTGGCCCGGCTCGACCTGCCGCGCGGCGTGCAGGTGCGCGACCGCGCCGACCTGATCGACGTGCAGCGCGAGCTCGCCGCCGTCCCCGGTGTCACGGTCCTGATCCACGACCAGGAGTGCGCCACCGAGAAGCGCCGCTCGCGCCGCCGCGGCCAGGCCGCCGCGCCGCAGACCAGGGTGCTGATCAACGAGCGGGTGTGCGAGGGCTGCAACGACTGCGGCACCAAGTCCAACTGCCTCTCGGTGCGCCCGGTGGAGACCGAGTTCGGCCGCAAGACGCGGATCGACCAGTCCTCGTGCAACCTCGACTACTCCTGCGTCGAGGGCGACTGCCCCTCGTTCCTGAACGTGGTGGCGGCCCCGCGCAGCCCGCGGCGGGTCGCGGCCGAGCTCGCCGCCGAGGTGCTGCCCGAGCCCGCCGCACGGCCGGGCGGACGCGGCCTTGACGCGCCGGGCGGCTACAGCGTGCGGATCACCGGGATCGGCGGCACCGGCGTGGTCACGGTCGCCCAGATCCTGGCCGCGGCGGCCGTGGTCGAACAGGCGCACGTGCGCGTGCTGGACCAGACCGGCCTGGCCCAGAAGGGCGGCGCGGTGGTCTCCGACGTGAAGATCACCCGTGATCCGCTGGAGCAGGCGGCGAAGCTCGCGGCCGGCCAGTGCGACCTGTACCTGGCCTGCGACCAGCTCGTGGCCGCGGACGAGAAGTGGCTCGCGGCGGCCTCGGCCGACCGCACCACCTCGGTGGTCTCCACCGCGCAGGTGCCCACCGGCCGGATGATCTCCGACCCGGCCACCCGCTTCCCGGCCCCCGGCACGATCCGCTCGAGCATCGACACGGCCAGCGCGCACTCGCTCTACCTCGACGCGCAGGGCCTGGCCGAGGCGTTGTTCGACGACACCCAGCAGGCGAACCTGGTGCAGCTCGGCGCCGCGTACCAGTCCGGCGCGATCCCGCTCCCGGCCGAGGCGATCGAGGAGGCCATCGCGCTCAACGGCATCGCCGTGCAGCGCAACACCCAGGCCTTCCGCCGCGGCCGCCAGCTCGTCGCCGATCCCGAGGCCCTGCAGGCCGAACTCGACGCGCTCGCCGCCCCCGCGCCCGTCTCCGCCGCCCCGCGCGACCCCCGGGCCGAGCGCGAGCTCGCCCGGCTGCTCGCCGTGGTCGACGCCGACGAGGGCTCGGAACTCGCCCGTGTCCTCGGCATCCGGGTACCGGAGCTGGTGGCCTATCAGAACCCCCGCTACGCGCAGACGTACGTCGAGTTCGTCGAGGAGGTGCGGCGGGTGGAGGGCGGCCGGACGCAGGTCACCGAAGCCGTCGCGCGCAACCTGCACAAGCTGATGGCCTACAAGGACGAGTACGAAGTCGCCCGCCTGTCTCTGAGCCCCGAACTGCGCGCGCAGGTCGAGGGCGCGTTCGGTCAGGGCGCGCAGGTGGCCTTCCGCCTGCACCCGCCGGTCCTGCGCGCACTCGGCCTCAAGCGCAAGATCGCCCTCAAGCGCACCGCCGCCCCCGCGTTCCGTGCCCTGCACGCCCTGCGGGCGCTGCGCGGCACCCGGCTGGACCCGTTCGGCTATGCCAAGGTGCGCCGGGTCGAGCGGGACCTGCCGGAGGAGTACCGCACCACGGTGCTGGACGCGCTCAAGAACACGGACGACGGCGAGACCACCCGCAAGATCGTGCTCGAACTCGCCGAGCTGCCCGACCTGATCCGCGGCTACGAGGAGATCAAGCTCGCCAACGTCGCCAGGTACCAGGATCGTCGCCGGGAGCTGATATCCGAACTCGAGGCGCGGGCGGGTGATCTCTCCTAGACTGGCCGCCCGGCACGGATCAGGGAGCGATGATGCAACTCGAAGACGTCCAGCAGCAGTACCAGACCACCGACCTGCTAAGGATCCGCGTCGAGACGCACCAGCGCTACACCGAGCAGCCGCTCGACCTCGACCAGGCGTGCACGAACGTGCTCGGGCTGACCGGCGACGAGGCTCTGCTCGACGTCGGCTGCGGCCCCGGGGCGTTCCTGCGCCACCTGCGCGCCCAGGGCCACCGCGGCCGACTCGCGGGCCTTGACCAGTCCCGCGCCATGGTCGCCGAAGCGGCTGAGCGGTCGCAGGCTACTGGGTCTTCGGACGCCGATCCCCTCGAGTGGTTCCAAGGCCTGGCCGACGCACTCCCCTTCGCCGACGGCGAGTTCTCCGCGCTCTCGGCCCGGCACATGCTCTACCACGTCCCCGACGTCCCGGCCGCCCTGCGCTCCTTCGCCCGCGTCGTCGTCCCCGGCGGCGTCGTCCTCGCCGTCACCAACGGCGTCCGCAACACCCCCGGCCTCGCCGACCTCGAAGACGCACTGGCCACGGAATTCGGCCTCGAACACAGCCCCGACACGGCCCGCCCCTTCAACGCGGGCAACGCCGCCGAGCAACTGCGCGCCGTCTTCCCGGTGGTCGAGGAGGCCGTCCTGACCAGCGCCCTCGTCTTCACCGACCCCGGGCCGATCGTCGACTACGTCATGACGCTGTCCGTCGCGCAGCAGGCCGCCGACGACCCGGAGCTGTTCCGCCGCGTCCACGCCTGGCTCACCGGCCAGGCCACCCGCGAACTCGCCGCGCGCGGCGGCACCTGGCGCGACCCGAAGAGCGTGGGCCTGTACCGCTGCACGTCTCCCGGGCCCGTCTGCGCTCGCTGAACCGCTTTCGGGACTACGCCCTCGTCGCGGCGGCGCCCAGCCTCGGGAACGGATCGGTGGAGAAGATCACCTCGACCGGCACCTCGAAGTGCGCGGAGATGCGCAACGCCAGGTGCAGGCTGGGGCTGTACTCGCCGCGCTCCAGGTAGCCGATCGTCTGGTAGTGCACGCCGAGCGCGTCGGCCAGCTCACGCCGGCTGATCCCGCGCTCGGCCCGCAGCATGGCGATCCGGTTGTAGATGGCCTCGTTCATGTCTTCCCTCGTCGCGTACCGGCGGGACGATCATAACCGCAGCATCGCCTTCTCACGCCGGGCCGCGACACTCGATCCGGACTCGCGGCGGGCCATCCGGCGCAGCATGACCGGAGCCAGTGCGAGCCCTGCGATCGACCACGCCGAGAGCACGCCGAAGGTGGCCAGGTGCCGCCAGGAGCCGCCGACCTCGGCCGCCGCCATCGCATGCGGCAGCAGCGCCGAGCGCATTCCGAGCCCCAGCCAGTACAGCGGGAAGACCTGTCCGGTCCACCGCAGGACCGTCGGCAGGTTGGAGACCGGGTAGAAGATGCCGGAGATCGCGGTCAGCGCGCCGAGCGTCAACAGGATCAGCGCGGTGGCGCGTGTGTTCGGGAACAGCGACCCGAGCACCGCGCCGAGCGGCACCGTGGCGAGCAGCCCGAGCACGAGCACCCAGGCCAGCGTCAGCCAGCTGCCCGGCTCATCCGTCCTCAGGCCGGTGACCAGGAACGCGCCGGCCAGCAGCGTGACCGCGACCGCGCTCACGATCTGCGCGGAGATGTTGACGGCCTTGCCGACCAGGTAGCCGACCATGCCGTTCGGGATGGCCTTGGCCCGCAACAGCGTGCCGTCCTCTCGGTCGGCCACGAGCCGGTCGGCCATGAACTGCACCCCGTACAGCCCGACGTCCAGGCTCAGGACGCTGACCAGCATCGTCGTGCCCAGCGAGAACTCGGTCCCCGGCACGCGCGCCTGCCGGTTGAGGACTATCGCGGTGAGGAAGCCACCGGTCATCATCACGAACGAGATCAGCTCGCCCGGCGTGGTCACGGTCTGCCTGAACTCGATCCAGCCGCGCGCGAGCCCCGCGCGCACCGCCACCAGTGTGGGATTCACGTGACCACTCCCAACGGCCGGCGCGCCGCGCCCGCCTCCGCCTCGCGGACCATCGCCATGTAGGTCTCCTCCAGACTGGCCCGGCGCACCTCCAGGTCCTGCACCGACTCGCCGTACTGCCGGAACAGGTCCCTGACAAAGGCGGTCGCGTCCTCGGCCGCGTGCACGAACCGCTGCCCGTCCCGGCTCCAGCGCACCTCGGACCGGGTCGAGGCCGCCCGCGAGAGCTCGTCGGCCGAGCCGTCCGCGATGATCGTGCCGCCGGCCAGGATCAGGATGCGGTCGGCCAGCCGTTCCGCCTCGTCCAGGTCGTGCGTGGTGAGCAGGATCGTGACCTCCTCCAGATCGGAGAGCCGGTGCACGAGGTCGTGGAACTCGCCTCTGGCCTCCGGATCGAACCCGGCCGTCGGCTCGTCGAGGAACAGCAGCTCGGGCCGCCCCACGATGCCGATCGCCACGTCCAGCCGGCGGCGCTGCCCGCCGGAGAGGTGCCGTGCCCGTTTACCGGCCTGCTCGGTCAGCCCTACGGTCTCGAGCAGGTCGTCCACGTCCCAGGGGCGGGTCAGGCCCGGCGTGGAGTACGGCGCGTAGTAGCGGCCCAGGTGCGCGAGCAGCTCACGGACCTGCCAGCGCCCGTGGTCGCGCCAGGACTGCAGCACCACCCCGATCCGGGCGCGCCACGCCTCCCCGCCGTGCGCCGGATCGCTCCCGAGCACGCTGACCCGGCCGGCCGACCGCAGCCGGAACCCCTCGAGCACCTCGATCGTGGTGGTCTTGCCCGCGCCGTTCGGCCCGAGCAGCACGAGCACCTCGCCGCGCCGCGCCGTGAAGCTGACCCCTGTCAGCACATCGACTTTGCCGTACCGCATCCGCAGATCGCAGACATCGAGCACACAATCCATACATCGAACGATAGCAGAAGTACTACATTTCGTAAGAGCCCTGCGGCAGGTTTGTGGCAGCCGGTCAACGGCCGGGAAGGTGCCGCCGCCAGAAGCCCGGAACCGCCGCGTTCCGCTCACGCAGCCGCCGCCACTCAACGGCCGCCGCGTCCCCGCCCTCGAGCAGGAACGACGCGATCACACCCCGATAAGACCTCGACGCTTCGAGCATCAACCCAAGAGCCCGCGGCCCGTCACCCGTCAGACGGCACCGATACTCCGGAACGCTCGGGCTGCCGTGGTCCAGATGCACCCGCACCGTCCGCCCCGTCGACTCGGCCGTGGCAACACCCGACTCGACCATGATCTCAATGGCCTGATCGACGGCGCGATAGGGCGCATCGGGCAGAGCGCGCAGGCTTGAAGTGGTCCACTCGGCGCCCGGTTCGGCCAGGACCCGCTCAAGGATCCGCCTCGTCCGCAACGGCAGCCGTGTCGATTCGGCCATGCAGCCAGCATAGAGTCGGAACGGCTGGGACGGGTCGAAGCCCTGATCCCCCCGCCCCGAACCCGCAGCTGCCGCATCTCAACCTTTTCCGTACGCTCGGTGCTCTTACCGGTGGAACGAGAGATCGGGAACCGGAGGGGAGCTGCGTGAAGGCCGCAGAGGAAGAACGCTTCCGCGAGTTCGTCGCGATCCGCTGGCCCGGCCTGCTCAGGATGGCCTACGGGCTCAGCGCCGACCGGAACGCGGCGGAGGACCTGGCCCAGGCCACGCTCGCCAAGGTCTACGCCTCCTGGGGCCGGGTCAGCCGCGCGGACAATCAGGATGCCTACCTGTACAGCATCCTGTGCAACACCTACCGGGGCGGGTTCCGCAAGCGCCGGGTGGCGGAGGTGCAGACGGAGTTCGTGCCCGAGGCGGGCCAGCCCGACGCGGCCGAGCACGTCGAGAGTCGCATGATGCTGATGGCGGCGGTGAACGAGTTGCCGCCCAAGCAGCGGGCGGTGCTCCTGCTGCGCTATTTCGCCGACCTGAGCGAGGCCCAGACGGCCGAGGTGATGGGAGTGAGCGTGGGCACCGTCAAGAGCCAGACGTCGCGCGCGATAGACCGGCTGCGCACCAGTCCGCATCTGCTGGAAGGAGGAGTGAGGTGACGACGAGGGACACGGGCGTCGACCCGCGCGAGGAGGAGTTCCTGCGCGAGGGGTTCGCACAGGAGTTGGCCGCGATCGTCTCGGGCCGGTCCCCCACCGAGCTGATCATCGTCTCGGGACGCCGGATCCGCCGACGCCGGCAGGCGGCGGGCGGCACCTTGGCGGTCCTCGGCGCGGCCGGCGTGTCCCTGGGCCTGGTGGCATCAGGGGCCTTCGGCGGAGCGCAGGGCACGGTCGCGCCGGCGTCGACCGCCAAGTCCGCCGCACCCACCGCACCCGCCACTCCCGCCGTGAAGCACTCGATCACCGTGAACTCGGCCGCGTACGACGCGGCGCACGGCCTGGCGGGCTCGGGCACGATCGACGGCTTGGCGTGGCACGCGGCCCTGACCGACCCGGCCCAGATCTGGGACTCGTCCGGCTATCAGGTCGCCGTGGGACCCGCGGGAAGCATGGGAGATCCGCTGGTCCAGACCAAGAGCCAGCGCCCGGCGGCCCCCGGCGACAGCCTCCCCCTGAAGGCGCTCTCGTCCTGGAACTACCAGAACGAGAATTCGCCGGCCCCGTCCGGGCACTATTACGTCGAGGCCGGCGAGGTGCCGTCCGACGCCGGAAGCGTCGTCATCGAGTACACCGACGGCAAGACGGCCACCTACCCCGTCGTCGTCGAGAACGGCAGCCACCTCGTCGCCTTCGCCGGAGCGGCAGGGTACGACGTCGCCCGGATCTCCGTGTACTCGGTGCACGGAGATCTGATCGCGTACTCGGTCCCGTACAACGACACGGACGCCGCGCCGTACATGCTGGACGTGACCTGGCATCAAGCCGGCCTGCCGCTGCCGCCCGAGGGCAGCGTGACGTTCTCCGGCACCTTCGAGGGCACGCCGTACACGCTGCGGGTGACCGAGAACGTGATCGGTATGTGCGCCGACTTCGAGCACGGCGGTACCGACGAGTCCGAGGGCTGTTTTTCCAGCACCACCCCGACGTCGAACGAGCAGGCCGCCGGGTGGACGTCACCCGGCTCCGCGCAGGTCGTCTACGGGTACGCCGACCCCGCGGTGGCGAGCGTGAAGCTGACCCTCCTGAACTCGACGGAGACGGTTCCCCTCACGGTGGTCTCCAAGCTGGGCATGACGTTCTGGAGCGCCGCGATCCCCGCGGGAGAGAACCCCGGCTCGTACACGACCTACGACGCGCAGGGCAAAGCCCTCCAGACGGTCGCCGTCTTCGGAGGCTGATCCGCCTGCGGTGCCGCGCCCGCGCGGGGCGCACTCCGCCCGGTCTCACGCCGCGATCGCCGGCGGTGGCCGGGCGGAGCACCTTTCCCTGAGGCCCGGACTCTCCTACGCTTTGCGCTGGAGAGGATAATAACGATGCGATCATGGAAAGCTCGCTGCGGTACCACTGCAATTCTCGGACTTGGACTGGTCACGCTCGCCTCGTGTTCGAGCTCGCCGAAGTCGGCCGCCTCGAGCCCATCGGCGACACCGGCGAAGCATGCCGCGGCGTCGATCACGTTGACCAGCACGGCCTTCCAGCAGAACGGCGTGATTCCGAAGGCGTACACGTGCGACGCGACGAACGGCGCCGTCTCGCCCCCGCTCGCCTGGAGCGCCGTGCCGCCAGGGACGGGATGGATCGCGCTGTACGTGTACGACAACACCGGGTCGGTGCTGCACTGGATCGTGTTGAACATCAAGCCCGACGTCACGAGCATGGCCGCGGGCAGCAATGCGGGCGGCCTCGAGATACAGGGCTATCTGCCGATGTGCCCGGGCACGGGCAACACGGACCAGTACCAGTGGACGCTCTACGCGGAGCCGAACTCGTGGCACCCGCCGAAGATCGGCGCGAGCTACGGCGTGGACCCGGGGCAGCTCGCCGCGCACGCGCTCGGCATCGGCAGCCTGTCGGGGATCTACGCCGAGTAGGCGCCCGCCTCAGCCGATGCGCCAGGTCTCCGGATCGGCGACCGTCTGTTCACCCGTGGCCAGATTCTTGACCTCGTGCCCCCGATCGTCGCTCAGCGGCGGGAACCAGACGTACGCGATGCCCTTGCGCGCCGCGTAGCGCACCTGCTTGGCCACCTTGTCCGGCTGGTGGTAGAGCTCGACGTTCAGGCCGCGACCGCGCAGCCGGGCGGCGCACTGCGCGGCGCCGGCCGCCCGAGCCCGGTCCTCGGGCAGCACCATGAGGACGTCGGTCGGGCACGACGGCCCGGTGGGCAGCAGGCCTTCGGCGAGCAGCTTGGAGAAGATCCGGGTCACGCCGATGGACATCCCGACGCCCGGCAGGCTGCGCCGGATGAACGCGCCGGCGAGATTCTCGTACCGGCCGCCGGAACAGATGGCGCCGAAGTCCGGCCACTCGGTGAACTTCCCCTCGTAGACGGAGCCCGTGTAGTAGTCCAGGCCGCGGGCGATCGAGAGGTTCGCCACCACGCTTCCAGCAGGCAGATCACCGAGCGAGTCCATGACGAAGGCCAGCTCATCCAGGCCCTGCGACAACAGGTCCGAGCGCACCCCGAGCCCGGCGATGTCCTCCACGATCGACGGCCCCGTTCCGCGCAGCCCCGCCAGCTCCATACAGGCGTCCGCCTGCCTGCCGCTCAGGCCGACCTTCGTCGCCAGCAGATCCCTGACGCCCTCGGCCCCGATCTTGTCGAGCTTGTCCACCGCCCGGATCACCTCAAGCGGGTCCTCGGCTCCGATGCCCCGGTAGAAGCCCTCGAGGACCTTGCGGTTGTTGACGTTGAGCGTCCACGCGGGCAGATCCAGCTCACTCATGACGCCGTGGATGACCCGCGGGATCTCGGCGTCGAAGTGCAGCGGAACCCGGTCGACGTTGATCACGTCGATGTCGCACTGCGTGAACTCCCGGAACCGCCCCTCCTGCGGACGCTCCCCGCGCCAGACCCGCTGGATCTGGTAGCGCTTGAACGGGAAGACCAGCTCGTTGAAGTGCTGGGCGACGTACCGCGCGAACGGGACCGTCAGGTCGAAGTGCAGCCCCAGCCTCGCATCCGACCCGTCGCGCGGATCCTCCTGAAGGCGTCGCAGCGCGTAGACCTCCTGCGAGGTCTCCCCCTTCGACGTGAGCACGTCGAGCGACTCCACCGAGGGGGTCTCGATGGAGCAGAAGCCGTAGCTTTCGAAGCCCGCGCGGATCGGGTCGAGCCAATGCTGCTCGACCATCCGCACCTCGGGCAGCCACTCGGGGAAACCGCTGACGGGCGTGGGGCGGACGATTTTCTGCTCGGTCATGCGCACATGATCCAAGACGGCATCGTTCCGCACCAACGCTTTTAAGCCCGGGCGGGCAGGGTGGAGAACTAGTGCCGTCGCCCCTGCGTACGCCCCGACAAGCTGCTCCGGGGACTGGCCGCGGACTTCTGTACGGTGGACGTTAGCGCAGGGCCCTGTGACACCGCACTCCGAGGCTTCGGGGCACTCCTGACCTCGTCGCCGCTGTCGTCATCGTCGCCATCACGCCCGAGATACTGATCCAACGACCGCGCAGGTGCCAAGGGCCGCAGCGCCCCCAGCGCCTCACCGGGTACATCCACCTCGAGCTCGCGCAGGTCTCCCGTGGACGACTCGTCCAGGCACTCGGGATCGAAGGCAGTGCCGCAGGTGCCGCACAGGACAAACGCTCCGCCCACCCGGTTGATCGGAATGACGAACATCACGTCGGTCACCGTCCGATATTCCCGCAGCTCGTATCCACGATCGGCCTCGCAGTAGAGGCAAAAGAAGCTGCCCGTCTCCACGACCCAGGCGGAAGTCCGTCTGCGAAACTCAACGAACAGAAACACAGGCCCCCCTCGGGCACGCGCGGATAACAGGGGGAGAAAATATCACACCGGCCGAGCCCGGATCCGCCGTCAGTCTCCGCCTGAGACAAGCACCCTGACAGCGCGCTCAGCCGCCGCCGCGACCCTGGCGACCCCGTCCGCGCGCAACGCCTCCACCGCCTCGAACGCAGCCCCCACCCGGTGCCGAGCCACCACCTTGGCCGCCATCTCGCGCACCCGCCAATGCTCATCCCCCAGCGCCGCGACCAACGCGGGCACCGCCGCAGCGCTCCACTCCCACAGCAGCCCCCGCGCAGCCCACACCCGCAGCCAATATCGCGTCTCCGGTCCGCCGTCGAGCACTGCGGCCCCGTGCGCACCGCCGAGCGCCAGTACCAGCGCGTCATCCACCGTCCGCCCACCCAGCAGCGCCACGCAGCCGGCGACCACTTCCGCCCGTCCTCGCCGCGCACACTCCGCAGCGATCGAATCCTTCGGCAGCATGCTTACAAGTCCTTCAGTACACGATCGAGAGCTGCCCGGCCTATGGGGCCCCAGTTCGGCTTGCCGCCGGGTAGGCCGCGGTCGCCGTTCTGGCCCATCAGCATCAGGAACAGGCTCTTCATCGCGGCGAGACCGCGGGCCCGGCGGATCGTCGCGTCGTCTACCTGGGCGTAGCCGTCGAAGAACCGTGCGGCGCCGCCTGCGGGGAGCAGTACCCAGGCGGCCGCGAGGTCCCACGCGGGGTCGCCGGCGCAGACTGCGCCGAAGTCGACGATGCCTGCCAGTGTGCCGTCCGCGATGACGACGTTCGCGGGGTGTAGGTCACCGTGCACCCATACCCGTGGCCTGTGCCACTCGACGGCCGCCACCGCGTCGTCCCAGACGGCCCGGACGTCGTCCTCGGCGAAGCCGTCGAGGTCCACGTCCCGCATGAAGTGCTCGAAGCCCTGGGTGGACTCCCTGGGGTGAGTGCCGAAGTCAGAGCCGACCGGCGCGTCGGCGGGGGCCTCCACATGCAGAGCCTTGAGAAAGGCTGCCAGTTCGTCGGCCGCGTGGTCGCCGCGGGAGATCGGGGTGTGGTCCATCGGTGTGCCTTGAACCCAGGTCATGACCGTCCAGATCTTGGGGAAGCGCTCGGACGGTGTACCGCTGCGCACCGGGGTCGGGATGGCAAGCGGCAGGCGTGAGGCCAGCAGCGGCAGCCAGCGGCGTTCCTTGAGCTGCGGATCGGTGCTCGTGTCCATCCGCTGCACCCGGACGGCCAGGTCGTCCCCGAGGCGCCACATCTGGTTTCCCCAACCGCCCGCCACCTCGCGGATGGGCAGCTCGGCCAGGTCCGGATGCTGTTCCCGCAGCGCGTCGCGGACCAGATCCGCGGTCATCTCAAGCTCGGAGCCGATCATACGAAGTCACCTTACTGGGGCAGGTGGGGCTCGGGGCGCGAGGGAACTCGAGCAGGGGGAACTTGCCCGGGCCTGAACACTCCTCGATCATGCGATGCATGACGACTTCGCTGCTCGTGCTCTGGGACATCGACCACACGCTCGTGGATACGGGCGGGCAGGGGCGCAAGGCTTATGCGTCGGCGTTTCTTGCGGCTACGGGGGTTGAGC
>NZ_JAGSOG010000629.1 GCF_018139695.1 Actinospica durhamensis | reverse complement strand
GTGGTGGCGGCGGGGGCGGCAGCAGTTACAGCCGCGCATTCGCCACGTACACCGCGAGCCCGCTGCCCGGGAACGGCCAGGTGATCGTCACGTACGGCACCAGGACGTCGAGCAGTACGACGCTGGCTTCCAGCCACAACCCGTCAGACGCCGGGCAGCCGGTGACGTACTTCGCGATGGTGACGGGTGTGTCCGGGCTCGCCGCACCCACCGGCACGGTGACGTTCGCCGACGGCGGCACACCGATCGGTACGGCAAACGTGCTGCCCAACGGTCTGGCCCACCTGACGCACGTCTTCACAAGCGGCGGATCGCACTCGATCACCGCTGCCTACAGCGGCAACAACGTCTACCAGGGCAGCATCAGCGCTCCGTTGATCCAAACCGTGCGCCAGAGGGTGTCGGTGACCACCACGAGCCTGCCCGACGGCACCCGCCGCGTGAGGTACACGGCGCAACTCCACGCCACCGGCGGTACCGGTGTCTACGAGTGGCGCATCGCCGCGGGCTCGCTCCC
The DNA here is from genome assembly GCF_018139695.1 of Actinospica durhamensis. Taxonomy (GTDB): domain Bacteria; phylum Actinomycetota; class Actinomycetes; order Streptomycetales; family Catenulisporaceae; genus Actinospica; species Actinospica durhamensis. The sequence continues at coordinate 356 of NZ_JAGSOG010000629.1, read as the reverse complement.
GGCCGGACTCACCCTCTCGCCCACCGGCGCCATCACCGGCACCCCCAGGACCGTCGGCGCCAGCGACTTCACCGTCGCCGTGCGCGACACGGCCGTCCCGCCGGAAACCGCCACCGCGCCCCTGACCCTCGCCGTCATTCGGTGACGCGGAACTGAGTGAGGCCACCGTCCGAGATGACGGCGATCCCGCGCCGGGCACACCGCCCGGCGCGGGATTATTGTATTCGGTGGCTGATACGCAGGACCTCGGCCCGGCGCCTGTGCCGCTCGCCTAGGTGAACTCGACCGCGGACCAGCCGGCGGGGGTTTCAGACGCCGCGAGCGTGTAGTACCCCACGTTGGGGCGGACGTACGAC
>NZ_JAGSOG010000628.1 GCF_018139695.1 Actinospica durhamensis | reverse complement strand
CCCCGAGCCCGTGCTGGAATCCGAGCCTGCGCCGGTACCCGAGCCCGCGTCGGATCTCGTTCCCGAGCCCGAATCCGAGCCCATCGCGGATTCCGTGCCGGCACCCGACCCCGAGCTCAAATCGGAGCCCGAGCCGCAATCGGAGCCGCAGCCGCAGCCCGACCCCGTGCCCGTCGCCGAGACGGTGCCCAACTTCCCGCTCGCGCCCGCTCAAGATGTTGACGTCGACTCTGTCCCGGAGCCGCAGCGGCAGCCGGAATCCCCGGACGCCCCCGTACCCACCACGCTCGAGGATTCCGCCGAAGAGCCGATCCTCGAGGATCTGCGGCTCCCCGAATTTCCGCCGTACCCCGGCCAAGCCGAGCCGGACCCCGAGCCGGAGTACGTCGAAGCCGACACCGAACAGGTCCCGATCGCCGCACAGCTCGCCGCGCAGCCGGAACCTGAGCGCGAGCCGGAGCCGCAGCCGGAACCTGAGCGAGAGCCGCAGCCCGAGCCGTCACTCGAGCCCGAGCTGTCACTGGAACCCGAGCCCGAGCCGTCACCCGAACCTGAGTCTTCGCCAGAACCCCAGCCGGCGCCGGAAATCCTGCCCGAGCCGTTCCCCGAGCCGGAACCTGAGCCGTACATCGAGCCCGAACCCGTCTTCGAGCCCGAGCCGTACATCGAGCCCGAACCCGTCTTCGCACCCTTCCCGGACCCGACGCCAGAGCCGGAACCCGAGCCGTACTACGCGCCGAAACCCGCGCCCGAGCCGTATTTCGAGCCCGACCCCGAGCCGTATTTCGAGCCCGACCCCGAGCCGTACTTCGAGCCCGGCCCGGCACCGGAACCGTACTTCGAGCCCGACCCCGAACCCTACTTCGAGCCGGAGCCCT
>NZ_JAGSOG010000627.1 GCF_018139695.1 Actinospica durhamensis | reverse complement strand
TTGTTCACCAGGATCTCCACGTCCCAGCCCAGCGCCTTCTTCCTGTCGCCGGCGTCGGTCACGTCCAGCTTCTCGACCGTGAGCTTGACCCCGCGCTCGGCCGCCTGCCGCTTGAGCGTCTGCACCTGCCCCCAGATCTCGACCCCCGCGATCACCTCGAAGCCCTTCTCCGCCAAACGCATCGCCGCCTCGAACCCGAACCCGGTCCCCGCGCCGGTCATCAGAACTCGCTTCACGACTGCCTCCGCCTCTCGCCGTCCTCGATATGAACAGGAATATTCGTGCTCTGATCAGTGCGCCGTCGGCGCGGCCGGTCAGGCGTTCTCCGGATACGTGGGCTGCCACATCGCGTCCTGCACGGCCTGCACCCAGTTCTCCGACCGGACGGTGGCGACGCCGTCGGCCACGGCGGCCTTCGCCACCGCGACCGCGACCGTGGCCGAGGACGCGCGCAGGTTCTCGATCGGCGGCAGCAGCGGCGCGCCCGGCGCGCCGACGTCGACCTGCCCGGCCACCGCCTCGGCGGCCGCGAGCAGCATCGCGGCGGTCACCTTCGAGGCGCCGGACACGATGGCGCCCAGGCCGAGCCCGGGGTAGACCAGCGCGTTGTTCGCCTGGCCGATCTCGTAGGTGACCCCGTCGTACTGCACGGGCTCGACCGGGATTCCGACGGCGACCAGTGCCTTGCCGCGCGACCAGGCGATCACGTCGGCGGGCATCGCCTCGATGCGCGAGGTCGGGTTCGAGATGGGGAACACGATCGGCCGCTGCACCCCGGCGCTCATCGCTTCGACGATCTCCCGGGTGAACCCGTTGTGCACGGTGGAGGTGCCGAGCAGGACGGTGGGCTTGATCTGCCGGACCGCCTCGAGCAGCTCGATCCGCTCG
>NZ_JAGSOG010000626.1 GCF_018139695.1 Actinospica durhamensis | reverse complement strand
CGCGTACGCCGGGGGTGTGGATGTAGATCCAGTTGTCGGGGAACCCGTGCTTTTCCGGCACGACCAGGGCCACGGTCAGAAAATCGCGGTAGCGCAGGTCCTTGGCCGCCGCGATCGCCTCCGCGGATGCCGGCGGGTCCATCGCGAGCACCAGCGCCGAAATCGGAGTCGAGGAGATGACGTGGTCCGCGGGGACCTCGCGCGCGCCGTCGGCGGTGCGTACGGTCACGGACGTGGCCCCGGCCTCGGGCGTCCAGGTCACCTTCTCCACGAAGGCCTCGAGCTCGACCGTGCCGCCCTGCTTGCGCACCTTCTCGGTCGCGGTCTCCCACATCATGCCCGGGCCGTACTTCGGGTAGTAGAACTCGTCGATCAGCGACGTGATCTTCTTCGAGCCCTTACCCGGACTGAGCGCGTTCACGATCGCACCGAACAGCGAAAGGTTCTTGATCCGCTGTGCCGCCCAGTCCGCCGGCAGCTCCGAGGCATCGATACCCCACACCTTCTCGGTGTAGGTCTTGAAGAAGATCCGGTACAGCCGCTTGCCGAACCGCGCCGTCACCCAGCCTTCGAGATACTCCTGGTTCTTCGGCGGCCGCACCTTCGCCCACGTATACGAACCGATGCACTTCGCCGCCTCCACCACCCCGAGGCCCTTGAGCGCGTTGCCGGCCTTGAGCGGGTAGTCGAACAGCGTCCCGCGGTAGTGGATCCGGGACATGCGCGGGCGCAGCAGGAAGTCCTCCTCCGGCAGGATCTCGTGCCACAGCTCGTCGACCTGCTTGACCTTCGTGAAGAACCGGTGCCCGCCGATGTCGAACCGCCACCCACCACGCTCCGCGGTCTGCGAGATCCCACCCACCACGCCCTCCGACTCGAAGACGCTCGCCGGATA
>NZ_JAGSOG010000625.1 GCF_018139695.1 Actinospica durhamensis | reverse complement strand
AGACGTGGAGGACGGAGGTGCGCTGGTTGGGGGCGGTGTGGGTGTGCAGGCCCTTGACACGCGCGGTGTCGATGTCGCAGTTGGTCACCAGGGCGCCGTAGCCGGGGATGCACAGCTGGCCGCCGTGGGTGTGGCCGGCCAGGATCACCGGGAGGCCGTCGGCGGCCATGGCGTCGAGGGCCCTGAGGTACGGGGCGTGCGTGACGCCGATGGTGACTTCGGCGTCGATGTCGGGGCCGCCGGCCACGAGCTCGTAGCGGTCGCGCTGGACGTGCGGGTCGTCGAGGCCGACGAAGGCGATGCGGCGCGAGGACGGCGAGTCGCTCCCGGCCGCCGCCGTCGCCGCTCCCGCTGCCCCGCCACCGCTCAGTTCCACCGTGCCCCTGGCGTTGTTCAGCGGGAGCCAGCCGTGCTTCTCCAGGCCCGCCTGAAGCCGCTGCCAGTCGTTCTGCGTGCGCTGGCGGCGCGGCGCGTGCGAGAGGTCGCCCTTCTTCAGGTACTTGGCCGGGTTGAGCTTCTTGGCCTCGTAGTAGTCGTTCGAGCCGAACACGAACACGCCGGGCACGCGCAGCAGCGGCTCGAGCGCGTCGAGGACGGGGCCGACGGCGTCGGGGTGGGAGAGGTTGTCGCCGGTGTTGACGACGAGGTCCGGCTCGAGTTCGGCCAGGGACCTGAGCCACTTCTGCTTGCGCCGCTGGCCCGGGACCATGTGGATGTCCGAGACCTGAAGGATCTTCAGCGGCCGTGCGCCAGGGTCGAGGACCGGCAGCTCGAAGCGCCGGAGCCGGTACAGGTTGACCTCCACGCCGGCTGCGTAACCGAGGCCGGCCAGACCGACCGCCGCCACACCCAGCGGTACCGCGAGCTTCTTGCGCATCGGTCCATGCTAGCCCCTCCCTGTCC
>NZ_JAGSOG010000624.1 GCF_018139695.1 Actinospica durhamensis | reverse complement strand
CATAGCAAACTAGACAGCCATCCGCCCGAACCGCGGGGTGCACTTACCGGCAAGGCGCACGAACCGGACGAACACCGCACCCGACATACCCCATGTTCGGACGAAATACCATGCTCAAACGCCCAGTCAGAGGGCAGGATGTGGGCTATTGTCTGTTTCGTCTTTGAGAGTCGATTAGGCGCGTGCCTCGGGTGCGTGGGCGTGTTCGTTTACTGATGGTGGAGGGCGAACTGGCCGGGCACGTCCTCGGTGATCAGGCTGCGGGCGACCAGGCGCTTGAGCTTGGCGCGCATGCCCTCGATGTTCTTCGGTTCCAGGCCGAGGTCGAGCGCGTGGCAGAGGTCTTTCGCGCGGAGGGGCCCGCCGGCGTCGGCGAGGGCGGCCAGGATGTGCTGGCACGCGGGGTTCTCGGGAAGGGCCGGCTGCCCTGGGATCTCGGCCTGGTCGATCTCGAGGCTGAGCAGGACTTTGCGGGTGATGGCCAGGTCGGCGAGTTCGGCTTCGAGTTCCGCGGCCTCGGCGGTGATCTGCTCGATCTGTACGCGCAGGTAGTCGGTGTGGGTGCGCAGAAGCTGCTCGCGTTCGGCGACGAGGTCCAGGATCGTTCGGGTCATCGTGTCCTTCTATGTTCCGCGCCAGGTCGGGGTGGAGGTGCCGGTCAGGCGGCGGGTCATCAGATCGGTTATGGCCCAGTACACCCGGGTTTCGCTGGTGGCCGGGTTGATCTCGTAGTCGCGTACCAGGCGGCGGTGGATCATCAGGGTGCCGAGGGTCTGCTCGACCCGCCAGCGGATCGTTCTGTGGAATCTGATTTGTCAAGTTAACTGCCGTTTTGCCTGGTTGACCGCGATGATCGGCAGGAGGGTCGCGGTAGTCGGTAGCCCGATCTGGCGCGGGGTCGCTCCGGTCGGCGTGGGGATGTC
>NZ_JAGSOG010000623.1 GCF_018139695.1 Actinospica durhamensis | reverse complement strand
CGGCGGGGGCGCCGCGTGCCCGGGCACCTGCGACGGACTGCCGTAGGGATGAGGGCCCTGCGTCCCGGGCGAGGCGGCCTGGGGCAGGCCGTAGCCGCCGGTGGAGCCGAGTTCGTCCCGGTACCCGGCGTCCGGCCGATACCCCTCGTCCCGGTAGCCCTCGTCCCGGTATCCGGCCGGGCCCGCCTGCTGCGGGAGCGGCGGAAAGTCCAGCAGGTCGGTGGGGGCCGGCTCTGTGGGATCTGTGGGTACGTCGGTCACTGCGCCGGCCCGGCCTTCCGTTCCGCTGACGGACAGTATTTCGCCGATCACCATACTGTGACCGCCCGGCGGCGCGGACCGCTTTCGTGGAAGCCGGGCAGCCCTCCAGGGCATACGCAGGGTGCTTCCCGGGGAATTCACCCGGTCGAGTGAGAGTCCTTCGACGCCTCGGACGGCCCTGGTCCGGCGCCGGCGGGCGGGGCCGGGCGCGGCGGTCAGCCGCGGGCGCGGGCCATCCGGGCGTCGAGCGAGGCGATCCAGGCCTTGTAGAGGAACGCCGTGGCCAGGGCCATGCCCGCGATCAGGTACGTCATGGACAGCCAGTCGTTGGCCAGCACCACGTCGCCCTTGGTGTGCAGGGACGGCGGCGGGCCGACGTAGGTCAGCCAGATCACGGCGACCACCCAGCCGGCCGCGGCGGCGGCGAGCGCGGCGAGGCGGCCGGGGTACCGGGAGGCGGCGTCAGGGGCGGGACGGGTGAGTTCGCCGAGGCCGAGCAGCAGGCCGGTCAGGCCGCCGAGGCTCAGCAGCAGGCCGTCAGGGAAGCCGCCGCCCTGGTTGGACCCGCCGAGCCCGGCGCGGTGCAGGAAGGATCCGACCGTGCCGACGGCGAGGCCGCACAGCAGGCACAGCACCAGCAGGGCGATCCGGGCGGCGCGGGCGGATCCGGCG
>NZ_JAGSOG010000622.1 GCF_018139695.1 Actinospica durhamensis | reverse complement strand
GGGCGGGGGCTGCGGCGGCCGCTGACGTGCCGGGGTCCAGGGACGTGCGCCGGTGGCGCGCACCGGGCTGTGACCCGTACGCAACGGGGTGGAAACGGGGACCCGTTTGACTGGGCTGTGCCCGGGCACGGACCGCTCGGCGGCGCGTCGAGCGGAGAGGAAATCAGAATGCTGCTACGACTGCGACTGTGGGTGGCGGATCGGCCGGGGGCGCTGGGTCTGGTGACACGGGAACTCGGTGCCTGCGGGGCCGATATCGTGCAGGTCAGCGTGCTCAGCCGGGAACAGGGGCGGGCACTGGACGAGATCACCGTCTTCCTGCCGGAGGAACACCGGCGCCCGGCCCTGGAGGCGGCGCTGCACTCGATCGGCGGGGTGACGGTGGCGGGCGTGCGGCCCTCGGGCGAGGTGCCGGGAGCGTTCCCCGACCTCGACCTGCTCGGCCGGATCGCGGCCGACCCGCGCGCCGGACTCGGGCTGCTCACCGACGCCCTGCCGCGCATCCTGGCCGCCGACTGGGCCGTGGCGCTCGGGCCCGAGCACAGCGGGGCCGTGGTCGCGCGCAGCTGGGACGCGCCCGCCGAGCTCGTGCTGCCGGACCTTCCGCCGCAGGCCAGCTCGGTCACGGTCGGCTCCGCGTACTACGCTTCGGCGCCGGTCGGGTCCTCCGGGCTGCGGGTGCTGGTGTGCCGGACCGGCGAGCCGAGCTTCCACCGGTTCGAGGTGCTGCGCCTGGCCCGGCTGGCCGAGGTGACGTCGGCTGTCGCCGGGGCGCGGCTGATGCCCAGGCCCGCCAAGGTGCCGCGCTAGCGCCGATGCCTAGGCCCGCCAAGGTGCCGCGCTAGCGTCATCGACATCCGCCTACACGGTCTGCACGATCTCTGCCCGAGTCCGGTCCCCTGCCAGGGCGCCCGGCCCCTGTCCGATCCCCGCC
>NZ_JAGSOG010000621.1 GCF_018139695.1 Actinospica durhamensis | reverse complement strand
CCAGCAGCTCAAGCACTGGTTCGACACCGCCGGCCCCCTCCCCCAGGCCATCGCCGGACTCGCCGCACTCATCGCCGCGCTCACCCTGATCCTGGTCCTGGTGCGCGCCACCCGCTCCCTGCGCGGGAAGAAGGCCGCCGACACCCTCACCGTCGTGGCCGCCGCCATGGCCTCCTCCGTCGCCGCGACCGGCATGTGGCACTTCTTCTCCCGCACCATGCACCTGCCGGTGTGGATCCAGGCCGTGCTGTTCGCGTTCATGGAGATATCCGTGCTCGCCTCCGCGCTGCGCGCCCGCGCCAACGTCGCGCGCGACGGCAACGCCGGCGCCGACGGCATCGCCGTGTGGGTGCTGACCTCGGCATCCGGATTCATGTCCGCCTCCGAGGCCACCTCACCGCAGGAAGCCCTCGTGCGCCTCGGCGCCCCGCTGGTGGCCGCGTGGCTGTGGGAACGCAGCATGGTCCCCGAGCGCCGCGCCCGCCGCGCCGCCGACGGCCGCGCCGAGACCGTCCGCTGGCTGCTGTCCTACAAGCGCATCGCCGTACGCCTCGGCCTGGCCACCGCCCTCGGCGCCAACCTCGAGACCGAGGACGCCAACCGCCGCATCGACCGGTTCGTGCGCGCCGACAACCGGGCCAAGCGCGCCGGCTGGCTCACCCGCCGCCACGCCGCCTCCCGCCGCGCCCGCGCCCACGCCCGCCTGATGGAACAGGCCCGCATGCAGGCCGACCCGCGCGCCCTCTACGCCCACCTCGGCCGCCAGGCCATCCTCGACGTCCTGGCCCGGCTCGGCGGCGACGACGCCGTCATCGACCGCGAACGCGCCCGCCAGATGCGCCACATCCTCACCGACGCCCTCGACGGCGACATCGAGGACGCCGAAGCCGTCACAGCCGAGGCCCCGGCCGCGGCAGCGACCGGGCCGCGCCCCGCCGCC
>NZ_JAGSOG010000620.1 GCF_018139695.1 Actinospica durhamensis | reverse complement strand
GTCAGCCGCGGCGCGGGGGCGGGGGCAGGATGCCGCCGTTGGCGGACAGGCCGCCGTCCACTGGCAGTACCACGCCGGTGATGTAGGAGGCTGCGGGCGAGGTGAGGAACCAGATCGCCTCGGCCTGCTCGCGCGGGTCCGCCCAGCGCTGCGCCGGGATGCGTGCGGCGATCTCCGGTCCCAGCACGGGATGGGCGACCTGGCCCGCCGTCAGTGCGGTGAGTGTTCCGCCGGGTGCGATGGCGTTGATCCGGATGTCCTGGGTGGCGTAGTCCACGGCCAGGCCGCGCACCAGGTTGATGATCGCGGCCTTGGTCGCGTTGTACGCCCAGGTGCCGGGGTCTCCGCGCAGGCCGGAGACGGAGGAGGTGGCCACGATCGCGCCGCCGCCGGCCGCGCGCAGGGCGGGGACCGCGGCCCTGATGCCGGCGGCCACTCCGCGCACGTTGACGGCAAGTACCCGGTCGAACCGCTCGAGCGCGCCGTCCGACTCCAACGGCCCGGCTCCGCCGATCCCGGCGTTGAGCACGGCCGCGTCGAGCCGGCCGAAGCGGGAGACGGCGAGGCCCACCGCCGCCTCGTTCGCCGCCGGATCGGCCGCGTCGCCCACCACGAACGCGTCGGCGGCCGCGTCGGCGGTGAGCTTGTCCAGGCCGGCCTCGTCGAGGTCGAGCGCGACGACGCGGTACCCGCGCTCGGAGTAGAGCTGCGCGGTGGCGCGCCCGATCCCGGAGGCGGCCCCGGTGATCAGCACGACCCGGGGCGGCTCGGCGGGGTCGGGGGCGATGTCATGGTTCGTGGTCACGCTGTTGTTCCTCGTCTCTTCGGGTGGAAAGGGGGCCGGCGCTCCCCATCGGGCAGGAGTCGATCAGCGCCGGCTCGGCCGGATTGCGCCCTGCGGCCATCGGCGCGGGCAGCCGCGGCGGCGCGAGGGCGGGGGTCCCGGGGCG
>NZ_JAGSOG010000061.1 GCF_018139695.1 Actinospica durhamensis | reverse complement strand
CGCCCACCTCCCCCGCCCTGCGGTTCTGCGTCCTGGGTCCGGTCCGGGCCTGGGCCGGCGACCGGGAGCTGGCCCTCGGGCCGCTCAAGCAGCGCCGGGTGCTCGCGATGCTGCTGTGCCGGGCCGGGAACGCGGTCTCGCTCGACGCGCTGACCGAGGCCGTGTGGGAGAAGGACGCTCCCCGCACGGCGCGCAAGAACCTCCAGCTGTACGTCTTCGGGATCCGCCGGGTGCTCGCCGAGGCCGGCGCCGAGGACCGGCTCGTGCTGCAACCCGGCGGCTACCGGCTGCGGGTGGCCGAGCACGAACTCGACTCCCTGCGCCTCGCGGCGCTGGCCCGGCAGGGCCACGACGCGGCCGTCGGCGGGAACGCCGAGCGGGCCGCGCGGATCCTGCGCCAGGCGAAGGATCTGCGGGTCGGTTCGCCGCTGGGCGAGCTCGCCGCCTCGGATTCCCTGCGCGCCGAGGCCGACCGGCTCGAGCTGCGTCACCTGGCCGCGTGCGAGGACTGGGCCGAGGCCGCGTTGGAAGCGGGGCCGGCCGAGGAGGTCGCCGAGGCCACGCAGGATCTGATCGAGCGACACCCGCTGCGGGAGCGGTTGCGGTCCGCTCATATGACCGCCCTGCACCGCGCCGGGCGCCGCGCCGAGGCGCTCGCCGCCTACGACGAATTGCGCAAACTCCTCGCCCGCGAGCTCGGCATCTCGCCCAGCCCGGCATTCGAGGCCGCATACCGGGCCATCCTGGCGGACGAGAACGGACGCGATCGCATGCGCGCCCATCGCCGCGTCCCCGGCGTACGGCTGCCCGCGGAGACCGAGGAGTTCACCGGACGCGCGGACATCGTGGCCGAACTGTCGGAGGCCGTGTCCCACAGCGGCTCCCTCACGCTGCTCGTGGGCCAACCCGGCGCCGGCAAGACCGCGCTCGCCCTGCGCGCGGCCCGCCGACTCGGCTCCGAGTTCCCCGACGGAATGGTCATCGTCCGGCTTCGCGAGCGCGACGGCTCGGCCAGGCCGCTGACATCGACCGTCGCCGAACTGCTGGCGTACACCGACGAGCCGGAACGGTCCTGCGCCGACCCCGAGCGGGAGGCAGCACGCTGGCGTACGTGGTCCGCCGGCCGTCGTGTCCTGCTGATCCTCGACGACGCACCCGACGAAGCGACGGTCCGCACGCTCTTCCCGGGCGGCCGCAGCTCGGCGCTCGTCACCGCGCGCGGCCAACTGGCCGGACTGTCCCCGACCCGACGCATCCAGGTAACGCCGCTGCCCGCCGACGAGGCCCTCGACTTCCTCACCACGGTCGCCGGCCCCGGCCGGGTGCGGTCCGATCCCGCCTCCGCCGAACGCATCGTCGCCTCCTGCGGCGGGATTCCGCTGGCGATCCGGGCAGCCGGGCTCAAACTCGTCGTCCTCCCGCACCTGCGGCTGGCCGAGTACGCCGCGCGGCTCGCCGAACCTGACACGGTGTTGGACCATCTGGAGGTCGGCGACCTCCAGGTACGCGCGCAGGCGGCCCGCGGATGGCGGGACCTGAGGCCCTCGCACGCGGCCGTGCTGCTCTCCCTAGCCCGGCTCGAGCCCTCGGCCAGGTTCGCCGCGACCGACGCCGCCGCGCTGACCGGAATCGCGCCGGACCGGCTCTGCATCGAGCTCGAATCGATGATCGAGAAGGGCGCGTTGGTCTCGCCCCCGACCGGCGCGGAGCCGGCGGACCGCTCCGCGACGTACTCGCTGCCCTACCTCACCCATCTCTACGCACGATCGACCGCGGCCCGCGGGTAGGACGCGGGCGGAGAGACCGCTCCGCGGCCTGTCGGAGCGATCCGGCAGGCCGCGGCGGGTCACGGTACTTCAGGATCACAGTGCTTTCAGGATCACAGAGCCGAGCTAGTGTGGCTCGTGCTGCCCCAGACGCTGAAGCAGATGACGGGGATGTCGTCCCGCTTGGCCTCGATCTGCTGCAGGGCGAGAAGCTGTGCCATGGTCGTGTCCTTCCTCGGTGGTGTCGGTGGTGGTGCGTGCTTTCTGCTCGGGTGAGCGAGCAGGGCTCAGCCGAACAGGTCGTCCGCCGGGCCGTCCAGGATCCGGCGGACCGCGAGGAGCACCCCGGCCGACCCGCTGGAGAGATCCGCGCTGAAGCGCAGGGAGCCGGTGCCGAGGAAGCGCACCGCGTCCGGCCGGCTCTTGTGCGGCACCGCGTACTTGAGCAGTCCGGTGGCGACCGTGACGGCGCGGGCGCGGTCGTCGGCGTCTGCGGTCAGCTCGGCGTGCTCCGCGAGGAACCAGGCCATCCCGGCGAGTCCGGTGTAGAGCCCGCCCTCCATCGCACAGGTCTTGTACGTGTCGGCGACGATCAGCGGCAGCGCGGCGGCGAAGCGCTCATCCGCTGCCTGCTGCGTGTGGACGTAGCGGGTCAGGACGATGCCGACGCCCGCGGAGCCCACGCTGAAGTAGGGCATGGCCCGTCGGCTCACGGCGTCGTCGGAGAACGAGAGCGCACCGTCGTCCAGCGCCATCGCCCGGTCGAGCTCCTCATGCAGCAGGCGGCACCCGGCCTCAAGGAAGCCGGTCTCGCCGGTGGCCTCGAACAGGCGGTGCAGGAAGAGCGCGAGCCCGGAGCGGCCGTGGAACAGGCCGCGCGCGTCGTCGCGACCGAGAAACGGGACCGGATCGGCGAGCTTCGCAATCCATTCGCCATGCGCGACGGCCAGATCAAGGCAGTCGTCGTCGCCGGTGCGGCGGTACAGGTCCAGCCACGTGAGGCCCACGCCGGCGCTGCCCCCAGCGAGCGTCGCGCGCACAACGGTGAGCCGATGCTCATCGGCGAGTAGTGCCAGGTCGAGCGCCTCGTCCAGATGTCCCAGCCGGGCCAGCACCCGGGCGATGCCCGCCAGGCCGGCGTCGAGCCCGGGCGGCAGTTGCCCGCGCGCGGTCATGGCATCGCGGCGCAACCGCTTGTCCACTGCGTCCGGGATCGGTACGCCGGCCCGCAGCAGAGCGTAGACGACCCCTGCGGTGCCGTAGCCCAGGCACACCGTGTTGGTGCCGAAGGCCGCGGGCGGCGGCGGGAAGACCCACTCCTGCCGGGTGGGTTCGGCCATCGCCACCAGTCCCGCCGCCGCGAGCCGCGCCATCCGGGACAGAGCGCCGAGCGGGTCGGCGTCCACGTCCTCGGGTGTCGCAGCGTCGCCGGAACCGATTGGGTAGAAGGCGGTCGCGCGGGCCCAGAGGTCGACGGGCGGAGCGACGGTGGCGGCCAGGTCGCGCCGCAGCAGCTTGAGATTGCCGGGCGCGCGCTCGGCGACGGAGTGCAGGTTGGCGAACATGGACAGCGCCACGGCGCCGAGGGCGTAGTGATCGGGCAGCGCCGGATCCGCGCCGTCGGCCAGGAGTTCGGCCAGCATCTCGGCCGGCGGGACGAATCCGGGAGTCCCGACCGGCGCGACGGGTTCGGTGAGCGGCGTGACGGTCTCGAAGTCCACCAGCCGGGCCGCGCCGTCGGCGGTGACGATGGCGTTGCCGGGGCTCAGGTCCCCGAAGCGGTACCCGAGGGCGTGCAGGCTGCCGAGCGCGTCGTCCAGGCTGCCCAGAACGCGGCGGCAGGCGTCGAAGTACCCGGTGACGTCCCGCTGCGCCCAGTCGGCTCTGATCAGCGGGGAGTTGTGCCCGATCCAGCTGCGCAGCGGGGTGCCCTCGAGGTATTCGGTGACGAGGAACTCGTGTTCCCACTCATCGAAATATCCCAGCGGCTCGGGGCCCAGCCCGGGCGCGGACTCGTGCAGCACGGTCAGGACGCCGTACTCGCCGCGCAGCCGTTCCCGGGCGCTGACGCCGTCCGCCGTGTAGCCGTTGTGCGCCCTGGCCTCCTTGAGGAAGACCGTCCTCCCGCCGCGCGCGTCCCGGGCCCGGTAGGCGCCCCCGGCGTTGCTGTTCTGCAGTACCTCGAGGATCTCGTATCCGCCCACGATGATCTGGCCATGATGGACTGGCGTCTCCTGCTCGACGAAGGGGTCTGCGACTCCCGGAGGCAGCACGAACGCGGGCAGGCGCCGGTCCACGACGTCGTGACCGTCGCCGGCGCGCAGCAGCGGCTCCCGGGTGCCGTCGGGCAGCAGCCTGCTGCGGCTGCCGAACGCGCCGTACCGGTAGTGGACGGTCCGGGAGTCCCGGTAGCGCCGATCGGTGAGCACGTACGCCCCCTCCTCGCCCGCGAGCGCGTCCGCCAAGCGGTCCAGGACTCGACGCGCGGTGGCGAGGTCGGGCGGGTAGACGGCGCAGAACTTGCCCGCCTGCTGCCGCGGCGCGTGCTTGTGGTGCAGGAAGAGGAAGAAGCGCGTCGAGGCGAGGTGCTTGAACGGCACCCGCTCGGCGAAGCACGCCTGCGCCACCGTGTCGAGCACCTGCTGGGCCCGGGCGAACCGCGCCGAGACGTGGATCTTCCAGCCCTGCTCGGCCAGAGAGATATCAGGGTGCGTCCACACCGTCCAGATGTCGTGGCCGCTGCCCTGCCAGCCGTCCGCCACCGCCTCGGGAGCGAAGCGCGTACCGGGATCGCGCACCGTGGAGAACGGCGCGTAGTACTCGCCGTCGGCGAGCGCTGCGTCGAGTGCGTCGAACATGGAGTCCCTCCTTCAGGGGGCTGATGGCGATGGCGGAACAGCCGGGCTCAGATCGCGGGCAGGAGACCGGCCCGCTCGCCCTTGCCGTCGAAGACCGTGTGCAGCGCGAGCAGCACGCCCGCCGAGCCGCTGGCCAGGTCGGCCGAGAGTTTCTGCAGGCCGTAGCCGGGAAACAGCACTCCCCCGCGATGGCGCACCGCGTGCCAGGACAGGGCGCGCACGGAACGTGCCATCTCCTGTTCGCAGCCCTCCGGCCCGAGTACGGCCAGCGCCGCGACCAGGCCGGCCCGGCCGCGCAACAGACCCGGCTCGCGCACGAAATCGCCGGCAGCCAGAGGGCGGACGCGATCGATGAGCGCGGCGAGGGACGGATCCTCGGCCCGGTCGAGGTAGTCGCGGGCGACGAGCGCGATGCCGCAGCTTCCCTCGTCCAGATACGGCAGGTGCCGGTGGCCCTGCCGGACCATGACCGTGCCGTCGGGCATGACGACGCAGTGTTCGACGTCGTGAGCCAGAGCCCGCCGCGCCGCGAGGAGCCATCGGCGCTCGCCGGTGAGGTCGTGCAGTCGCAGGTGCAGCACGGCCGCGCCGCTGAAGCCGAGCAGAAGTCCGGCGCGGGTCGGGGCGATCAGGCGACCAGCACCGTCCGGCGTCTCACCGCGCGCGAGGGCGTCCAGGCGCTCGCCCACGCGCACGGCCTCGTCCAGAAGCGCCGAGTCCTGCGCGCTCTCGGCGAAGTGGCAGTACGCCAGCGCGGCGCCGGCCTGGCCGCTGTGGATGCCGGCGTGCGGCGCGAAGCCGGCCGCACCGGCCCGGTCGAGCGTTTCGCGCGCCTCCTGTCGCCGCCCGAGTTCGTCGAGCACGAGGGCCGAGCCGTACAGCCCGTCGTACAGGCCGCGCGGTATTCCGGTCCGAGCCCGCCGACATGCCGCCACCAGCCAGTCGAGGTAGTGCGCGGGGACCGGTGCGCCGGTCCGGGCCAGGGCGAGGAGCACGCCTGCGGCACCGTGCGCGACGGTGTGGCCGCCCTGCTCGAACACGGCCCAGTCGGCCGGGAAGAGCCGGTCCTCCCGATCAGGGGTCGCACACGCGTGGATACCCACGATCAGCAGCTCGCGCAGGGCGGGCCAGTCGTCGACCGGGTCGGGCACCTCGGCGGCGTCGGGCGTCACTGCCGCTCCGACGTCGGGTCGGCGCGGCCACCCCGCGCCGGCCAGGCCGAAGCGCTCCGCGGCAGCCGCTTCGAGCACCGCCGCCTTCTCCGGCGCGAACTCGATCATCTCCGTGATCGGCATCAGCATGGCGAGCGAGGTCGCCCACACCCCGTACGCGTCCGCCTCGACGCCGGTCGCTCCAGCCGGGGCCCGGAACCCGCGGGCGCCGACCCGCGCCAGGTCCGGGTCGTCGATCGTGCTCGCATATTCGAAGTCGACGAGCGCCACCGAACCGTCCGGGCGCACGATGATGTTGGACGGGTGCACGTCGCGGAAGCACACCCCGCGTCCGTGGATCGCGTCCAGGGCGCGGCGCAGGCTCGCGGCCACCGACTCGGCCCAGCGCGCGTACGAGCGCAGCGCTTCGGGACCGCAGTCCCGGCCCGCCACGGGGTGGCGCTCGACCATCTCCTCCAGCAGCGTGCGCCCCTCGATGTACTCCTCGACGAGGTAGGTGTGCTCCCACACCGTGTGCAGACCGTGGACCTCGGGCACGCAGTCCAGCCCGCGCAGCGTCAGCAGGGTGCGGTATTCGCGGTGCAGCCGTTCCAGGGCGTCGCCGAGCCCGTCGAGACCGGCGAAGGGCCGCGCCTCCCGCAGCACCACCTGACGCCCGGTCACCCGATGATCGGCCAGGTAGATGCCGCCCGCGTTGGAGAAGTGCAGCGCCTTGCGCACCGCGTACGGGAAGTCGTCGTCGCGGGCCCGCGTCCGCGCGAGCAGATGCGGCTCGAGTTCCGGGGGCGGGTTCACCCACTGCGGCGTGCGGTACACCGCGCCGCGCGCGTCCGGGACGAGCCGGCCGCTCGGATCACGCAGCGCAGGTACCGCCACGCCGTCCGCGTCCTCGCACCACAGCTCCACGAAGGCGCCGTACCGCACGTGCACCGGTCCGCCGCCGATCCGCAGATCGCTGAGGATGTACGGACCCGGCAGCCCGTCGACGGCGGCCACCAGCGCGTCGAGCAACTCGGGCAGCCAGGTCTCGTCGGGCGGATAGGCGGCGAGGAACTTGCCGCTCGCGGCCCGGTGCATCTGCTTGCCGGAGAACAGTTCCACCGCGCGTCGGCTGCGCAGGAACTTGAACGGCACCCCGCGCTTGAGCAGCACGGCGCCGGCGCGCTCGAGCGTGAGCCCGGCCGTGTGCGGCGTCGCCGAAAGGTGGATCTTCCATCCCTGTTCGACCGGCTCGGCCCCGGCCGGCCTGAGGCTCGTCCACAGGCCCTGATCGGCCCGGATCCAGCCCGGCGGAATCGGACCGTCCGCCCACGGGTAGCGCTCGCCGTCGTCCGCCAGACGGCTCGGGGTCTCGAAGTAGCGGTGGTCCGCCACCGCGTAGAGAAGAGCCTGGTGCTGATCCGACATGATGCCTCTCCTGTCAGCCGGTGGCCGGAAGCCGGCGGCCGCGCACGGCAGCGGGCGCGCCGCGTACGGACGGGGCCGTCGCCAGGACGACCGCGCAGACCACGAACACCACGGCCAGCACGCGGTACGTGGCCGCATCGCCCCACGCGGTCAGCAACGCGCCGCCGGCCAGCGGCGCCAGAGGCTGGACCAGCGAAGAGAGCAGACCCGCCGCGCTCTGGACCCGCCCGATCAGGTCGTCGGGCGTGACCGTCACCAGCGTCGTCAGGAAACTGATCCCGGCCACGCTCGCGACCGCGACGCACAGTGCGCACAACCCGCCGCTGTAGAGGGGATTGCGGCTGATCGGCAGCAGCGCGGCGAGCAGCGCGCACGCCCAGGACACGCAGCTGATACGCGTTCCCGGCCGCAGCCGGTCCGGCACCCGCGGCGCGAGCAGCGACCCGGTGAGCGAGCCGACGGCGGTGAGCGAGACCACGGTGCCGCCGTCGAGACCGGACCCGCCGCGGTGCGAGGCCACGGCCACCACCACGAACATCAGGGCACCGAACGCGGCGTTCATCCCGAGGCCGAAGACCAGCAGGACCGTGCGCAGGTAGGGCCGGTCCCACAGAAACGCGAAGCCGGCCAGCAGCGAGGTCCTGGAGAACGCGGCGCCACCCGGGCTCGGCGCGGAGCGCGTCCTGACCAGGGCCAGGCAGGCGATCGAGAGCAGCAGGCACACGGCCTCACCCGTGAAGGGCAGCGCCGGATCCAGCGCGAACAGCGCGCCGCCGAGCAGAGGGCCGATCACCCGGGCCGCGGCGGCCCTGGCCTGCATCCGCGAAGCCGCGGCGCCGAACAGCTCCGGCGGGATCACGGCCCGCAGCAGGCCGAGCGCGGCCGGGCCGTCCACACTGTTGATCACCGCGCCGAACGCCGCCACCAGCAGGACCAGCGGCAGTTGCGCCGCGCCCAGGAAGACGGACAGGGCGAGGGCCCCGGCGGCCAGCATGCTGCCGAACGAGCAGAGCAGCAGCAGCCTGCGACGCTCGACCACGTCGGCCAGCGCCCCGCCGGGCAGCATCCCGGCCAGGAGGGCGATCAGCGCCACGCTGCCGACCATGCCCGCCTCGACCGCGGATCCCGTCCGCCGCAGCACCAGCAGCGGCAGCGCGAGTATCGACATCTGCGCGCCGAGCCCGGCCAGCAGGCCGCCCACCCACAGCAGACGGAAGTCCCTGATGTGCTCGAGCCGTGGGAGGGGGCCGCTCGCGGCGCCCTCGGAGTCCTGCGCGTCCCCTGACAATTCCTGCCTCCTCGGCTCCTCGGCGGGCGGATCGGAGCGTGCGGGGGCGGCCTGTGCGCGGGCCGCCCCCGAGCCGCGGGCTACTTGCCCCCGCCGCCGCCGGTGCCCTCGATGACGCTGAGCAGGCTGACGCAGACGCTCTTGAGCGGCGCCTCAGGCGTCAGGCCCTGGATGTCCAGAACCGAGGCGGACGCCTCGACGCCGATCACGATCTCGTTCTCGACCATGGTCTCTCCTTCGCTGATCCGTTGCGGATGGCTGCCGGTCGGCGCCGGGCCTGGACACGGCCCGACCGGCGATGCCCAGACTGGGCGGCCGCGGTTCAGCAATGGTTGAGTGCCGACTCACCCGGCGGCTAGGGCCAGGTCAACGCGGGTGATGAGGCGTGGAGCGGGATGTCGTGGAGCGGGACGCGAGGCGCGCGGCTTGTTCAGCGCGCCAGATCGGCGGCGTCCCCCATGACGATCACCGGATGCAGGGACGGATCGAGCAGGCCGCGCAGCGTGACGATGTCCTGCTTGGGAATGCTCACGCACCCGTGCGTCGGCCCGCCGTGGTCGACGTGGATCCACACGCCGGTGCCCCGCTCCCAGCCCAGCGGGTAGGTGTCGTCGAGCGGGGAGACGCCGGCCTTCCGGTTGTAGTTGATCGCTATGACGTAGTCGAAGGAACCCGCCAGCGACTCGCCCTCGAAGCCGCGGCCGCCTATGACGAAGTCGTCCGAGCGGTAGTACGGCAGCTTGGAGCCCGGGTTCGGGTCGAAACCCCCGGCGTCGGTCAGCCCGAACACGCCGATCGGGCTGCGCAGGTCGCCCTGCTGCTTGTGCTCGGTCCAGCCGTGCAGCGCGTTGTGCGCAGCCCACTGCGCCCCGGCCTGCCAGCCGGACGCGGTCCGCTGATAGAGCACCAGAGTCGAGTCCGGCGAGTTCACGCCCGCCCCGACCACCTCGACGACCTGGTCGCTGTCCGCCGGGATCTCTGCGAGTGTCGCAGGCCCCAGATCCGGCAGCGGCCCGGACGCCGGCGCCGTGCTGTCGGTGGACGAGGGCGAGGCGGAGGGTGAGGACGAGGGCGCAGACGAGGCGGAGGAGACCGCGGTCGCGGGCGAGATCGAGGACTCGGACTCGTCGGCACTGCGCACCGTGCGATCGGCTGCCGCGCATCCCGAGGTCAAGGCACCGACCACGGCGAGAGCCGACGCGGCGCGGAGAAACGGACGCACGGAGAGCCTTTCTGATCGCAACCGGTCGACGCCACCGGGCCCACGTCAGACCGTCACCGGCATGATGATCATAGCCGTCGCGGCGCATGGGACGGGCGAACCCGGTCACCCGTGCGTACGTGATCGCCGCGGTTCCCGCCGCGCAACCGAGGAGAACGCCCTGATGCCTGCCGTCGACCCGCGCGAGATGACCTCCAAAGAGCACATCGACGAAGCCAGGGAACACCTGGCGAACGCCCACGTGGCCGGGTTCGGGACCACCGCGCTGCAGGAACACACCGCGCTCGCCCTAGCCCACGCCACGATCGCCGTGGCCTTGAACACGATGGCCGTCGCCCTCAACACTCTGCCGGGCGAGGACGCACCCGAAGCCGACTCCGTGGACGCCGCGGGCTGACCGTGTCCGCGAGCCGGACGCGACGCGACCTGCTCCAGGCCTGCCGGGACGAACTTCCCGCCCCCGCCCCGCACGCCCTGGAGCAGGTGGTCCCCGTTCTCGACCGGCGCGGCCTGCTGCGGCGCGCCTCGGAACTCGTCGCGGAGCACGGGGCCCGCGCGCTCGTCTCCTCGCAACTCGTCCGCCGCGTCGACCTGCTCGCCCTCGCGCGGTACCGAGCACGTTGACTCCGCACGCCGCGCATGATCCATCGTTTCATCGGGTACTGCGATGCGATGAGCCGAACACGCCTCCTACGCGACAGGCGCTTCGACCGGGAGTTCGCCGATCTCACCCGGAACACCGACATCGACTGGTACCGGCTGCGCGGCCCCGGACCGAGGCCGGCCGGCCTGCCGAGTCCCGTCACGGCGGTGGACGAACTGCGCGTCCTGCCGCTGACCGTGCGCGACAGATCCCGCTTCGTGCGCGACTGGAACACCGTGTGCCGTGAGTTCGACCGCGACCCGCGCCGCACGCCGAGCCTGGCGGAGCAGCTCGTGGCGAGCCTGCTGCTCACCCGCGGCCTGGTGCCGACGCACGCGCCGGACCCCACGGTGCTGCCCGCCTCCTGGGTGTTCCCCAGCGCGGACGGCTACCGGCTGGCCCAGCGGGCGGCCACCCTCGCGGCCCGAGAACGGTGTGAGGGCACGGCGTCGTCGTTCCGTACCGCGACGACGGCGGCCGCGGCGCTGCGGCTGTTCGAAGCCTTCTTCATGGAGATCCTGACCAGCGGCCGCTGGCTGGGCGTGGATCGCACGCCCTAGGCCGTGTCTTCGAACCATCGCCGGGGCCGCGACGCCTGCCACGCACGCTCGCGGCGTTGCCGGACCGCTTACAGACGACCGAGTATGCGCACGGCCCGGCGCCTTGCGAGCGCACGCGTCAGACGCCGCGGCCTGATCCGACGCTGGTTCGAAGACACGGCCTAGCCGGAGTTCGGGGAAATGGTCTAGACCCCTTGACGGGGCGTCGGCCGATGGCGCATCGTGGCTGCGACATCGTCAGGAGTCCTGCCCGGCGCGGTGGGCGGACCACTCGGCCTGCCGTCCGCGTGGCCGAGCCACGCCGCGTCTGGCCGAGCCACGCCGCGCCGCCGGCAGGACTCGCGTCGCCGCGTCCGCGAGCCCACCGCGCACGCGGACGCGGAGCCGGGCTCGCCCCCGGCCGCCCTCCGCATCCGCGCGCCCGCCGAAGCGGCCGCGGCCATGGAGGGAGCCCGCCGTGAACCACCGCCCCCGGATCCGCCGCCGCGCCGACCGCGCGCCGGACGCACCCCGGACCACCGCCGCCCGCACCGCGCCGACCCGCCGCTCCGCGCTGACCGCCACGCTGGCCGCGGCCGCGCTCACGGCCGGATTCGCCGCCGGAGCCCTGGTCCTGGCCCCCACGGCCGACGCCGCCACCAACCTGCTGACCAATCCGGGCCTGGAAACCGGCACCCTCACGCCGTGGAGCTGCGACGCCGGCACCGGCTCGGTGGTCGGCTCGCCGGTGCACGCGGGCTCCTACGCCCTGTCCGGAGCGGCCACGTCCTCCGATGACGCCCAGTGCGCGCAGACCGTCACGGTGCAGCCGAACACCCAGTACACCCTGACCGCGTACGTCGAGGGCGACTACGTCTACCTCGGCGCCACCGGCTACTCCGACTCCTGGATCCCGGCCGCGAGCGGCTGGACCCAGCTGTCCACCACCTTCACCACCGGCGCCTCGACCACCTCGGTATCCGTATACGTACACGGCTGGTACGGCGAAGGCACCTACGACGCCGACGACTTCAGCCTCACCGCGGCCGGCGGCTCGTCCTCCGCCAGCGCGACACCGTCGGCTTCGGCGTCGGCTTCGGCTTCGGTCTCCGCGTCACCGTCCGCCTCGGCCTCGGCCTCGGCGTCACCCTCCGCCTCCGCCTCCGCTTCGGCATCAGCATCCGCGTCCCCCACCGCGACCTCCACCTCCACCGGCACCGTCGTGCAGGTCGCGACGGCCAGTCAGCTGTCCTCGGCCCTCAACAAGGCAGTCCCGGGCGAAACCATCCAGCTCGCCGCCGGCACCTACACCGGCGAGTTCAGCCCCACCGTCAGCGGCACCTCCGCCGCGCCGATCACGCTGACCGGCCCGTCCACCGCGATCCTCTCCGGCTACAACGTCGACAGCGGCTACGCGGTGCACCTCGAGGCGAGCTACTGGGTGCTGTCCGGCTTCAGCGTCACCACGGCGCAGAAGGGCGTGGTGCTCGACGGCGCCGACCACGACGTGATCAACGGCCTGCACGTCACCGACATCGGCGACGAGGGCATCCACCTGCGCGCCTTCAGCAGCGACGACCTGGTCGAGAACAACACCGTGACCGACACCGGGCAGTACCAGGCCGGATACGGCGAGGGCATCTACATCGGCAGCGCGCAGAGCAACTGGGGCACCTACAGCGGCGGCCAGCCGGACACCTCGAACGACGACGTGATCGAGGGCAACACTCTCGGCCCCGGCATCACCGCCGAGAACATCGACGTCAAGGAGGGCACCACCGGCGGCACGATCGAGAACAACTCCTTCAACGCCACCGGTGAGGCCGGCGCCAACTCGGCCGTCGCCTGGGTCGACGTCAAGGGCAACGGCTACACGGTGACCGGCAACACCGGCATCGACGCCTACGAGCAGGGGATCCTGGTGGAGCAGCTCTACACCGGCTTCGGCTGCGGCAACGTGTTCGCGCACAACACCTTCAACCTCGGCAGCGCGACCGGCTACGGCTTCGACGTCACCGACCAGTCCGCCTGCTCGGCCGACCCGAACGTCGTCTACGCCTCCAACTCCGTCACCGGCGGCGCCGGCGCGAGCACCATCCCGATCACCGCGGGAGGCTGAGCCCCCGTCAGGGCCCTGTTCGCGCGCGAGCGAGTGTCGCGGAGCGGGCAGGGCTCTGATCGGCCCGGGCACTACGGCGCCGGCACCTCGAACAGGGTGAGCATGGTGCACACCGTGTGGTAGACGCCCATCACGGCGGCGATGTCGAACAGGCCCTTCGCCCCGAAAGCCGACTCGGCTTCCTGATACAGCTCGTCGTCGATGTGGTGACGCGTCGCCAGTGCACGGGTGAGCCGTGCGGCGAGCTGCTCGTGCTCGCCCAGGCCCTCCAGGATGTCTCCGCCGCGCAGTGCGAGGACATATTCCTCGGCCAGTCCGACGGTCCGCGCCACGGACGTGTGCGCGTACAGCTCGTAGTCCGCGCCGTACACGGAGCCGAGCACGATGATCACCACTTCGCGCACACTCGGCGAGAGGCTGGTGTTCGTCGACTCGGCGGCCTGGAACTCCAACAGTTTCGCGGCCACCTCGGGATGCAGCAGGAGCGCGTTGAACGGGCCGATCAAGCGGCCGTCCTCGGTCGTCGACCGGATGCCCAGCTTGTCGGTGAACACCACCCACGAACCGATCAGCCGGTCGTAGAGCTCGCGCTGGGCGGGGGCGAGCGTCGCCGGATCGGCCAGCGGCAGCCGTCCGCCGAGCGGACGGGCGGGCTCCGGTCGGGAACTGTGCGGCGGTACCGGACCTCGCGGGGAATCGGATGTCATCCTTGCCCGGCTCTCCAGTCGTAGAGATATGGCCTAACTGACCCAGTGCCCGCTGGTGAACGCCATGATGTCGAAGATCGCCACACCGGCGAGGGCGAGTACCGCCGAGTCGCGCCACACCGGCCGCGTGGAGAGCCAGCGGGTCGCGAGCACCATCATCGGCAGCAGCGGGATCATCGCGTACCGGTAATACGAGAACATCGATCCGGACAGCAGCGGGATCAGCGCGGTGCCCACGACGAAGAACCGCAGCGGCCAGCTCAGCCGCCGAAAACACAGCGCCGCCAGCACCACGACCGCCAACAGCGCCACCAGGTACCGCAGCGTGACGATGCCGCCGTAGCCGTGCGTCGGAGGATAGTGGACCAACTCGTGGGCGTAGCGCAACGGCCCGCGCAGCACGTTCAGGGTGAAGGTCTGGTCGTTCCAGGAGCCGTATTGATACGCGTGCTTGAACGCGAGCAGGTCGTGCTGCGTCACCAGCGTGTACAGCGCGAACAGCCCGAGGCCGAGCATGCCGATGGCCGAGCAGTACACCGCCTTGAGCCACTCGCGGCGCAGCAGCAGCTCGAGGGCGAGCGTTCCGACGAGCACCACGCCGGGCAGCCGCGTGCCGGTGGCCAGCGCACACGCGGCCGCGGCCGCCAGCCAACGCTCCCGGCGCATCGCCAGCATCGCGGCGAGGCAGGCGAAGACGAACAGCGTCTCGGTCAGCGCTCCGAGGAAGAACACGGCACCGGGGATCAGCAGGATCATCAGCGGCGCGAGCTCGGTCTCCCGGCCGTCGCCCGGCTCGTCCCGCGCCACCAGCTTCATGAACAGCACCACGGTCGGGAACAGCAGCAGCCTGTTGATCAGGATCGCGGCCACCAGGTACCGGCCGCCGAGCAGGACCCCGCCGACGTGGATGAGCAGTGGATACGCCGGGAAGAACGCGTCCAGGTTGGACACGTGCGAGCCGTAGCCCGCAGTGCCCAGCAGCCCGTACCAGTTCCCGTCCCAGCGGACCCAGATCGACTCGAAGTGGCTCAGGTGCTGACCGGGGAACATGTGCCGCGCGAGGGTCGCGTTGAGGTCGGCCTTGTCCGGCAGGATCAGGGACGACGCCGCCCAGCCGACGACCTCGCCGACGATCTCCCAGACGAGGGTCAGTACAAGCGCGCGCCGCACGTCGCCGCCGAGCGCGAACACGCGCGGCAGACGCGTGAGCCGTCCCCGCGTCGACCCGTCGCTCCAGGGCCCGGCGGTGACGGTGGCCTGGTCACCATCGAACATCAGTGGCTGCCCGTCTCCCGAGTCGTGATCAGAAGCCTACTGTATCGACGGCATGACCGAACGTGACCACGCGGCGGGCACCGGTCGTGTCTCGCGCCCGCGTCACGAACCGAACCGAACCGCCGACTATGCGTCAGGCAGTCCGGACGACCGGACGACGTCCCGGGCGAGATCGGACAGGTGGAGCTCGTGGTCCCGCGCGCGCAGGCGCAGCTGCGCGAACGCCTCGTCCACCGTGATCCCGAGGCGTTCGGCCACAACGCCCTTGGCCTGCTCGATCATCACCCGGCTGGCGAGGGCCTGCTGGAGCCGGGCGGCGAGCAGTTCGGGCTGGTGCGTGTCGCGCTGGGCGAGAATCCCGATCGTGGCCACGTTCGCGAGTGCCCGGCCGGCCCGGAAGTCGGAGTCGCTGAGCGGGCCCGGGCGTGAGCTGAAGAGGGCGAGAGCGCCGATGACCGAGACACGCAGACGCAGCGGCAGGGCGTGTACGGAGGCGAACCCGGCGATCCGGGCCTCCTCGGCGAACCCGACTTCCTCGACGAATCCGAGCAGGTGCCCGGTGTCGGCTTCGAGCTCTGCGCTGACCACCGGTGCGCCGGTCCGGAACACCTGGAGGCAGGGCCCGGCGTCGGCCTGAAGCTCCAACAGCTCCGACAGGCGGGCGCTCTCGCCGAAAGCCGCGGCGGGCCGCAACCGGTGGCGCTCGTCGACCAGCATCACCCCGGCGGCCTCCACCGGCAGCAGATCCACGCAGCGTTCGGAGACGGTGTGCAGGTAATCGATCACATCGAAGCCGTCGACCAGGGCCTCGGCAGCCTCGACGAGTACCTCGATCAGCTGCTGCTCTCCGGTCATCTGCCCGTGCCTCCGCGATGGATATCGCCCCCGGGCGACGCCGAGGGGTCGGGATGTCGGCTCTGACACCCGGGAAAAGCCCGAACAGACACAGGGAACGTACACGATCACGTACGGATGCCCGCGCCGCCCGAGATCTGGCGCGGCACTCTCACCCTATCGCTCTCGGCTCAAGCCACACAGGCACACGCCGATAATCCGCCGTCCAAAATAATCTCAGTAGACTGCGACATGTATCGCAGGGCTCGCCGATTCTCGCCAGCCCTGTCAGCCGGTCAGCCCAGCCGCAGCGTACGGTCCACGATCGCGGCGGCGACCTCGTCCACCGACCGGTCCTCGGCGAAGGCGTGTGCCTTGATCAGGGCGAGCGCGTCCGCGGTGCTGGATCCGCACTGCACCGAGACCATGCCGACGGCCTGGTTCAGCACCACCCACAGGTCGCCCTGGTCGACGAGCGGCGGCCGACCTGAGGGCCCGTCGGCCTCGGACGCGGACCATGACGAGAGCAACGACACGGCCAGCGTGCCCGCGGCCGCCTCGAACGCCTCCAGGTCCGGGCCGTGTGCCCGCGGCGGATCGAAGACGGTGAGGGCGCCGAGGGAGGCACCGGCCGCGACGACCGGGACCGCCGCGACCGCGCGGATGCCGAGCCGCTCCACCGCGGGACCGTAGATCGGCCAGGCGATCGCCATCTGCGGACCGGCGGCGATGACCGGTCCGCACAGCTCGACCGATGCACGGGCCGGCCCTTGGCCGAGGGCGAACTCCAGGCACTGGGCGGTCCTGCTGGCCGGGCTCGACGCGGCCATGAGGGTCTCGGGCTCGAACAGGGTGAGCGCGGCGCCCGACGCGCCGAGCGTCTCAGCGACGGCCTGCACCAGCCCGGGCTGCTCCTTCGCGTCGATCGGACCTCGGGACCAACGGCGCAGCCGCTCGGCGTGCACGGTGTGGATCCGGGCCGCGGTCCGGTGCTGCTGCTCGACGTGGCGGTGCGTGCTCGCCATCCGGCCGTGGAAGGCCCGCATCCCCTCGGCCGCCGCCGCCATCCGTTCCTCGTGCCGGGCGGCGATCTCGGCGGCGCGCTCGGCGCGGCGGCGCTCGACCGCAGCGTTCAGCAGCGCCTGGTCGATTTCCCGGCCAGGTTCGGACGACAGGGGGGGCATATCCGCAGGATACGCCGCGATCACCGTCCGGCGCCCGCGTATCGCGCAAGATTCGGGCGCCGTGTCAGGGCCCGCCGGTCCCCTCCATCAGCAGCACGACACCGCCGCCGTCCATCGGGGAACAGGCGATCGAGCACACGATGGACCGGCCGATCCGGTTGACGGCGGCGATCTCCACCGGCCCGGACCGGGCCCCGCTGGTCTGGCAGTCCGCGACGACTCGGCGCACCTCGTCGGTCGGCAGGCCGAAATCCAGGGTGAAGAACGGCCGCAGATGCACCTCGCCGGCGCGCAGCCCCCACAGCTCCTCCGCGCCCCGGTTCCAACTGTGCACGCGCAGATCGGCGTCCAGCACGACCACGCCGGCCGCGATGCTGGAGAGCACGCCCTCGAGGAACCTGCGGGCCTCGTCCAGTTCCCCGGAGCGGATCCGCATCTCCTCGTTCATGGTCTCCAGCTCCTCGTTGCCGGACTGGAGCTCCTCGTTGGTGGTCTCCAACTCCTCGTTCGTGGACTGGAGCTCCTCGTTCGTGGTCTCCAGCTCCTCGATGCTGGACTGGAGCTCCTCGTTGGTGGTCTCCAACTCCTCGTTCGTGGACTGCAACGCGTCGTAGGCCGACTCCAACTTGCCTCGCGTGCGGGTGAGCTCGTTGTTCAGCCGCGTGGCAACCGTGGTGTCCACGAACGTCAGGGCGACCCCGGCCGGACGGCCGTCGGCGGCGGCCATCGGCTGGATGACGATGTCGAGGAACTGGGTCTCGCCGTCGTGCCGCATCCGTTCGGCGGCGGCGACCCGCACGGCGTGGCGCTCGCTCTCGGCCTGCTCGATCAGCGAACGCAGCTCGATCGGCCGGTAGGAGATCTCCAGGTCCCGGAACGGCCGGTTCAGGTCGTAGGTGGTGAGGCCGAACTGGAGCCGGGCCGCGGCGTTGATCAGCACGACCGCGCCGTCCGGGTCGACGGCGACGGTGGCGTTCGGGGAGGTCTCCAGCGTCAGGTCGCGCAGCTGGCGGCGGCGCCCGGCCTCGCGGACCTCGGCGCCGCTGGTGGCGTCCATCCGCAGCGGCGCCGGATTGTAGGGCGCCGCCGACTCGCCGGGCCGGCGCCGGAAGATCCGCTGGCGCATGTTGGCGACCTCGAAGCGCTCGCCGTCGGACAGCAGCATCTCCGCCTTGCCCAGGAACAGATGGCCGCCCTCGCGCAGGGCGAAGTGGAACCGGTCCACGATCCGCGCCTGGGCCTCGGAGTTGAAGTACATCAAGGTATTGCGGCAGACGAGGAGGTCGAGCCGCGAGATCGGCGCGTCCCTGGTGATGTCGTGGCGGCCGAAGATCACCCGGCGGCGCAGGTCGGCCCGGAACACGAACTGCGCGCCGTGCGGCTCGAAGTACCGGGCCCGCAGCTCCGGGGCGAGCGGTTCGAGCGCCTTGGCCGAGTACAGGCCGGCGCGCGCCTCGCGCAGCCCCTCCTCGTCCACGTCCGTGCCGTAGATCTTGACCCGCCGGGCGCACTCCTCGATGCCGAGGACCTCGGCGAACAGGATCGCCAGGGAGTAGGGCTCCTGGCCGCTGGAGCACCCGGCGCTCCACACCCGGATCTCCTCCTGCGCCTCGCGGGCCGCGATCAGCTCGGGCAGCACCTCGCGCTGGAGGTAGGCCCAGGCCTCGGCGTCCCGGGTGAAGCCGGTGACGTTGATCAGGATCGTGTTGAACAGCGCCTCGAACTCCTCGGCGTCGGCCTCGAGCCGGTCCCGGTAGTCCGCGTAGTCGGCGATCCGGGCGTCGGCCATCCGCTTGCGGATCCGCCGGGCCAGCGTGGAGCGCTTGTAGCCGGTGAAGTCGAAGCCGCGCGTCTCCCGGATGAAGACCAGCAGTTCCTCGAGATCGCCGCCGGGCTCGAGCTCGGGCGGGGCGCCGTTCACGGTCACCGGGCCGCCGGCGTGACCAGCCGGACGACGGCCGGCGCGATCTCGTCCAGGGGAAGCACGAGGTCGACCATACCGGTCGCGACCGCGGCCTGCGGCATGCCGGGGAAATCCGCCGACTCCGGATCCTGCGCGAGGACGGTCCCGCCGCGCGCCTTGACCGCGCTCACCCCCCGCGCCCCGTCCTTGCCGGTACCGCTCAACACGCACGCGATCGCCCGCGCGCCGTAGACGCCGGCCACCGACTCGAACAGCACGTCCGCCGACGGACGCACGAAATGCACCGGCTCACTGTCCGCCAACGCCAGCAGCCCCGCCGCCCCCACCACCAGATGCCGATTGGGCGGCGCGACGTACACGGTGCCCGGCCGGGCCAGCTCCCCCGCCTCGGCAAGCTTCACCGGCAGCCGCGCCCTGCGGGCCAGCACGTGCGCGAGGACGGTATCGTGCCGCGGATCAAGGTGCTGAACGATCAGCACCGGCACCGCGAACCCCGCCGGCAGCCCGCCGAGCACCGCCCCCAGCGCTGTGATACCGCCGGCCGAGGACGCGACGGCGACCACCGCGTACCGCTTGTCCGCCTGCACGGGTTCGAGGCTAGCGGAACGGCACCGCAGATCGTGCGCGGCGCGACGACTGGAACGTGATCGCCGCCGCGGTGGAACGGTGCCCCCCGGGCTCCGTAGCATCATGGCGTGGCGACAACCCCTGACACACTCATCGACTTCACCGACGGCGCTCCGGTGGACGGCGCGGAGGAACCCGCGTGGATCCACGGAGCGCGCTCGCTGAAACAGTGCGCGGATCCGGAGATCCAGCTGCACCGCAGTGACGAGCACACCTATATTCTCCGGCAGAGCAAGGCGATCACCTTCGAGGCGCCCTTCATCTACCTGCTGTTCGGCAACGACCGGGCGATCCTGATCGACACCGGCACCAGCGCGGACCGGGAGCGCTTCCCGCTGCGCCGCACCGTCGACGAGCTGGTCGCGCAGTGGCTGCGGGCGCATCCGCGGGCGGACTACCGGCTCGTCGTCGCGCACACACACGGCCACACCGATCACCGCAACGGTGACCCGCAGTTCGCCGACCGGCCTGAGACCGTGGTGGTCGGCCACGACGCGGACTCGGTGCGCAAGTTCTTCGGGTTCGGCGACGAGTGGCCGGGCAAGGTCGTCACCTTCGACCTCGGCGGCCGGGTGCTCGAGCTGACCGGGATCCCCGGGCACCACCCGGCGTCCGTCGCGGTGTACGACCCGTGGACCGGGTTCCTGCTCACCGGCGACACGGTGATGCCGGCCCGGCTCTACGCCCCGGACTACCCGGCGTTCCTCGACAGCCTGGACCGCCTGGTGGAGTT
The DNA here is from genome assembly GCF_018139695.1 of Actinospica durhamensis. Classification (GTDB taxonomy): domain Bacteria; phylum Actinomycetota; class Actinomycetes; order Streptomycetales; family Catenulisporaceae; genus Actinospica; species Actinospica durhamensis. The sequence goes on along the minus strand of NZ_JAGSOG010000061.1, from coordinate 16,085 downwards.
CGCCGCGGTTCGGCCGGTCACCCGCGTGCTCGGCTGCCACATCGAGATGAGCCGCACCCCCGGCCGGGAGTACCCGGCGGGCTGCCGGTACCAGCCCGAAGAGGTGCCGCTGCGGCTGCCGGTGGCCCGGCTGGCCGAGATTCGGGACGCGGCCCACGCCGCCGACAAGCCGGGCGTGTACCGGCACGACGACTACATCATCTGGAACGGCGGCCAGCGCATCGGACCGGTGCTGGGGCAGGCGGCCAAGCTGATCGGGTTCAACCTGCGCAAGCGCTTCGGCGCCCGCGTCTGACGCGGCGGCACACGCGACAACCTGCCCGCTCGGCCTAAGCTTCGGAGCCGGTCTCCGAGGCGGTTTCCGAGCCGGTTTCCGAGTCGGGCAGGTCCGTCCGTCCCAGATCCATCCGCTCCAGCGTCGTCCAGAGCGCGGCGCGCCCGGCCTCGTCGCGCGCGCCCGCGGTCATCTCCGCCATCATCAGCTCCCCCGCCATCGCCACCACCAGGCGTGCGGCGGGGTTCGGGTCCGCCCAGCCCATCGCCTTCAGGTCGGGCTCGGCCACCCCCACGAAGGCCGCGTTGCGCGCGTCCACCTTCGCGGCCACTCCCGGCGTGTTGCGCGCCTCCAAAGCCAGTGCCTTGACGCCGCGGTACCGCAGGGACGACTCGAAGTAGGCCTCGATCATCTGGCGCAGCCGGCGCCACCCCGGTGCGTGCCCGCGCATGACCGCGACGACCGCGGCGGCGGACTGTTCGGTGTAGCGCTGATGCAGGGCGTTGACGAACGCGTCCCGGTCGGCGAAGTGCACGTAGAAGGTGCCCTTGGCCACGCCCGCGGCGGCCACCACCCGGTTCACGCTCATCCCGGACAGCCCGTGCTCCTGGGCGACTTCCAGGCCCGCGTCCAGCAGCGCCTCCCTGGTCTCCAGTGCGGCGGCGGCCCGTGCGGTCATGGCGCACAGCATACGCGGGGCCCGTCTGACGACCCGTTGACCGCGATCCTCGCCGCGGGCTAGAGTGACTGACCGGTCGGTCACTCACTTCTTCCCGACGGAGGCGGTTCCATGCGCGCAGCGGTAGTCCACCAGCTCGGCCAGGTCCCCGAGCCGCTCGAACACAAGGATCCCGTCCCGGCTCCGGGCCACACCCTGGTCCGGATGACGGCGGCGGCCATCAACCCGATCGACGTCACCATCTCCTCGGGCAGGCACCCGCTCGGCCGCCCGGGCGTCCCGCACATCCCCGGAATCGAGGGCGTGGGCGTCGTCGTCGAGAGTGACACCCTGGCGCCCGGTACCCGCGTGCGGGTCCAGGTGCCCGGCGGCCTCGTCGACGGGACCCTCGCAGAACTCGTCATCGCCCCGGACGCCGCCTGCCTGCCGATCCCGGACGGCGTCGACGACGCTCAAGTGGCCGCCCTCGGCTCGGTCGGCATCAGCGCACTGGTGGCACTCGAGGACGTCGCCGCCCTGCGCGCCGGCGAATCCGTGCTCGTACTCGGTGCGACCGGCGCGCTCGGCCGGGCGTTCGTGCAGTTGGCCAGGGCTTTCGGGGCGCAGTCGGTCATCGCCGCCGGGCGCAACGCCGAGCGGCTCGAGTCGATGGCCGGCGCCGGAGAAGGGGCGCCCGACGCGACGATCCTGCTCGACCCCACCGACCCGGAGGGCTTCAAGCAGCAGTTGGCCGAGGCGGGCGGCCCGGTGGACGTGGTCTTCGACTCGCTGTGGGGGCCTTACGCCATGCCCGGGCTGGCCGGGCTCAAGTTCGGCGGACGCTACGTCAACCTCGGCCAGAGCGCCGGGGCCGAGACCAGCGTGGACGCGGGGCTGCTGCGCCATCGGTGGCTCCGCCTCGCCGGGCTGAGCGGCGCGGCGATCTCGGCAGAGCGGGCGCGGGCCGCGTTCGCGCATCTGATGCAGCTCGTCGTCGCGGGCCGGGTGAGCCTGCCGACCCGCGTCTACGCACTCGACGACGTCGCCCAGGCGTGGCAGGCGCAGGCGGCCGGATCGCCCGGCGCGAAGCTGATCGTGCGTCCCTGACCTCGCCTCGCACCCCGCGGGCGACGCCGCGATCCCCGGCACGGAGACCGGGCCCGACGTCGCCCCTGGCGGGTGCCGGCCGGCTCAGCGCGCGGTGAAGCCGCCGTCGACCAGGTGGTAGCTGCCGTGGATGAACGAGGCCCGGTCCGAGAGCAGGAACGCGATCAGTTCCGCGACCTCTTCGGGCCGGCCCAGCCGGCCGGCCGGGTGCAGGGCGGTCAGCTGCGCGTGCGCGGCCTCGTCCATGCTCTGCAGCAGCGGGGTCTCGATGAAGCCGGGTCCCACCGCGTTGATCCGCACGCCCTTGTCGGCGTACTCGAGGGCGGCCGACTTGGTCAGGCCGAGCACGGCGTGCTTGGACGCGACGTAGGCGGCCGACCCGGCCCATCCGACCGAGCCGAGGATGGAGGCGGTGTTGACGATCGCGCCGCCGCCGGCGGCCAGCATCGCCGGGATCTCGTAGCGCATGGAGTAGAACACGCCGTCCAGGTCGACGCCGGTGACGCGGCGCCACACGTCGATGTCGTACTCGCCCACGGGCATGGGGTCGGCGCCGATGCCCGCGTTGTTCACGGCCAGGTGCAGCGCCCCGAACGTGCCGACCGCGAAGGCGACGGCGTCCTCGACGGACTTCGGATCGGCGACGTCCACCTTGACGGCGGCAGCGGCGCCGCCCGCGGCCTTGATCTCCTCGACGGCCTTCACCGCGCCCTCGGTGTTGAAGTCGGCCACCACGACGTTGGCGCCGCCTTCTGCGAGCTTACGCGCCACGGCCAGGCCGATGCCGGAGGCCGCTCCCGTCACCAATGCCGTCCTGCCCGCGAACTCCGCACCCGCACTCGCACCCGCGGTGCCGTTCGTGGTGACGTTGATCTCTGCTGCACTGCTCATCTTGCATCACTTCTTCTGTGCCGATGATGTACTGATCTGATCAGGTTTGATCTGAAACTTCGTTATCTTCGCCGTACTCTTCGTACGTGTGGTGCGCGGCCGCTCAGCCGTTCGGCAGGATGACCGCTCGGCCGTTGACCTTGCCCTCGTGCAGGCGCTCGTAGGCCAGCGGAGCCTCGTCCAGCGAGTAGGTCTCGGTGTGCACGGAGACCAGGCCCGCCCGAGCCAGGTCCAGCACCTCGAACAGCTCGCTGCGGCTGCCCCAGTACGGCGCCTTGACGCTGGCGTCGAAGGGCGTGTGGCCGAAGCCGACGGGCAGCCCCGCGCCGCCGATCCCCACGAGGACCACGTCGCCCTCGACCCCGACCGCCTGCCGGGCGATCTCCACGGTCGGCGCGATCCCGACGAAGTCGAAGACCGCCGCCGCGCCGCGGCCGCCGGTCAGTTCGCGGATCCGGCCGGCCGCCTCGCCGTCGGACGGGAAGGCCTCGTGCGCGCCGACGGTCCGGGCGAGCGCGAGCTTGTCCTCGCTCACGTCGAGCGCGACGACCCGGGCGGCGCTCATCGCGCGCAGCAGCTGGATCGCTACGTGGCCGAGGCCGCCGGTGCCGATGACCACGGCGGTCGAGCCCGGGAGGAGCTTGGGCAGCGCGGACTTGATCGCGTGATACGGCGTCAGTCCCGCGTCGGTCAGCGGCACGGTGGCCACCGGGTCCATGCCCGCGATCGGGACGAGGTGACGCGCGGAGTCGACGAGCATGTACTCGGCCATGGAGCCGGGCGCGCCCAGTCCCGGCGGCATGATGCCGAGCTCCGCGGCGCGCAGGCAGTAGTTCTCCTTGCCCTCGGCGCACTTCGCGCAGGTGCCGCAGCCCCAGGGGCCGTAGACGGCGACGGCGTCGCCCTCGGCCAGACCCGCGACTCCGGCGCCCAGCCCCGCCACGACGCCCACGCCCTCATGGCCCAGGGTGAGCGGCAGCGGATAGGGGAAGCCCTCGGCGGGCCAGCTCATCACGGCGATGTCGGAGTGGCACACCCCGGCCGCCGTCACCTTCACCAGGACCTGCCCGGGGCCGGGCTCGAGGTCGGGCACGGTGACGACCTCGGGGGCCGAACCTATCTCACGGTACTGCAATGCCTTCACAGCTCACGCACCTTCTCCTGCACTGGATACTTCACCGGATCCCGCGGCCGCGTCCGCGGCCACCTGTATGACGAGGGCGCCGTACGCCTGCCGCACCCACGCGCGCAGCCCGGCCGCCTGGTCGTGCTCCTGCCGCGCCCAGGCCCGCAGCGCCGCCGTCAGCGCGCCGGCCGCCGCCCACACCACGAGCGCGGGCCGGAAGTCCGACTCGGCGTCGCAGCCCATGCGCTCGGCCAGCACGGCCACCGACTCGTCCTGGGCGTCCACCCTGATCCGCTCGTACGCCGCGAAGAGCGTCGGCTCCCGCTCGGTGAGCCGGACCAGGTCGCGCCAGCGCGTGTAGGCGACGGCGTCGAGCAGCTCGTGCTCGGCCAGCCATTCGTCGACGGCCGCGCGGTACGCGGTCAGCGGCGGCTCGGAGGCCGGACGCGCGCGCAGGGCCTGGTTGATGCGCACCCCGTCGTCACGGGTGGCGTCGAGCACCGCCTCCTCCTTGCCGGCGAAGTGCCGGCTGAAGGTCCGGCGGACCACATGGGCCCGCTCGGCGATGTCCTCCACGCCCACGGCGCCCAGGCCGCGCTCCAGGACCAGATCGGCCGCGGCGGTGGAAATGGCGTGGCGGGTCTCTCGGGACCGCAGTCGCCTGCGGTCCCCGGAGATCTCGGCCGCGCCGGCCGACCCGCCGCCGTGCCGTGTCCTCGTCATGATCACGAGCATATGCCCTATTGTCCCGATGGGACATTTGTCTGGGTGAGACATATGTCCCATTGGGACGTGACCTGGGCCGTCCGCGCTCCGCGCTCCGCGGTCCGCCTCGCCGTGTCGTCGGCTCGCACACTTGTACGAGTCGGTGCCCCGTGATTGACTCCTTCGCCAGAGGATCTGACAGAGTTCGAAGACACCGGCCCCGGCAACGACGCACCGCTGCCCGGCAACTGCTCTCCATGGACAAGGAAGGCGCCATGAAGCTTCTGCTCACCTCCGGCGGCGTCAGCAACCAGAGCATCCGCGACGCGCTGGAGGACATGCTGGGCAAGCCCATCGCCGAGTCGACCGCGCTGTGCATCCCCACCGCGATGTACGGCATGCCCGGGACCGCCGTCATGACGTGGCGGCAGATCGCCGGGCAGACCCCGACTCCCCTGGTCGAGCTCGGGTGGAAGTCCGTGGGAATGCTTGAACTGACCGCGCTGCCCAGCATCGACAAGGAGAACTGGGTCCCCCTGGTCCGGGAGACCGACGCCCTGCTCGTGTGCGGCGGCGACGTGCTGTACCTGAGCCACTGGATGCGCGAGTCCGGCCTGGCGGATCTGTTCCCGTCGCTGAGCGAGACCGTCTACGTGGGACTGAGCGCCGGCAGCATGGTGATGGCCCCGCACGTCGGGCAGGAGTTCGTCGGCTGGAAGCCGGCCGCGGGCGGCGAGCGCGACAGCGCGCTGGGCATGGTCGGATTCTCGATCTTCCCGCACCTGGACAACGTGATGTGCCCGCAGAACACCATGGCCGACGCCGAACGGTGGGCCGCGCGCCTGCCGGTGCCGGGGTACGCGGTCGACGACCAGACGGCCGTCACTGTCGTGGACGGCGCCGTCGAGATCGTCTCCGAGGGGCACTGGAGGCTCTTCGAACGCTAGGTCGACGGCCGCTACTGGCGCTCGCCGCGGGCTTCGGCCACGATGATCGGCATGCGCCCTTTCCGCTTCCTCGTCGACACCGGCGAACAGCACGACGGACCCGGCCTGGCCGCCTTCGCGCGGCGGGCCGAGTCGATCGGCTACAGCACACTGATGATCCCCGACCATCTCACCAGCGTGTACGCGCCGATCCCGTTCCTGTCCGCGGTGGCCGCGGCGACCGAGCGGCTGCGCGTCGGCACCTTCGTGTTCAACAACAACCTGCGCCACCCCGCGGTCCTGGCCCAGGAGCTCGCGACGCTCGACCGGCTGTCGGGCGGGCGGCTGGAGGTGGGGCTCGGAGCCGGGTGGAACAAGCCGGAGCACGACGCGATCGGCATCCCCTTCGAGCCCGTCGGCACCCGGGTCGGCAAGCTCGCCGAATCGATCAAGGTCATCAAGGGCTGCTTCGGCGACGAGATATTCTCCTTCGCCGGCCGGCACTACACGATCACCGACTACGACGCGCAGCCCAAGCCGCTCCAGCGCCCGCACCCGCCGATCTTCATCGGCGGCGGAGGCAGGCGGCTGCTGACGCTGGCCGCCCGGGAAGCCCAGATCATCGGCCTGGCGCCGCGGATCGGGAAGAACGCCGAAGGCCTTCCGGCCGTCGACACACCCAGCATCACGCTCGCGGCCACCGAAGAGAAGATCGGCTGGATCCGCGAGGCGGCGGGCGAGCGCTTCGCCGAGATCGAGCTGAACAGCTACCCAACCGGCGGCCCCATGGTCGTGACCGGCGACGCCAGGGGCGAGGCGCGCCGGCGCGCCGACAAGCTGCGCGAGCGCACCGGCGTCGAGCTCACCGTCGAGGAGATCCTGGAGTCGCCGCACGTCTTCATCGGCTCCATCAAGGAACTGACGCAGAAGTTCATCGACCTGCGCGAACGCCTCGGCATCAGCTCGTTCCTGCTCGACGACATGGAGACCTTCGCCCCGATCGTGCAGGAACTGGCCGGAACCTGAGCCGCAGACGACAAGCACAGCATCTCCACCACTCATTCACAGCATCATGGTTCGATAACGACCATGGCTGAGATCGCAACCACCGGTCCCGTTCCGACGTCGTACCTGGAGCGCGCCGCCGGCGCCGAGGAGTTCGCCGAGATCACCACGGCGGCCGAACTGCGCGAGGCTCTCGGCGGCCCGCCGCTGGAGAGCGCCGTCGCGAAAGAGCGTCCCCGGCTGCATCCCCTGGACCGGGCCTGGCTGGCTGCGTGCTCATACTGCCTGATAGCGACCAGCGACGCGGAGGGCAACTGCGACCTCTCCACGAAGGGGGATCCTGCGGGCTTCGTCCACGTCCTCGACGACACGACCATCGCGATTCCGGAGCGCCCGGGGAACAAGCGCGCCGACGGATTCCACAACATCCTGAGCAACCCGCACGTCGGCCTGCTGTTCCTGGTGCCCGGGCGCCGGGAGACGCTCCGTATCAACGGGCGGGTACGCATCCTGCGCGACGCACCGTTCTTCGACGAGATGACGGTCAAGGGCCACCGCCCGATCCTGGCCTACCTCGTCGACATCGACACCGTCTTCTTCCACTGCCAGAAGGCGTCCATGCGCTCCGGCCTGTGGAACCCCGAGAGCTGGCGCCCCGAGGACCTGCCCACGCACGCCACCATCGTCAAGGCGCTGCACAACTCCGCCAAGACCCTCGAGGCGCTCGAGACCTACTACGGCCCCCAGTACGAGAAGGGGCTGTACGCCTGAGCGCACGCCCCTGTCCAAGGCGCCTCGTTCCGGCTACCGCGCCGACCGACTCGCGTACTGCAGTTCGGCGAGGTTGAGCGCGGTGCTCATCCCGGCGCCGCTCAGGCCTGTTTGCGCGAGCGTGCCCGGCGCCGACGGGGCACCGCCGGTGCCCGGGTGGGTGAGGCCGGTCAGGAACCGGTTGACCGTCTCGATGCCCGCGGCGGTCTGGAGTCCCTCACCGAGCCGGGCGCTGTGCGCCGTGGCCGACTCGGCCAGCCGCGACACCGCTGCCGGGTCGAGCCGGGCGCGGGCGTCTTCGATGGCTGCGATCACCTTCGGCACGCCCCAGACGACGAAGGTGAAGCGCTGGGAGGCCGAGGCGAGCTCGAGTTGGCGCTTGATCCCCGAGGAGGTGTCACGCAGATCCCGCACGGTCGGGAGGAAGACGCTGAACGCGCCGCGAACCCGGTTGACCGCGTGGGACTTGAACACCACCCGGCAGTCGGTCACGTAGAGCTTCCCGCCGATCGCCTCGACGCCGCCGAGCCCCGCCGCCACCATGACGCGGTCGAAGGCGAAGCGGCTCAAGCCGAACTCGCTCACCCGGACCATCGCGTTCGCGCTCTTACTCAGCACGACCGTCTCACTCGGAAGCAGGTCCTCCTCGCCCAGGTCCATCCCCATCGCCTGTCCCCCATCACAGTGTCCACAACCGACTCAGCGCGGAGTGTAGCGATTCCACGCGGTCTACAGCGCACAGGCGAAGGTCCCGGCGGCCTCATATCGAGACCGCCGGGACCGTTGCGATTGCGGTCCTTACGCCTCCGCCCCCGCCACGACGCCCCGGTCCTGGACGCGGCGGCGGTAGGCGTAGAGCGCGAGCGAGGCCAGCAGGACTCCGACGCCGATGATCTGTTCCGCGGTGCCGCCGTAGCCCGCGTCGCCCGGGTAGAGGAAGGCCACCACCAGGAAGACCGCGTTGACCAGGGCCAGCACGCCGGCGAGCGGGACCAGCGGGCCGGGGACGCGGATGGGCCTGGGCCAGTCGGGCCGGTCCCGGCGCAGCAGGACGAAGCCGGCCAGCACCATCACCGTGGCGACCATGTAGCCGATGTTGGAGGCGAAGATGATGCCCAGGGTGTTGCCCACGAACACGATCATGACCGAGTTCAGCACCAGGTCCGCCAGCATCGCCCGGGCGGGCAGGCCGCGGCTGTTGAGGTGGTTGAACTGTTTGATCGTCATGTCGTCCTTGGCCAGCGCGTAGAGCGCCCGGCCGGCCACCGCGGTGCAGGAGTTCATGATGACGAACAGCGCGGCGGCGAGCAGGATGGTGATGATCGCCGAGGCGGAGCCGACCACCTGGGCGAACGCCTGGGTGTACATCGAGCCCGGGTCCTGCGCGATCACCTTGTCGGTCAGCGTGCCGCCGACGCCGAGGGTGAGGGCGACGGCCACGATGACGGTGAACGCGCCGGAGGAGACGAGCGCCTTCGGGGTGTCGGTGCGCGGCGTGCGGTATTCGGTGGTGAACACCGCGGCCGCCTCGGTGCCGTAGGTGGTCCAGGCGAAGACGAACATGAAGGCGAACAGCAGCCGCCAGCCGTGCCAGGGCCCTGCCGTGGTCAGGCCCCAGGTGATGCCGGAGCCGTGGAACTTGCCCTCGGCCAGCGGGAGCACGACCAGGATCACGATGAGCAGGACCACCAGGGCGCCGAGGATCTTGTTCATCAGCGCGGTCTGGCGCACCCCGTAGGCGTTGAGCAGCAAGACCACGATCAGCGTGGCGACGCCGATGACGCCGGCCAGGCCGAGGTGCGAGGTGCCGGTGGAGATGCTCCAGGTGGCGTGCGGGAAGAACTCGCCCTGCAGCAGCTGGCCCATCAGCAGCGCGTACACGGCGTTGCTGAACGCCCAGCCGGCCCAGTACCCGAAGGTGACCACGGATCCGATCGCGGGCAGGTAGCGTTTCCACGCCTCGTGCGCGTAGAGCGGGATCCCGCCGGCCTTGTCCGGGAACATGGAGGCCATCTCGGCGTGGAAGAAGTTCTGCAGCATCGCCAGGAGTCCGCACGCGATGTAGAGCGCGGCGACGGCCCCTGAACCGATGCTTCCGATCAGCGGGCCGAGCGTGGCGAAGATCCCCATCGGGATCACCAGGGTCAGTGCGAAGCCGTCGCGCCAGGTGAGGTTGTGCGGTATTGCCTGCGACTCGCTGGACCGGGTCTCGCTGGACTGGGTCGTCACCGTCGCTCCTCTCAGTGGTAGGTGGTGTGCGGTAGGGGGTGTATACCGGATCTCAGTCGATCCGGGCCATGACGTGCTTGACGACCGTGTAGTCCTCGATCGCGTAGCTGGAGAGGTCCTTGCCGTAGCCGGACATCTTGGCGCCGCCGTGCGGCATCTCGTCCGCGACGGTCAGGTGGTCGTTGAGCCAGACCGCGCCGGAGCGCAGCCGGCGCGCCATCCGCAGCGAGCGGTCGAGCCGGTTGGTCCACACCGACGCGCTCAGGCCGTAGTCCGAGTCGTTGGCGAGCTCGAGCGCGTGCTGCTCGTCGGTGAAGGGCTCGACCGTGATGACCGGGCCGAACACCTCGCTGCGGACGATCTCGTGGCTCGGCGTGACACCGGTGACGATGGTCGGTTCGACGAACCACCCGCCGCCGGCGATCGCGTTGCCGCCGGCCACCACGCGTGCCCCGGCCTCGGTGGCCCGGTCGAGGAAGCCGAGGACGCGCTCCCGGTGCGCCTGCGAGATCACCGGGCCCATGTCGCTGCCGCCCTCGGCGAACGGGGTGCCCACCCGGATCGTCGCGACCATCGCGGTGAGGGCGTCGAGGACCTCGTCGTGGATCTCGTCCTGGACCAGGATGCGGGCGGCGGCCGTGCAGTCCTGGCCCGAGTTCCAGTACGCGGCGACCTTCATCTGCTCGACCAGTCGGCGCACGTCGCAGTCGCCGAACACCACCACCGGCGCCTTGCCGCCCAGCTCCAGGTGGGTGCGGGTGATCCGGGGCACGGCGTTGCGCAGGACGTGCCGGCCGGTGGCGACGCTGCCGGTGACGCAGAGCATGTCCACGCCCGCGCTGGCGGCGAGGTCGTTGCCGGTGCCCGCCCCGTCGCCGGCGACGACGTTCAAGACGCCCGGCGGCAGGATGTCGGCGGCCAGCTCGGCGAGACGCAGGGTGCTGAGCGGGGTGAGCTCGCTGGGCTTGACCACGACGGTGTTGCCCGCGGCGAGGGCCGGTCCGATCTTCCAGACGGCCATGACGAGGGGATAGTTCCAGGGCGTGATCTGGCCGATCACGCCGACCGGGTCGCGCCGGACGAAGGAGGTCCGCCCTGGCAGGTACTCGCGCGCGGCCTTGCCCTCGAGGCTCCGTGCGGCGCCGCCGAAGAACCGGAGCTGATCGGCGGCGCTGTCGACCTCGCCGAGGGCCACGTGCAGGGGCTTGCCGGTGTTGGCCGCCTCGAGCCGCCCGAGTTCGTCCTTGTGCTCCAGCAGCCGGGCGGCGAGCTCGTTGAGCAGGTCGTCGCGCCGGACGGGGGTGGTATCGGCCCAGTCGTCGAAGGCTGCTCCGGCGCGCCGGACGGCCCGCTCGACCAGGTCGCGTGAGGCGATGCCGACGGCGGCGAGCGTCTCGCCGGTCGAGGGGTCGATCACCTCGAGGCCGCCGCCCGGCGCGTCGACCGGTTCGTTCCCGATCCAGGCCGCGGGCAGGGTGCTTGGGGTTGCGGTGGTGGTCAACGGAGCTCCTCAGGCGGGCGGTAGGACGGGGCGCAGCACGCGCGTGCGGTGGGCGGGTGTGCCCTTGGTGTCTTCCTTGCGGTCGGCGGATTCGAGCAGCCGCACGATCGCGTTGGCCGCCAGGTAGCGCAGGGGCTCGGGTTCCCAGCGCCGGCTGCGGTGTCCGACCCACGGCGCCCGCGTGTAGGGCGTCTCCCGTCCGGCGATGAGATCGGCGAGCGCCCGTCCGGCGAGGTAGGACGCGACGACTCCGTGGCCTGAGTAGCCGCCCGCGTGCCCGAGGCCCGTCGCCGGGTCGTAGCCCACGGACATGCTCCAGTCGCGCGGCACCGCCAGCGCGCCTCCCCAGCGATGGGTGACCGCGTAGCCGGAGGTGACCGGGAAGTGCTCGTGCAGGGTCCGCTCAAGCCGCGCCCAGACCGCGCTGTTGCGCGTGTCGAACTCGGCCAACGGATCGCGCAGCGAGTACGGGGCTCCGCGGCCGCCGATCGCGATCCGGTCGTCGGCGGTGCGCTGCGCGTAGAAGAACAGGTGCCGCTGGTCGCGCACGGTCAGGCCGTGCGGCCAGCCGAGTTCCTCCCACACGCTCGACGGCAGCGGCTCGGTCGCGATCATCATCGAGGTCAGCGGCAGGTAGGAGCCCGCTGCCCGGGAGAGCCCGGTCGTCCACGCCTCGGTGGCCAGGACGACCGAGCACGCGGTGACCCGGCCGCCGGCGGTGCGCACCACGCCGGCTTCGACCGCTTCGGCGCGGGTGCCCTCGTAGATCCGCACGCCGCGCGCCTCACAGGCGGCGGCCAGGCCGCGCACGAGCCGCGCCGGATCGACGCGGGCACAGTGCGGGGTGAATACGGCGCCGTATATATCCGGGGTCGAGACCAGCGCGGCCGCTTCCCCGGGACTCATCAGGGTACTGCCGGACTCCCGCATGCCGGTGGCGCTCGCCGCCTCGAGCCGGGCGCGCAGCCGGTCCCACTGCGGCCGCGTCGTCGCGATGGCGAGCGTACCGCCCTTCGCGAAGCCGCACTCGATCTGCTCTGATCCGGCCACGCCGCCGATCTCGTCGACGGCGCGTTCGGTCAGCTCGGCCGCCGCACGCGTCCGCGCCCATCCGCTGCGGCGGGCGTAGCGGCCCGCTCCCCCGGCGATGCCGGCGCCGACCCAGCCGCCGTTGCGCCCGGCGGCGCCGTAGCCGGCCACCTCGCTCTCGAGCACGGCGATCCGCAGTTCAGGCGACTGCGACGCGAGGTGGTAGGCGCTCCACAGGCCGGTGAAGCCGCCGCCGACGACGGCGATGTCGACCTCGACGTCCCCGTCCAGGGCGGGGCGCCGGGCCAGATCGCCCTGCTGGTCCAGCCACAGCGACCGCGAGCGGTAGGTGTTGCCGTGCCGATCGGTCAGGACTGTCACGGGAACCGCACCACCCAGCGGCCCTCGGTGGCGCCGCGGCCCATCGCGCGGAACGCCTCGTTCAGCTGCTCCGGCCGGACGCGGTCGGTCACCAGCCGGTCCAGGGGCAGCAGCCCCCGCTGATACAGGCCCAGGATCCGCGCGAAGTCCACGGACGGGCGGGCCGAACCGTAGTTGCTGCCGGTCAGGGTCAGTTCGCGCCCGGACATCGCCATCGGGTCGATGGAGATCCGTTCGCCCGTCGCCACCTGTCCGACCACCACCGCGGTGCCCCCGGCCGCGAGGCTCGCGTACGCCTGCTCCACGCCCACGGCCCGGCCGCTGGCCTCGAACGCGACATCCACGCCCCGCCCGCCGGTCAGTTCGCGCACCGCCTCGACGACGTCGCACGCGGTGGCGTCGATCGTGTCCGTGGCGCCGAACTCCTTCGCCAGCTGGAGCTTGCTCTCGACGACGTCGACGGCGATGAGGCGGCCGGGCGACTGCAGCCCGGCGCCCATGATCACCGAGAGTCCCACCCCGCCCGCGCCGATGACCAGCACGTTCTCGCCGACGGAGACCGGGCGGGTGTTGACTGCGGCGCCCACCCCGGTGGTGACCGCGCAGCCGACGACGGCGGCGATCGCGGGATCGATCCCCGCGTCGATCTTGACCGCTCCGCTCTCCGGCACGACCGCGTATTCGGCGAACGAGCCGACCGAGAGGTAGCTGTAGACGGGCTCACCCGCGCGGCTGAGCCGCGTGGTGCCGTCGGGCAGGACATTGCGATAGGCGTGGGCGACGGCCGACTGGCACAGCTGCGGGCGGCCGCTGACGCAGTAGCGGCATCTGCCGCAGTTGGGCGTCCAGGACAGGGCGACCGTGTCGCCGACTTCGAGGCCTTGCACCGCGTCGCCGACCGCCTCGACGATCCCGGCGCCCTCGTGTCCGAGGACGAGCGGCGTCGCGGCGCCCCACTCCCCCGCCAGTACCCGGTAGTCGCTGTGGCAGATCCCGGCCGCGGTGATGCGGACCCGGACCTCGGTGGCGCGCGGCTCGTCGATCTCGAGCTCGGTCAGGACGAGATCCCGGCCCGGCCCGTCGAAGACCACTGCTTTCATCCGCATGTGCTTCACCGGTCCCGCTGCGACGCGGTCGCCGCGGCCGTGGTGCCGGCGTGGCCGCCGAGGAAGCCCGACGCGCGCCCGTCGCTCAGGCCCATGACCTCGGAGTAGTTCGCGTAGGGATACCACCAGTACTTGCGTTCCAGGCGGTAGTCGAAGCTCACGTGCGAGGTCTCCATGAACGCCTCGAGCCCTTCCTCGCCGAGCTCCCGGCCGAGTCCGCTCATCCGCTGGCCGCCGAAGGGCCCGGCGTCGTTGTCCACGAGCGGGTTGTTGATCCAGACCAGGCCGAAGGGCAGTTCCTTGCTGGCCCGCCAGGCGCGCTCGAGGTTCGTGGTCAGAACGTTGGCGCCCAGACCCATGTCACTGTCGTTCGCCTTCTCCAGCGCCTCGTCGAAGGAGTCCACCGGGATGATCGGCATGATCGGGCCGAACACCTCGCCGGCCTCCTTCACGTAGGCGTGGGTCAGACCCGTGATGACGGTCGGACGGTAGAAGAAGCCCGGCCCCGCGACCTGCTCGCCGCCGGCCAGGACCGTGCCTCCGGCCGCCTTCGCCCGCTCGACGTACGCGATCGTCTTGTCGAGTTGGGCCTGCGTGCACAGGGCACCGACATCCGTGGACGTGTCCAGCGGATCTCCCACGATGAGCTCGTCGGCGCGGGCGGACAGCTTCGCGACGAACGCGTCGTAGACCCCGCGCATGACGTAGACGCGCTCCGCGGACGTGCACACCTGCCCGGCGTTGGTGAATCCGGCCCACAGCGCCGCCTCGACGGCGTCGTCGAGATCGACGTCGTCGCAGACGATGAACGGGTCGTGCCCGGACAGCTCCAGCGACACCCGCTTGACCCGCTCGGCGCTGGACCGGATGATCGCGCGGCCGGCGTCGAGCGAGCCGGTGAACGCCACCATGTCCACGCCGGGGTGCTCGACCAGCGCGATGCCGGTCTCGGTGCCTCCCGTCACCACCTGGACCACCCCGGCCGGCGCGTCGAGCAGCTCGAGCAGCCGCAGCACGGTCAGCGGCGCCTCCGGCGGCGGCTTGACCACCACGGCGTTGCCGGCCGCGATCGCCGGGGCGATCTTCCACGCCAGCAGCAGCGCCGGATAGTTCCACGGCGCCAGCGCCGCGACCACGCCGACCGGGTGCTTGACCACCAGATTGGTCAGGGTGGGCTCCTGCGAGGGCACCACGCGCCCGCCCACGTTGCGGGCCATCTGCGCGTAGAACTCGGTCGCCTCGGCGACCCACCGGATCTCGTCCATGTTCTCGGCCAGCGCCGAGCCGCCCTCGCGGGTCAGCAGCTCGGCGAGCTCGCGCTGGGACTCGCGGACCCGGCGCGCGAAGTCCAGCATGATCGTCGACCGGGCCAGCGCCGAGGTCTGCGCCCACGACTTCTGCGCCGCGACCGCCGCCGCCACGGCGGCGTCCACGTCGGCCGCCGTCGCCTGCGGTACCGTGTCGATCAGCTCGCCCGTGGCGGGATTCCTCACCTCGATGACGGGGCGCTGCCCGGCCTCGATCCAATCTCCGTCAATGAGCATCTTCATATTGCCACCCTGCCCGGATCCCGCGGCAGCCCGGCCGCCGCGTCTCGCTTGCCATGGGACGAGGTTAAGCAGCTCGTCACCGGGGCTCTATGGGCTCTTTACCGCGAAGACGGCCTGGGACCCCTCCCATATCTGAGGGTTGATCGGGCCGCGCGGTCGAGTGGCTGCGCTCAGGTGCTCAAGCGGCTCAGGCGGCTCAGCGCAGGAAGCGCATGGCCTGGGCCCGGCTGGCGACGCCCAGCTTGCGGTAGATCGCGGTCAAATGGTTCTGCAGCGTCTTCGGCGAGATGCCGAGCTCGGCGGCGATCGCCCGGTTGCTCGTCCCGATCGAGAGCGCCTCGAGCACGCGGCGTTCCCTCGTGGTGAGGGTGTAGCCCTCGGGGCGCGCGACCGACAGCGGTAGCAGCACCTTCACGCCCAGCAGGCCGTCGGCGTCGCGGACGGTGGCGAGGCTCCCGCCCAGCCGCTTGACCGAGGCGACCACTTCCGGCGCGAACGCGGTGATCTGGTCGTCGCTGGGCGCGGCCGCGCGGTCGTCGCACACCTGGATCCACATCGCCTGACCGTCACCGCTCAGCAGGAGCGTCACCCGGGACTCGGCGGCGCGCACGGCAAGGGCGACCAGACTGTGCATCAGCAGGTAGAGCCGCGTGGTCAGCTCCAGCGGCAGGGAGGCCGGCCACTCCGCCACTTCCAGGTGCACGCGCTTACCCGCGTGCTGCGACCAGCCGTCCACGATCTGCTCGCGCACGAACGGGACCATGTCCACCCACTCGCGCTCCGCGCCCTCGATCCTCCCCGCCAGCGCGCGCACCCTGGCCGCGGC
>NZ_JAGSOG010000619.1 GCF_018139695.1 Actinospica durhamensis | reverse complement strand
CTCCCGCTCCGTCCCCGCTCCACAAACGCAGCGTGGCACCACCGATACGGGCTCACCACGCGCACCTCAGCAGGGGACAAAACCAGCCGAGTGGAGTCCACAAACTCCCTCATCACCCCCATCAACCCCGGAAATTCGCCCCGATTCGCCCGCCCCCGGGGGTTGCCACCGGCGCGAAGCTCAGGCACAGTCAAGTCACGGGCCGGTCACGCCCCCGACAGCCGTCATTTCCCCAATCCCGGTAGCCCGGTTCACCCTTGGGAGACGCTTTCATGTCGATGCACCACTCGGATCAGACCCACCGCAACCTCCTCGCCCGCATCCCGCAGGTCACCGGTCGCGCCCTCGCCGACTGGATCCGCGAAGTCGATGCCGGCCCCGGCCTCGCCCGCTTCGAGGACCGCGTCAACTGGCTGCGGTACGAGTTCAACCTCCCGCATGGCTACGCCAGCGCCATCGTCCACGAGCACGACCTGCAAAAGGCCGCCCGAGCCTTCGCATAGCACCCCGCCGAGCCGGTACGCTGTCCCGACGCACCCCCATGCGCCCGGATGGTGGAACGGCAGACACAAGGAGCTTAAACCTCCCAGGCCGCAAGGCCGTGCGGGTTCGAATCCCGCTCCGGGCACCTGCCCCGACCTGCGGTTTCTAGCTCAACTTGTGTACATCTCCAAGATCCAGCGCCGATCCTAGTCTCTGTTTCAGTCTCCGTTTTGGATGCTGGGGTCTCAGTTTTCCGTGTCGTCGTCGGCCCCTGCGTCATCGTCCGGGGTGTCCCAGAGCGCGCGGCTCATCCGCTCCGCGGCTTCCTTCGCGAGCCGACTCGTCACGTGCTCTGGCGGAGTCAGGTATCGGAACTCTCGGAATGGGTCGGCTCAGGCCGGTTCGGGGCCCGTGAACTGGACCAGGATGAGCCATGCCTCGTCTGGGATCTGGATGTAGCCCGCCTG
>NZ_JAGSOG010000618.1 GCF_018139695.1 Actinospica durhamensis | reverse complement strand
GAGTGGGCGTTTGGGGCGGACTCGGAGGGGTATCCGGGGCGCAGGCCCGGGAGAACGGATTAATCGGACGAATTGCGCCCGGGGCATACGGCTGGCCAGGCTGACCAGGAACTTGGAGGCGCAGTGAGCGGGAGTGGGAAGGTCGGGTTCGCGGCTGGATTGTGCATCGGGCTGCTCGCGGGGAGCAGGTCCGGGCGCGGCCTCTATGACAAGTCGGCCGCGGCGGCCGGGGCGGTGATGCGGGATCCGCGGGTGCGGCGCGGGGCCACGACGGCGGCGCATCGGGCGGGTGAGGCCGGGACTGCGGTGGCCGGTGCGGCCGCGCGGCAGGTCAAGCGGGCGCGCAGCGGTGACGAGGACGAACGAGACACGCAAGACGCTTCGGCCGAGACGGAGACGGCCTCGGAGGACGACCAGCGCATGGCGCGGATGGGGATGGACTCCACGAGCGACGCGCGGGCGGCTGCCCGGTCGGCGGGGGCTCGGGACGCCAGTGCGGGAATGGCGGGATCAGCCGGATCGGCGGGGATGAAGAGTCAGCCGGCGCCTGTCGGTGTGTCCGGGGCCATCTCGGCTAACGGGGCGAAGACGGGCGAGACGATGGCGGGGCGTGGCACGCACCCGTATGAGCACGGGCATGAGCACGGGCGCCATGGGCAGCACGGTGAGCACGGGCAGCATGGACAGCACGGTGGGATGTCGGCTCCGTCGGCGCAGTCGGCGGCATCGGCGGGATCGGCGGGATCGGCGGCGTCAATGCAGCGGGGGAAGTCGGAGAAGTCAGGGAAGTCGGGGCGGTTCGGGAAGTCGGGGAAGGGCGACCAGCGGGATTAGAACGAGTGGGACTAGCAACTAGCGGGACTAGAACGTGCGGGATTGATGTGGGGCTTCGGATCCGTCTGGGGTGCCGAGCTGTCGGGGGTGCCCAGTTGTCGGGGCCCAGGCCAAGGCTCGGGCTCGGGC
>NZ_JAGSOG010000617.1 GCF_018139695.1 Actinospica durhamensis | reverse complement strand
GCATCGAACAGATCTGGGGCTTCGCCCCCGCCCCCGGCTGCGCCGCCATGGCCCTCCTCACCACCCGCCGCGCCCACGGCACCCTAGCCCTCACCCTGGACACCGCCGCCATCCCCGACCCGCGCGCGTTCGTAGCCTGCATAAGCCAGGGCTTCGAGAACGTGATGGAGTCGGGCTGAGGGTTCGCGTGTCGGTGCAGGATGGCAGAGTCTCCGCCATGGACGAGTTCGACGATCTCGTGAGCCGTGTCCGCAGTTGGGCGACAGCCACCGCAGAGGAACGCGGCGCGAACCTCCCAGAGCCGGCGACCGCGGAGCAGATCGCGGCTGCCGAGTCGATACTCGGCTACGCCCTGCACCCCTTGCTCAAGCGGCTCTTCCAAGAGGTCGCCAACGGCGGATACGGCCCAGAACACTGGCGCCTCATGCCACTGGAGCGCTTGACGCTCTGCCCCCACGTCGACGCGCCGCCAGACCAACCGCGTGCCTGGCCGGACCAGGTCCTGGCGGTCATGGACGTAGGCTGCGCGATGCTCGCGGCGGTCGACTGCGCCGATGGCCGTGGCGGCCAGGTTCTCCTGATGGACCCCAACGCGTTCGACAGCGGACAGCCGGAAGCATGGTACCTGGAAGCCGCAACGCTTCCGCAGTGGCTGGAAGGCTGGCTCGACGGCAGCTCCTGGCTCTGTGAGCAGGACGACCCCGAAGACATCGCATGGCCAACCCCCTGGGACGACGCAGCCGCCCGGCTGGGACAAAAAATCCAGCCCAATGGCAGCCACTGAAGTGCAAGAATCCATAGATGAGCAAGAAGACGCCCGGTGGCTTCCACGCCCCTCAGGCCCTGACGGGAGGTTGTCCCGAGTCTCGTGGATCTTCGGTGACGGTCTGGGTTGATTCTATGCGGCGCGCAGTTGCTTGACGGGCTTGTCGGCGTGCTCCGTCCGGGTGGTTTCTTCGAGTGCTGTGATCAGGGCG
>NZ_JAGSOG010000616.1 GCF_018139695.1 Actinospica durhamensis | reverse complement strand
GTGGATACCAGTGCGGTGGAGGCGAATCTGCTGGGGGCGGGGCAGGTGGACGGGAAGACGTATGGGATTCCGATCGGGGCGAACACGCTGGCGTTGTATTACAACAAGTCGATTTTGAAGGCGGCGGGGGTGGATGCGTCTTCGATCACGGATTGGGCGTCGTTGACGGCGGCGTTGGCGAGGGTGAAGGCGGTGGGGAAGGTGGGGATCACGTTCTCGGCGATCGGGACGGAGGAGGGCAGTTTCCAGTTCGAGCCGTGGTTTTGGGGTGCGGGGGCGGATCTGACGAGTCTGGATTCGGCGCAGGCGCAGGCGGCGTTGGGGTTGTGGGCGTCGTGGGTGAAGGACGGGTATGCGCCGAACTCGGTGCTGGGCGATACCCAGACGACCAGTTGGCAGGAGTTCGCGGCGGGGGGGACGGCGTTTAGCGAGAACGGGACGTGGCAGTTGGCGAACGCGGCGTCGGGGTCGTTCCCGTACGGGATCATCAGTATTCCGGCGGAGAGCGGTGGGGCGGCGCCGACTCCGACGGGTGGGGAGTTCGTGACGGTGCCGGTGCAGTCGGATACGTCGCGGTATGCGACGACGGAGAAGATCGTGGCGTGCCTCACCAGTGCGGGCAACGCGTACACGACGGATACGACGCTCTCCTACGTCGGTGCGACGGCGGCGGTGCAGGCGCAGCAGGGTTCGGCCTCGGCGGCGCTGGGTCCGTGGATCACGGCGGTGCACACGGCGAAGGGGCGTACGAGTGAGAATCTGGGGACGAGGTACCCGAAGATCTCGCAGGCGTTGTGGACGGCGGTGCAGTCGGCGTTGACCGGGTCTTCGAGTGTGGCGGCGGCGTTGGCGACGGCGCAGTCCTCGGCGCAGTCCGCGGGCTGAGGCCAGGGTTGACCGGGAAGAGTATCGAGGTTTCGTGATGAGTTCTGCGGCACAGGGGCCCGCGGGCGCTGTGCGCGGCCGGGCCGGGGCGGCCACCGCCCCGGCCCCGGGCCACGCCCCAAC
>NZ_JAGSOG010000615.1 GCF_018139695.1 Actinospica durhamensis | reverse complement strand
ATACCGGCAGTGGCGTGGGCGTCGTCATGCGGCGGGGGTCGCGGCGGTCGCAGCCGGGGTGGGCGTGACGACTGCGGCGGGGCTCGCGGCGGCCGGAGCGGAGGTGAGCGCGGCGGTCGTCGCGGGGGTCGCGGCAGCCGGGGCGAGCAGCGAAGACAGCCGGGCCAGCGCGTCGGGGAGCACCCAGTAGTAGACCCAGGTGCCGCGGCGCTCGCTGTCCACGAGGCCGGCTTCGCGCAGAACGCGCAGGTGGTGGCTGATGGTCGGCTGGGACACGTCGAAGGGGCCGGTCAGGTCGCAGACGCACGCCTGGCCGCCCTCGAACGAGGCGATCAGCGAGAACAGGCGCAGGCGGATCGGGTCCGCCAGGGCCTTGAAGACGTGCGCCAGATCGACGGCGTCGGCCTCGGTCAGCGGCTCGCGCACCATCGGGGAACAGCAGGCGGGGGCGAGCACGTCGAGGGCCGGGAGCTCCTTGTTCGACATGCATCTATGTTGACAGTCATCGATACAGGAGGCAAGCTGAGGCTACATCGACGTTCATCTAATCAAGCGTGAAGGTCGAACTCGAAGCTCAAGGGAGCGTGTGCCATGTCCCGCGTCCAACTCGCCCTGCGCGTCGCCGACCTCGAAGGCTCGATCGCGTTCTACAGCAGGCTGTTCGGCGTCGAGCCCGCCAAGCGGCGGCCGGGCTACGCCAACTTCGCCGTCGAGCAGCCGCCGCTCAAGCTCGTGCTGATCGAGGGCACGGACGCACAGGCGCCGACGCTGCTCGACCACCTCGGCGTCGAGGTGGAGGACACGCAGCAGGTGACCGCCGCCACGGCGCGGCTTGCGGGCGAGGGGCTCGCGACGGATGTCGAGGAGAACACGACCTGCTGCTATGCCGTGCAGGACAAGGTCTGGGTGACGGGGCCGGGGGACGAGCGCTGGGAGGTCTACACGGTCCTCGGCGATGCGCGGGCTGATCTGGAAGGGAAGAGCGCCGGCGAGGATACGGTCGCAGGGTGCTGTGG
>NZ_JAGSOG010000614.1 GCF_018139695.1 Actinospica durhamensis | reverse complement strand
CTGCCCCACTGCCCCACTGATCGACTCATCCACACCTGCAGATCCACACCTACTGCACCAAGAGACGGGAACGCGAGATATGGCTAGGGATTTCCGGGTCGGCATCATGTTCGACCGGGAGCAGCCGCCGGAGCAGCTGACCGCATTCGCCCGACTGGTCGAAGACGGCGGCGCGGACGACCTGTGGCTGGTCGAGGACCTGAGCTGGGGCGGCTCCATCGCAGCAGCGGCCACCGTGCTCGCAAACACGCAGCGCCTGCGCGTCGGCATCGGCCTGTGCCCCGCGCCCCTGCGCAACCCCGCGCTCCTCGCCATGGAACTGGCCACCCTCGCACGCCTGCACCCGGGCCGGCTCGCGGCAGGCATCGGCCACGGCGTCCCCCAGTGGATGCGCCAGGTCGGCGCGTGGCCCAAATCTCCGCTCGCACTCCTGGAGGAGACCGCGCACGCCCTGCAGACCCTCCTGCGCGGCCAAGAGCTCACCGCACACGGCAAGCACGTCACCATCGACGGGCTACGCCTGGTCCACCCGCCCGAGCAGGTCCCCCCGGTCCTGATCGGCGCCATGGGCCCGCGCACGCTGCGACTGGCCGGCCGGGTCGGCGAAGGCAGCATCCTGGTCGAGGGCCTCGACCCCAAGCACCTCGCCGCAACCCGCGCCGTGGTCGAAGAGGGGCGGGCCGAGCGCACCGAGCCCGGCCCCCACGAGACCGTCGCCCTGGTCTACGTCCACGTCTCCGACGACCCCGACCTCTCCCACGTCACCGGCCCGGTGGCGGCAGAACTCTCCGCCGTCCTCGACGTCCCGGTGGAAGAGATCTTCTTCGCCGCAGGCCCGCCCGCCAAAGTCGCCGAGGACCTCCAGAGCCTGCACGAGGCCGGCGTCGACACCTTCGCACTCCACCTCGTCGGCGAGGACCAGTTCGAACAGGCCCGCCGGGTACTCGACGCACTGTGCTGATTCACGTGTACTGATTGACGTGTACTGATTTCTCCGTGCTCGCCCGCCCACCCGTCGCGTGG
>NZ_JAGSOG010000613.1 GCF_018139695.1 Actinospica durhamensis | reverse complement strand
GGGAGCTTGTCGTAGCGGGTCGCGATGCCGCGCCACTGCTTGATCCGGTTGTTGCATCGTTCGATCAGGTTGCGGCGCTTGTACAGTTCGGCGTCGAATGCGGGGGGCCGCCCGCCTTTCGGGCCCTTCTTGGCGCGGGCCGCTTTTTGGTCTGCCTTCTCCGGGATGACGGCCTTGATCCCGCGTTTGCGCAGGTAGGTGCGGTTCGCGCGAGAGCCGTAGGCCTTGTCGCCGGCTGCGGTGTGCGGCCTGGAGCGTGGCGGGCCGCCGCGTCGGCGCGGGATGCGGATCGCTTCGAGTGCCGGGATGAACTGCGGGCTGTCCCCGTCCTGGCCGGCGGTCAGCACGACCGGGAACGGGCGCCCCTTGCCGTCGCACCCGAAATGGAGCTTGCTGGTCAGCCCTCCTCGGGAGCGGCCGAGTTTCGCGGCGCGCGCCCGGGCCCTGCGGCGTCTGCGCTGCTCGCGGCGTGTGTCGTCTTCAGGTTCGGCGGGATCACCCGGCTGTACGCCGCCAGCGGCTCTATCTGTCCTGGAAGATTCGTTTTTTGATTTGCCGGGTTTGCCTTCGCGTCCAGCCAGTCCATCGCGGCCTGCAACTCCTGCTCGCAGACCGCCGCGCCCGAGGCGTGCTGGTGGGCGCGCACGGTGGTGGAATCGACCGAGACGAACCAGTCGATCTCGCCGATCTCCTCGGCGTCCGCGAGGATCCCGAGCAGGATGGCGAGCCACGTGCCGTTCTCGCAGTAGCGTCGGTGCAGGTCGTAGACCGTGGCCCACCTGCCGTAGCGCTCCGGCACATCGCGCCACGGCGAGCCGGTGCGAAACCGCCAGTTCACCCCGTCGATCTGCTTGCGAAGATTCCGCGGCAGCCGGCCCAGCGGGGAAACCGGGACATACCGGCGTATCGACTCCCACTGGGCATCCGTCAAATCACCACGCGCCATGACCCAGTTCTACAGCCCCGCCAGCCACAGGCCGAAAACCGCAGCCAGAAAGCATCAACAGATAGTCAGATTCACCAACACTGCCTAG
>NZ_JAGSOG010000612.1 GCF_018139695.1 Actinospica durhamensis | reverse complement strand
CTCCTAGGGTGGGCAGGAACCACACTGGGCGCCGAGGGGACACGATGGCCGGAAAGCGATGGGACGGGCTGGCGCGGGACGTCGGGCGCGGGCTGTTCGAGGCCTTACTCGCCGTGCTCGCCGGAATCGCGCTGCTGGTCGCGGCGGTGGTCGGGGTCGCGCTGACGCCGCTCGGCGTCGGGGTGCCGGCGGCGCGGGCGGCGTTGCTCGGGGTCCGCGTGCTGGCACAGCGGCAGCGGCGGAACGCGACCGAGCGCTACGACGTGCCGATCGCGCAGCCGTACCGGCGGGACCGGCCCGTGGTGCTGCGGGACCCGGCGACGTGGCGGGATCTGCGGTGGCTGGCGGTGGAGATCCCGGTCGGGTTGGTACTCGGGCTGATGCCGCTGATCTTCGCCGGGGGCGCGGTCAACTTCGTGGTGCTGAGCGCGATCTGGGCCTTCCGGCCGTGGCCGGAGGCGCTGATCGCGGTGCCCGCGCTGCTGTTCGCCGGCGCGCTGGCCCGGCTCGCGCCCGCAGCGGCGCGTGGTGCGCTCCGGCTGCACGCACTGGCCTGCGCGAACCTGTTGGCGCCGAGCCGCCGCGCGCTGGCGACACGGGTCGAGGGGCTGACCCGCTCGCGGGCCGAGGTGCTGGACGCGTCGGCGTTGGAGTTGCGGCGGATCGAGCGGGACCTGCACGACGGCGCGCAGGCCCGGCTGGCCGCGCTCGGGCTCAGCATCGGCCTGGCCGAGCAGTTGGTGCATGCGCGTCCGGACGAGGCCGTGCAGATCCTGGCCGAGGCCCGCGCGTCCGGCGACCAGGCCCTGGCAGATCTCAGGAGCCTGGTACGCGGGATCCTGCCGCCGGTGCTCGCCGAACGCGGGCTGGCCGGGGCCGTGGCGGCGTTGGCGGCGGCCATGCCGCTGGAGGTCGAGGTGGGGTTCGAGCCGGGGATCACCCTGTCCGCGCCGGCCGAGTCAGCGCTCTACTTCGCGATCGCCGAGGCGCTGGCCAACGTGGCCAAGCACAGCGCGGCGCGGCGGGCGACGGTGCGGGTGCGCCGGGCCGGGG
>NZ_JAGSOG010000611.1 GCF_018139695.1 Actinospica durhamensis | reverse complement strand
ACCCCGCCCATGCCCTCGATCGCCGAGATGACCACCGTCGCGCCCTCGGCCCCGTCCGCCGCCTCGACCAGCCGCCGCACCTGCTCGGCCCGCCCCGTGAACGTGGGCAGCTCGGCCGGCAGCTGCCGGAAGACCCCGATCGGCCCGCCGGTGCGCGCCTCGCTCTGCACCCGCAGGCAGGCCCGCCGCCAGGCGTCCACGGCCGGCCCGTCCACGCCCAGCGCGCGCACGATCGCCAGCACCAGGTCAAGGTCGAGACGGCGGCGCCCGGGCGCGAACGCGTCGGCCACGGTGCGGAACGCCACCTCCCGCGGCGGCCGCAGCAGCGGTCCGACCAGCCGGGCCAGGGTGCGGTAGGGCGGGCTGCCGGCCTGCGCGCGCAACGCGGCCAGCGCCTCGACGAAGCCGCCGACGTCGGCCACGTGCTCCGGATCCGGATCGGCGAACCCGCCGCGTTCCCGCGCCACCGCCATGGCAGGACCCTTCCTTTCGGCTCAGGCCCCGTGACGGTCCCCCAGCGCCGCGCCGTGCGCGCCGCGCGCTTCCAGCCCACGGCCAAGGCGGCCGCGATCGGTGGGATCAACATCACGGTCCAGCGTCCCACCGTACCCCCGTTCAGGCCCATCTTCGACGATGACGAAGAGCAGGAAGGCGAGCGAAGCCGCCGTACGGCACCTGATGACGGCTCATCACCCCGGTGAACCGCGGCGCCGAACCCGCCACCGCCATCGACCGCAGGATCCGCCCGGTCGAGTAAAGACCCGAGTTAAGGGGTGTGGCGGGGTGGACGGGACACGCCGGGATGAGTGACCTCACCTGACCGAAAGCCACGACCCGCCGCCAGACCCCCGCAGTTGATTACGCGGTGTTCCGATCTTGACCTCGCCGAGCCGCGGAGAGTACCAATGTCCTGAATGCATCGGGGCCGTGAGGGGTGGAATGTGGCGCTTGAATTCCACGGTGGGGAGTCCGGCGAGAGGTTGGCGGGCCTGCTCAAGCTGCTGGGTCCGCTGGCTCCGGCGGGGGTGCGCCGGGTCGCGCGGATGGAGCGGGTGGCCGAGGAGATGAGT
>NZ_JAGSOG010000610.1 GCF_018139695.1 Actinospica durhamensis | reverse complement strand
ACGTTCTTCTTCACGGTGGTCCCTCATCTCGGATGATTCTTGGCAGATTCACCCGATACCTACCAACTGGCAGGCTTCAGGTGGGGGACCGCCACCTGCGAAGTTCTACGAGAGTCGGGACATCCTCGGCCGGACCGCCGATCTGGGTCCAGTTCTCGCCGCTGCCGGACCACAGGTAGACGCCGGCGATCGTGTCGCCGGTGCTCTGGTCGATCTCGGTGCCGTACACGCTTGTCATGCTCTCGGCGCCGGCGTCGGCTCCGACGCTGAAGTTTCCGACCTCGGTCCAGCTGCCGGGGGTGCCGTTGTACCTGAGTTCCTCCTGGTTGTTCGACACGTCCGTGACGAACAGGCCCTCGGGCCCGGCGGCGTCGATCGTGAGGCCTTGCGCGTTCGCCGGGCCGATCGGCGTCCAGGTGGTGCCACCGATCCACTGCGAGATGGTCAGATAGTCGTAGCTCTCCCGGTAGACCGCGTTGGTGCCCACGGCGAAGTCGTCGCCGGAGCTCCCGATGTCGGTCCAACTGTTCGGCGTACCGTTGTAGTACCAGACGTTCCCGGTGTAGCCCGTCCCCGGCGAGGTCGCGATCAGGCCGTCTCCGCCGCCGTAGATGTTCCCGGCCGCCCCGCCGACGATCGTCCAGCTGTTCGGCGTGCCGTTCCACTCGGCCACGTACCCGCCGCCCACGCCGAGGCCGTAGAGGTGGCCTTCGCTCTGGACGAACTCCCAGCCGGGCCCGCCGATCTCGGTCCAACTGCCGGGCGTGCCGTTGTACTCCGAGATGTCACCGGTCGTGGGGTCGATCGCGAACAGCCCCGCTGAGCCGCCGTAGATGTGGCTGGCCGCCCCACCGATGATCGTCCAGCCCGAGGACAGACCCATCCACTCGGCCACGTAGCTGCCGTCCGGAGCGAGGGCGTAGACCGTCTCCCGCGGCCAATAGTCGATGGGTGCAGGTCTTGGCCGGGTCTAGGGATCTGCGGTTGTAGGCAGAATCTGGTTCTTGTAGCGAGCAAGGTGGTTGCGTTGGTAGTCGCGGGCTTCGTGGTAGGCCCAGTAGGCGTCGAAGTCGCC
>NZ_JAGSOG010000060.1 GCF_018139695.1 Actinospica durhamensis | reverse complement strand
AATAGCCAATCAAACAATTGGCATCAACGATTCAATATGACACGCTATTGAGTTCTCAAGAAACAGCCACACACCAGGTAATTCTCCGAGATCTTTTGTTTTTCTCGGCGTTTCCCTCGCGGTGATCCCAACTCTATCAGGCTTTCCGGGGGCTTTTTTCACCGCCCGGTCCGCCGTAGTTCATCGGGACCGCTGTCGCTCCTTGCGGACTCGCGTCCGCTCGTGGCGACTCGGAGAACATTAGGCAACCAGGCCAGGCGAGTCAAATCGTGGTGCCAAGACCCTGATTCGCCCCGCGCCGGCCGCCTACGAGCCCTCCGGCACCGGACGACGAAGGCCCCTCGAATCCGAGGGGCCTTCGTCGTACTTACTTACGTAGCGGGGACAGGATTTGAACCTGCGACCTCTGGGTTATGAGCCCAGCGAGCTACCGAGCTGCTCCACCCCGCGATGTGGTGTGCCCCTAGTATGCCTGACGCGGACGCCATATGGCCAATCGGTTTCCACTGGGCTGCTGAACAGGCAACGGAAGCCGGTAGTGGAAGCCGAGACAACGAACGAGGGTCGCCTCTGAATTCAGAGACGACCCTCATTTGTACTGATCACAACAGTAGCGGGGACAGGATTTGAACCTGCGACCTCTGGGTTATGAGCCCAGCGAGCTACCGAGCTGCTCCACCCCGCGTTGCGGTTCCTCTACTGTACGTCGAACGTGCTCGGCGGCGCAAATCGAATCACGAGTGGCGGACAATGGTCGGTATGAGCAGTCCGATGAACACCGCGCTGACGCAGGCGCTGATCGAGTTGGAGCAGTACGTGGCCAAGGACGGCTGGGATCAGCAGCCGCGCCTGTTCGCCCTGGTCGACACGGCCGAGTTGATCGCCGCCGAGCCCCGCCTCGCGGCCGCGCTCGCGCCGGAGACGGTCGAGTTCGAGGGGCAGATCGGACCGCTGCGTACCTATACCTCCATCGAGCAGGAGGACCTGCCGACCGATCAGGCGCTGGACGAGATGCTGGCCGGCATCGCCTGGCCGTCCACCGTGCTCGGCACCGCGCTGGTGGTCGAGCGCCTGATGCTGCCGCCGAGCGTTCAGGAGCAGCTGCCCGCGGACGAGGCCGACGCCGACGCCTGGGTGGCCGCCCACCCGGAGCGCCAGGAGGTGCGCATCGCCGTGGGCGTGCTGCGGGACGGGTCGCGCGACTGCGCGCTGCGGCTGCGCGGCAAGGAGAAGGACGAGGACGTGCTCTCCGGGCCCGACCTCGTACCGAACCTGGTGCGGGCGCTGGCGCAGACGCTGCACGACTGAGCCCGGCCGACAGGCCCGGCACAAGCCCACCCGGCTCACACGGACGGAACAACACTCTCTGGAAAACGACGTCGGCCCGGCTCCCACCTCCACGCGCGTGCGTGGGGCGGGGGCCGGGCCGACGGGCGTTACGCCGTGTCAGTTCGTGGCCCGGGTCAGCACAGCGGCGGGGTCTTGCCCGCCTTGATGTCCTGGAGCGCGGTGAGGGCGTCGTTGAGCGTGTTCACCTTGACGAGTTCGAGGCCGGCCGGCTGGTTCGCCTTCGCCTCGGCGCAGTTGGCCGCCGGGGCGAGGAACACCGTGGCGCCGGCGTCGCGGGCGCCGATGGTCTTCATCTGGATGCCGCCGATCGCGCCGACGTTGCCCTGCGCGTCGATGGTGCCGGTGCCGGCGATGACCTTGCCCTCGGTCAGTCCGCCCGGGGTGAGCTTGTCGATGATGCCGAGGGCGAACATCATGCCCGCGCTCGGTCCCCCGACGTTGTTGAGCTGGATGTCCACCGTGAACGGGAAGACGTTCTCGCTCTCGATCGAGATGCCCACCTCGGCCTTGCCGCCGCTGTTCGTCGTGCCGGTGACCACGGTCTTCTTCTTCTGGTCCCGGGTGACCACGAAGGTGACCTGCTCGCCCGGCTTGACCTTCTGGATCGCGCCGGTCACCGCGGTCATCCCGGCGGTCCCGCCGGAGCTGATCGGGGTGCCGTCGATCGAGTCGATCAGGTCGCCGGCCTGGAGCTTGTTCGCCGCGGGGCTGCCGTCGTTGACCGAGGCGATGACCACGCCGCTGCCGGTCGGCTTGATGCCGAGTTCGGCCAGCGCGGCCGTGACCGCGGAGTCCTGGGAGTCGGTCATCTCCTGGGTGTTCTCCGCGTCGGACTGCTGCTGGGTCTGGCCCGGCGGGTAGATCGAGTCCTTGGGGACGATCGCCTCGCTGTTGTTGAGCCAGCCGAGCAGTGCCTGGCCGAGCGGCATCTGGTAGCTCTCGTCCGAGACGCCGACCGTGACCATGCGCAGCTGACCGTTCGTCGGATACGTCTGCTTGCCGGTGATCGTGATCAGCGGCGTGCCGTTCTGCGATCCGAGGACGTCGAAGGTGGGCCCTGGGGTCAACTCGGCGTAGGGCACGGGCTGGAAGAGCGCACCGGCCACGAAACCGGCCAGCAGGGTCCCGGAGACCGCCAGGGTCACGGTACGACGACGAGGCATACGCCCGACCTTAGTGCACCCGGCTGAGTCCCGGCAGTCCGGACTACTCCTGCCGCGCCCGGGCCGCGACCCCGCCCTGCGCGCTCCTGGCCAGCGCTTCCCGGGCGCGCTGGTAGCGGTCGAGGGTCTCGACGTCGCCGCGGGCGGCGCGCACCCGCCGGCTCACCGCGATCACCATCGCGGCCAGGGCCGCGATCACCAGCGGCACGGCCCACCAGATCAGGATGGATAGCACGGGACCGACGCTAGCGCCGCGTCGGCGCGAGAGCGCGGCGACGCGCGGCCGCCGGGGCCGCGGGTCAGTCGGATGCCACGCCGGCTCCGGTCAGACCCCGACCCAGTTGTGCGATCCGTCGGCGAAGCCCTCGCGCTTCCAGATCGGGACCTCGCGCTTGAGGGTGTCGATCAGCGCCCGGCAGGCGTCGAAGGCGGCGGAGCGGTGCGCGGCCGAGGCGACCACCACCACCGCGGCGTCGCCGACCTGGAGCGGGCCGACCCGGTGCGTCGCGGCCAGCGCGATCACGTCGTGGTCGGCGGCGACCTTCTCGGCCACCTCGTGCAGGCGCCGGGCGGCCTCCGGGTGCGCCTCGTACTCGAGGCCGGTCACCTCGGCGCCGGGGGCCTCGGGAGTGTGGTCGCGCACCGTGCCGAGGAAGACGGCGGTGCCGCCGGCGGCGGGGTCGGCGACGAGCGCGAGCAGCTCGTCCACGGACAGGGGCGAGGTACGGATCTGGGTATGGACGCTGCTCACCCCGCCATCATCGCGCATCCGGGCGCCGGCCCGCGAGGATCGGCGCTGAGACTTCGCCCACGGGTTCGAGGGCTCGACGGCCGCGACGGGGGTCCGGCGGGTTCGGCGCCCGGCTCAGGCGCGGCGCTTCTTCCTGGCCCGGCGCACCAGGGCGGCGGTGCCGACCAGGGCGACGGTGGCGCCGGCCGCGCCGAGGGAGGCCGCGGCGTCCTTCTTGCCGAGCCGGCGGGCGAGCGCGGCGTGGTGTCCCTCGACCTCGTCGAGCAGCGCCTGGAAGGCCTCGACGTTCGAGTAGCGCGGTGTGAAGCCGGACTCCTCGAGCCGGTCGGTGGCCACGGCCCACGGGTGCATGACGTACTGCAGCTCGGTGGCGGGGGCCGGGGTCAGGTGCAGCCGGTGCAGGCGCTCGGCCGCGCCGAGGGCGAGGCCCGCCGGGAGTTCCATCCGGCGCAGCCCGGAACCGGCCTCGACCTCCTCCTGGCCCAGCCAGCCGGGGCTGGCCACGTTCATCGGCCCGTCCAGCTCCTCGTGCAGGGCGGTGTGCGCCAGCGCTCCGGCCAGGTCCTCGAGGTGGCAGAACTGCCAGCACGGCTCGGCGTCCTTGACCACGAGCAGGCGCGGAGCCTCGAAGTGGCGGGTGAAGACGGTGTCCACGCCGGGGCCGGTGACGATCGCCGGGCGCAGCACGGCCACGCTCAGGCCCGGGTGGGCGCGCGGGGCCCGGCGGCCGAGCCGTTCGATCTCGAGCAGGTCGCCGACCAGCGAGCCGTCCGGGACCGCGCGCAGCTGGGCGCCGTCGTGGATCGGGACCGGGTTGTCCGGCAGCGCGCCGTAGACCATGGCGCTCGAGCGCAGGATGACCCGGTGCACCCCGGCGGCGGCCGCGGCGGTGAGCACGGTCTCGGTGCCGCGCACGTTGTAGCGGGTGCGCTCGGCCGGGTCGGTGTCCGGACTGGTGTCGAGGTCGGTGTGCACCAGCACGTCCACCCCGGCGAGACGTTCGGCCAGCGAGGGGTCGAGCAGATCGGCGGCCCGCTGCACCACGCCGTCCGGCCACAGCTCGCGCTCGGCCCTGGACGAGCGCGGCACGAGGCCGATACTGCGGCGCACGCCGGAGCGCCCGGCCAGCTCCCGCAGCACGGCCGAGCCGAGCCGGCCCGCGGCACCGGTGACCGCGACCGTCTTCGGCCTGGTCCGCGAGCCGGGCACCGGCCGCGTGTCGCCGTCGGAGGCGCGCAGCCTGGTCGTACGCTGTCCGTCGTCTGCCGGGGAACTCAAGGGCACGCTCCGTTAGTTACTAACGTAGGAGAGGGAGGTATTCCCGCCTCTCATGATCGCTGATCCTTCCGTGAGCCGGTGCACCGGCCGCGGAACTTAAGCCACTCGAGGTATCGAACGTGAACGACCACCCGGAAAGTTTCCCGGACCCGGAGGAAGAGCCCGACTCGGTGCGCTTCGAAGAGGTGGTCAAGGGGCTGGAAGGCCTCGGCGCCGACGTGGAGCGGGAAGAGACGGAGAAGGCCGAGCGCGAACGCCGTGCGCGCGAGCAGCAGCAGGGCGCCGCGGACGAGGAGGCGGACTCGCCCTTCGGCGGCATGCCCTTCCCCGGGCCCGAACAGCTCCAGCAGCTGCTCGGCGCGCTCGGCCTGGGCGGCGGCGACGGGGGCGAGGAGGGCCAGCCGCCCGACCTGGCCGACCTGGCCAAGGGCCTCGGCGCGCAGATCCCGGGCCTCGACCCGCAGATGCTGGCGATGGTCATGGGCCGGATCCAGTCGCTGATCAACTCGGGTGAGGGCCCGGTGAACTGGGCCCTGGCCAAGGACATCGCCCGCGGCGCGAGCGCCCAGGCCCCCGACCCCTCGCCCACCAGCGGCGAGCTCGGCGCGCTGCAGGACGCGGTACGCCTGGCCGAGCACTGGCTGGACGCGGTGTGCGCGCTGCCCGCGGGTACCACCGGCGCGCTGGCCTGGAGCCGCGCGGAGTGGATCGAGCAGACCCTGCCGGTGTGGAAGCGCCTGGTGGAGCCGGTGGCCCAGGGCATGACCGCGGCGATGACGGGCATGCTGCCCGGCCCCGCGGCGGAGATGGCCGGGCCGATGGGCGCGATGCTCCAGCAGATGTCCGGCACGCTCTTCGGCCACCAGGTCGGCACCGCGCTGGCCGAGCTGGCCGGCGAGGTGCTCGGCTCCTCGGACATCGGCCTGCCGCTCGGCCCCGAGGGCAAGGCCGTGCTGCTGCCGGCGAACGTGGCCGCGTTCGGCGCGGGCCTCGAGCTCCCGGCCGCGGACGTGCGGCTCTACCTGGCCCTGCGCGAGGCGGCCTACCACCGGCTGTTCGCGCACGTGCCGTGGCTGAGCGCGCGCGTGCTGGACGCCGTGGAGACGTACGCGCGGGGCATCTCGGTGGACGAGGGCCGCATGGAGGAGATGATGCGCTCGCTCCAGACCCCCGAGGGCATGGCGAACCTGCAGGACGTGCTCGGCGAGGGCGGCCTGACCTTCACCGCGCCGGACACCCCGGCCCAGCGTGCGGCGCTGACCAGGCTCGAGACGCTGCTGGCGCTGACCGAGGGCTGGGTGGACGCGGTGGTCGACGCCGCCGCGGCGCCCAAGCTGCCGGGCGCGGGAGCGCTGCGCGAGACCTTCCGCCGCCGCCGCGCCGCGGGCGGCCCGGCCGAGCAGACCTTCGCCGCCCTGGTCGGCCTCGAGCTGCGCCCGCGTCGGCTGCGCGACGCGGCCAAGCTGTGGGCGTTGCTGGCCGAGGCCCGCGGCGCCGAGGGCCGCGACGCGCTCTGGGCCCACCCGGACCTGCTGCCGACGGCGGAGGACCTCAACGATCCGGAGGGCTTCGTGCAACGCCGCGAGACGGACCTCGAGGCGCTCGGCAAGCTGATGGAGTCGAGCGAGGGCGAGGACGGCGCCGAGGGCGACGAGGGACGTGACAGCGGGAGCGACGGGCACGGCGAGAACGAGAGCTGACCGACGGCGACCGCCGCGGACGCACCGTCAGACGGGTAGGACGATCTGACGATGCGTCCGAGGCGGGCTGATCTCGCCTCAGACTGATCGTGCCTCGGTTGTCCGGATCCGCCGTGCGCACCGCCGCCGGTCGGTTCCAGCGGCGCGGCACCGGGCCGCCGATCCCGCGTCAGCCGCGGCGGATCTCCAGCAGGGGCACCAGCTGCTCCTCGGGGGTGAGCGAGCCGTGCATGCCGATCTGGCGGGCGTCGACGGCCTCGCGTTCGGTGGCCACGACGGCCCAGTCCCGCTTCATCGCCACGATCACGTCGCCGACGCGGGCGGCCATGGCGGCGTCGACCGCGTCCGGGGGGCCGAACCAGCCCTCGGCCACGGCCTGGTCCCGGGAGCGGACCACGGCGACGCCCTCGAGGCGCTCCTCCCAGATCGCCAGCACGTCGCGGGCGGCGCCCTGGGTCGCGTAGACGTGCCGGGCCCTGGCCTCGCCGCCGAGCATGGCGACTCCGGCGCGCAGCTCCCAGTCCTGGTCCATGTCGATCCGGTGGTCCTGCGGCACGTCGACCATGCCGTGATCCGCCGTCACGAACAGCGTCGCGTCCGCCGGCATCTGCTCGGCCAGGCGCTGGACCAGGCCGTCCACGTACGACAGCTCCTCGCGCCAGCGCGGTGAGCCGACGCCCACGGTGTGGCCGATGAAGTCGAGGTCCCGGTAGTACAGGTAGACGAAGCTGCGTTCCCCGGAACCCAGCGCCTCCACCGCGCGCCGGGCCGCCTCGTCGGAGGAGTCGGCGCCGGAGAAGCGCGCGCCGCGGAAGACGGAGCGGGTCAGGCCCGAGTCGGCGAAGCGCGGCGCCGAGACGTGGGTGACCGTGATCCCGGCCGCCGTCATGCGTTCGAACATGGTCTCGCGCGGCTGCCACTCGAGCGGGTCGACGTTCTGATCCCACCTCAGGAAGTTCATCAGCTTCCCGGTCGCGGGCACCATGAGCCGGTAGCCGAGCATGCCGTGCGCGCCCGGGGGCAGGCCGGTGCCGACGGAGGCGAGCGAGGTCGAGGTGGTCGAGGGGAACCCGGCGGTCAGGCTGTGCCCGGTCTCCGGCTCGGCCAGCAGCGCGGCCAGGTACGGGGCGTAGGCGGCGTGCCGGCGCAGCAGTTCCCGGCCCATGCCGTCGACCAGCAGCAGGCAGGCCTTGCGGGTCGGCTCGGGCCGCCAGGTGCCGAGGGCGCGGGTGCGGCCGTCCGCGTCGGGCAGGCCGAGGGCGCCGCCGATCACCGGGATGACGTCGCTGAGCGCGCCGGCGGGATAGGCGGGCGGGTCGAGGCCGTCCTCGTCGACGGCGGGGGGCGGGGGGCCGGACACCTTCAGCCGCGCAGGCCGGCGGTGGCGGCGCTGAGCGCGGTGGCGAACTCGAGGGTGCGCGCCACGGCCTCGGCGCCGTCGGCCCCGGTGGACACCCGCAGCTGGAGATCGTCCCCTGACATCGTGCCCGTATATCCGTGGTCCGCCTCGCAGTGCGGGTCGCCGCAGCCGGCCGGCTCCAGGTCGATCCGGGCGATGGCGCCCCAGCCGACGGTGAGCACGGCCTCGCGCGGCAGCGTGCCGGCCACGTGCGTGGCCGGGTCGTCCACGACGCGGGTGACCACGCAGGTGGTGATGCGGTCGAGGCGGATGGCCTCGGTCGAGGTGGAGGCGTAGGAGCTGACCTGGCTGTCCATGCCGTCGATCGCCGGTTCGGTCCCGTGCTCGTCGGTGTGTCCGATGATCAGCCTGGTGTCGGTCAGGACCAGCACGCTCACGTGCCGGCGCACCTCCTCGTTGTCGAAGGTGGTCTCCTGGTGCACCAGGTGGCTACGCACGGGCTCAGGCCCGATCGCCGCCTCGATCGCCTCGGCCACCAGGGCCGGATAGTAACCGCTGCGTTCGATGGCCTCCCGCAGGCCCGGGTCGAGCGGGGTCGTGTTCGGCATGTGTCCCATCCTCGCACCGAACC
Organism: Actinospica durhamensis; assembly: GCF_018139695.1. GTDB lineage: Bacteria > Actinomycetota > Actinomycetes > Streptomycetales > Catenulisporaceae > Actinospica > Actinospica durhamensis. The sequence continues at coordinate 28,330 of NZ_JAGSOG010000060.1, read as the reverse complement.
GGGGCTTGCGTGCACACCGGGGCGGGGCATTTCACGCGGTGTCCGACGCAGGCGGCACAATGTGCACGGGCGCGCCCGCGCGGCGCCGCGCGCCCTGGCGTTTCCACAGCGGCGAGAAGCGAGATGAATCCGATGGCACGGCGCAACGCAACCAGGGAGTCCGAGCCCTTCGAGGAGCGGATCGTCGATATCGACGTGACCGACGAGATGTCGAACTCCTACCTGCAGTATTCGTACTCGGTCATCTACTCCCGCGCGCTGCCGGACGCGCGGGACGGGCTCAAGCCGGTGCACCGACGGATCCTGTACCAGATGGGCGAGATGGGCCTGCGCCCCGACCGCGGCTTCGTGAAGTCGGCGCGCGTGGTCGGCGAGGTCATGGGCCGGCTGCACCCGCACGGCGACGGCGCCATCTACGACGCCCTGGTGCGTCTGGCCCAGCCGTTCTCGATGCGGCTGCCGCTGGCCGACGGGCACGGCAACTTCGGCTCGCTCGGCAACGACGACCCGCCGGCGGCTATGCGCTACACCGAGGCGCGCCTCTCCCCGGCCGCGCTGCTGATGACCAACGACATCGACGAGGGCACCGTCGACTTCGGGCCGAACTACGACGGCCAGGAGACCGAGCCGATCGTGCTGCCCTCGGCTTTCCCGAACCTGCTGGTCAACGGCACCACCGGGATCGCGGTCGGCATGGCCACGAACATGCCGCCGCACAACCTGGGCGAGGTGGTGGCCGCGGCCCGGCACCTGATCAAGCACCCGGAGGCGACGCTCGAGGAACTGGTGCGCTTCGTGCCGGGTCCCGACCTGCCGACCGGCGGGCGGATCGTCGGGCTCGACGGGGTGCGCGACGCGTACGAGTCGGGCCGCGGGGTGTTCCGGATAAGGGCCTCGGCTCATCTCGAGCCGATCGGCCGGCGCCAGGGCATCGTGGTCACCGAGCTGCCGTACAACATCGGCCCGGAGAAGGTGATCGCGAAGATCAAGGAGCTGGTGCAGAACAAGAAGGTCCAGGGCATCGCGGACCTCAAGGACCTGACCGACCGCACCAACGGGCTGCGGATCGTGATCGAGGTCAAGAACGGCTTCAACCCGGAGGCGATCCTGGCGCAGCTCTACAAGCTGACGCCGCTCGAGGAGTCCTTCGGCATCAACAACGTGGCACTGGTGGACGGGCAGCCGCTCACCCTGGGCCTGAAGGAACTGCTCGAGGTCTACCTGGACCACCGCTTCGAGGTGGTGCGCCGGCGCAGCGAGTTCCGCCGCAAGAAGCGGCAGGACCGGATGCACCTGGTCGACGGCCTGCTGATCGCGCTGCTCGACATCGACGCGGTTATCCAGACGATCCGCACCTCGGAGGACTCGGCCGACGCGCGGCGACGGCTGCGGGAGCGCTACGAGCTCAGCGAGATCCAGGCGAACTACATCCTGGACACCCCGCTGCGCCGGCTGACCAAGTTCGACCGGCTCGAGCTGGAGAACGAGCAGGAGCGGCTGCGCGCGGAGATCGCCGAGCTGTCCGCGATCCTGGACTCGGACTCGCTGCTGCGCAAGGTGGTCTCGGACGAGCTGGCGAAGGTGTCCAAGGAGTACGCCACGCCGCGGCGCACCGCGCTGCTCGAGGCCGACGAGGTGCCCGCGATCGTGGACGTGCCGCTGGAGGTGGCGGACGAGCCGTGCCGGGTGGCGCTGTCCACCAGCGGGCTGCTGGCCCGGCTGCCGGCCGACTTCGCCGCGGACGCGGGACGGCCGCGGGCCAAGCACGACGCGCTGCTCTCGCTGATCGACGTGACCACGCGGGCCGATCTGGGCGTGGTGACCTCGGCCGGGCAGCTCTACCGGGTGGCGGTGGTGGACGTGCCGGTGCTGCCGCCGGACGCGGACGGACTGTCCGGGGGCATCTCCGTGCGCGAACTCGTGCGCGGGCTGGCCGAGGACGAACAGGTGCTCTGCGTCGCCAGTCTGAACCCTGATTCGCCCGGGGTGGCCCTGGGCACCGAGCAGGGCGTGGTCAAGCGGGTGGTGCCGGAGTACCCGGCGAACAAGGACACCATGGAGGTGATCACGCTCAAGGACGGCGACCGCGTGGTCGGCGCCTGCGAACTGCGTACCGGGCGCGAGGATCTGGTGTTCATCACCACGGACGCGCAGCTGCTGAAGTTCTCGGCGGACCTGGTGCGTCCGCAGGGCCGGCCGGCCGGCGGCATGGCCGGGATCAAGCTGGACGACGGCTCGAGCGTGCTCTGCTTCACCGTGGTGGATCCGGATCAGGACGCGGTCGTGGTCTCGGTGGCCGGCAGCGGGGACACGCTGCCCGGGGTGATGCTGAGCACGATCAAGGCCACGCCGTACCGGCTCTATCCGTCGAAGGGCCGGGCCACCGGCGGGGTGCGCTGCCAGCGCTTCCTCAAGGGCGAGGACCGGCTGGTGTTCGCCTGGGCCGGGCCGTATCCGGCGCGTCCGGTGGACGAGGAGGGCCGGGCGCTGGTGCTGCCCGCGCTCGACGACCGGCGGGACGGTTCCGGTGCGCCGCTGGCCAAGCCGATCGGGCGGATCGGCGGCTGAGGACCGTACGGCGGGGCGGTCGGATCCGGTGGGTCCGACCGCCCGGCGCGTGCGCCGTAACGCCCACACCGCGTGGGAGACTAGGAACATGCGACCTTCGTTCTCGACTTCCGGCGTGGTCGACCTGTCCGCGCTGAAGAAGCCCGCGCCCGCCGCGGGCGGCGCGGCCGGATCCGCCGCCGGCTCGCCCGGTGATGACCCGGCGCCGGCCACCGGCGCGTCGGCGTACGTGATCGACGTGTCCGAGGCCGATTTCCAGGCCGAGGTGCTCGATCGCTCGCTGCAGGTTCCGGTCGTGCTCGACCTGTGGGCCGAGTGGTGCGAGCCGTGCAAGCAGCTGAGCCCCGTGCTCGAGCGTCTGGCCGAGGAGTTCGGCGGCCGGTTCGTGCTGGCCAAGGTGGACACCGACGCGAACCAGCGGCTGGCGCAGATGCTGCGCGTACAGGGCATCCCCGCGGTCAAGGCGGTGGTGCAGGGGCAGCTGGTGGGCGAGTTCACCGGCGCGCAGCCGGAACCGCAGGTGCGCGCCTGGCTGACCGACCTGATCACCATGGCGGAGACCGAGTTCGGCATGGCCGGCCCGGACGACGCCGCGCCGCTGCCGACGCCTCCGCTCGATCCGCTGCTCGAGGCCGCGTACACGGCACTGGAGTCGGACGATCTGGACGGCGCGGCCCAGGCCCTGCAGAACCTGCTCTCCGACCAGCCCGCGCACGCGGAGGCGAAGGCGATGCTGGCGCAGGTGGATCTGCTGCGCCGGACCGCGGACGTGGACCCGACCGCGGTGCTCGCGGCGGCGCAGGCCGCTCCGGACGACATCGAGGCCCAGTGCAAGGCCGCTGACGTGCTGCTCGCCTCGGGCCGCGCCGAGGACGCGGTGGCGCTGCTGCTCGACGCGGTGCGCGCCAGCTCCGGCACGGACCGGGATCGGGCCAGGCTGCTGCTGATCGAGTACTTCGAGCTGCTCGGCCCGGAGCACCCGGCGGTGCCCAAGGCCCGCCAGCGCCTGGCCGCGCTGCTGTTCTAGCTCCGCCACCGGCGCGCCGCCTCCCGCGGCGGCCGCGCCCGTCACAGAACGCTGAATCCATCGCCCGGAGCCGCACCCGTCGGCTCCGGGCGCACGTGTTCCCGGTGGTCCGCGGGTCCCCCGCCCGGGAACATTACCTACTCTTTACCAATTCGCACGTCGCCGTTTCCGGTTACCCAGGGTGCGAATCCGAACCACTCCGCGTATGTTTCGCAGCATATTGTCCGGATTCACCCGAATACCGACCGTCACGGATCATCAGGCGGGCGACCGGCATCCGGACGCCGTCCACCGCTCTTGGTTACCGACGGGTAACGCGACTCTTGTGTATACGCGGGGGTCTCCTCGAACATCCCTCCTACCGGCCTACGCCGGGCATACGGTCTGCACATTGGTCTACATAGGAGTGGACACAGATGAAAGACACCTCGGGGGCTCAGGTCCTGGGGCGCACCTCGCTCAAGCGGCTCGGCATGGTCATGGTGCCGACGCTCGCCGTGGCAGGCGTGCTCGGTGTGATGATGGCCAACGGCGCGATCGCCATGTCCCTCGCGATCTCCGGCCAGACGGCGCAGATGACGGTCGGTGAGCTCAGCGGCACCGGCTTCGCCCAGTACGGCGGCGTGGACCAGGAGTCCAACGGCACGCCGGTCGCGGTCGCCGTCTCCTCGTTCACCAGCGCGACCATCTCGAACGGCCTGTGCCAGTCGGTCACCACCGACCTGAGCAAGCTGACCGGCGGTCTGCTCGGCAACTACACGCTGACCCTCAAGGCCAGCGGCGCCACTGCGTCGAGCCTCGTGATCGACCTGCAGACGCTCAACGCGACCGAGGCCGATTTCAGCGGCATGAACATCGGCACCGACGCGGGCGCCAGCGGCGGCGCACCCGGCCTGTTCGCTCAGACCGCCACCAGCGCGGACCTGAAGAACGTGCAGCAGGTCTCCAACGCCACCACGGCCGGCTCCTTCGACCTGCAGAACATGTCGCTGTCGATCGCCCCCGGCACCACCGGCTGCATCCAGTAGCACGCCTACCGTATCCGTCCTCGCCGCGTAGGCTGTGCGCCTACGCGGCGGCGGCGCGTGCGGCCGCGTGGCCCGAGCGCGTCCCTGGAGATTTTCGAGCGAGGAATCCATGATCACCACCCCCGGTCAGGTCAACGGCCCCGTCGGCCGTACCTGGGACCGCATCGGCCGCGGCTGGGACCGATTCGCCGCCCCGACCGAGCGCTACCGCCGCCCGTTCCGCCGCTGGCGCCGAGGCCGGCCGTTCATCGCCGGAATCTGCGTCCTGCTGGCGGCCGTGGAGATACCCCTGGTGACGCAGTCCGCCGTGGGCAAGCTGCTCTCGATGGGCATTCCGGGTGTCTCCACGCTCTTCATCTCGGTGTTCCTGGCCATCTTCGCCGTGACGATCTGGTTCTTCCCGGCCTACCGCGTCTTCTCCGGCATCGCCGCCATCATGGTCGCGCTGCTCTCGCTGGTGGCCACGAACCTCGGCGGCTTCCTGCTCGGCTTCCTGCTGGCCATGTTCGGCGGCTCCTTCGCCGTGGCCTGGGCGCCGCGCACCGACTACACCGCGGACACCCGCAGGCAGCGGCGCAGGGCGAGGCGGGCCGGGCTCGGCGACGCCGCGGCGAGTGAGACCTCTGGCACGGTGGCGCTGAGCGTGGCGCAGGCCGACGTCGAGGCCGAGAGCGCCGCGGAGCACCTCGAGCCCGAGCCGGCCGGCCCGGCGACGGAGAACACGAACCAGAGCACTGAGACCGCGGCCGAGGACGAGAAGTCCGAGACCGCGGCCGTGTCCACGGCCGAGCAGGAACCGGTCGAGGACCCCGAGTACGCCGACAACACCCGGATCATCGAGCACTACGCCCGCCCGGACGAGGCCGCCGAGGCCGCGCCCGAGCCCGCACCCGAGGAGGAGTGAGCATGGCTTCCACCGTGCGCTCGCGCCGTCGGGCCACGGCGATCGCGGTGCCAGGCACCGTCGCCGTGCTACTGGCGGGAGCCTACGTGGCCACACCGGCGCTGGCCGCGTCCACCAGCACGAGCAGCACCACCCTGCCGTTCCCCAGCGTCTGCCCGACCGGGCAGAGCGCCTCGAGCGGCACCGGCGTCACGGGCACCACCGCGGCGTCGAGCCCGTCCGCCGCAACCACCTCCGCGAGTTCCTCGCCCGCGGCCGCCACGAGCAGCAAGGCGCCGTCCGCGTCGGCGACTCCGGCCGCCACGACCCCCACGGCCGACCCGGACGCGTCGGCCGCCTCGGCCGCGGCGAACGTGCCGGTCACCACGAGCACGAGCGCCGCGGCGAGCACGTCCCCGACCGGCACCTCGTCCTCCGCCTCGGGTTCCGGATTCTGGGGCTGGCTCAACGGCGTGTGGACCTGGATCTTCAGCGACGCGCCGCAGTCCGCCACGACCACGGTGGTCCAGGACGCGGTGGCACCGCTGCACACCGGGCGCGCGGTGGCCGCCGCGGACGGCATCGGCGAGGCGCAGGCGGACGCCACCGCCACGTCGGACTGCATCCCGGCGGCCGAGGCCTCATCGCTGGCCGCGGCGGCCGCCGCGAGCCCGTCCGAGGGCGTGACCGCGGCCACCATCCCGTGGGTGATGAAGACCTCTGAGATGACGATGTGGAACCTCGCCTACAACGGCGTGAAGTCGGTGCAGGTGTGGGATGCGAGCTCGAAGAAGTACGTGGACGAGGACGTGCTGGACTTCACCGCCAGCGAACTCGACATCCAGTCGATGGTGACCTACTCGATCCAGAACGGCCAGACCGTCTACAACAACGCGGGCTCGGGCACCACGACGAAGCTGACCGACCCGCACCTGATGGTGCTGAGCCTGACCGCGGACCTCTACGGCCTGATCGGGCAGACCTACACCCCGGACAACCCGCCGCCGCTGCCGGTCGGCCTCACGGTGCCGCTGATCCCGGTCATCTTCACGAACGTGACCTCGGTCAACGCGTACCTGGGCACCGACGGCATCACGGTGCCCGGCTTCAACGGCTTCGCCTCCGCCGGCGTCGCCTCCCCGCAGTAACAGCACGCTGAGACGAAAGGGCGCCCGCGGGTCCGGCCTGGCCGGAACCGCGGGCGCCTTCGTCGTGCCGCCCGGACGGGTCAGTCCAGGCCGAGGTCCCGGCGCAGCTTGGCCACGTGGCCGGTGGCGCGCACGTTGTACTGGGCCAGCTCGATCTTGCCCTCGGCGTCCACCACGAAGGTGGAGCGGATCACGCCGGTGACGGTCTTGCCGTACATGGTCTTCTCGCCGAACGCGCCGTACGCCTTGAGCACCTCCTTGTCCGGGTCGGACAGCAGCGGGAAGGTCAGGCCGTCGCGCTCGCGGAACTTCGCGAGCTTCGCCGGCTTGTCGGGCGAGAGGCCGAGCACGGCGTAGCCGGCGGCGGCCAGGGACTGCAGGCTGTCGCGGAAGTCGCAGGCCTGCTTGGTGCAGCCGGGCGTCATCGCGGCCGGGTACACGTACACGATCACCTTGCGCCCGGCGAAGTCGGCCAGCGAGACCGGCTTGCCGTCGGCGTCCGACAGGGTGAAGGCGGGGGCGGGCTCGCCGGGGGCGAGCCGGATCGGATCGGTCATACGGCCAATCTAACGGCGGCGGCCCACGCGCAGGCGCCGACCCGGCCGCCGACCCGACGACGCAGCCCGCCACGGGGCCGCCACGGGGCCCGTCCTCGATCGGCGCAATGAATGTTAGGACGATCACACCACGGGCAACGAGCCCGGCATGAGCACCAAGAAGCGCAGCTGGACCGAACCAGGACCCATCGACTACGAGACCCACACCGCCGCGGACACCCGCATGGGCACCGCCGCCTCGAACCCGGTGCTCTCGCTGGCGCCGCGGCCGGCCACGCCGGCGGGCCGGGGCGCGACGGCCGGCAACCGGTCGCACGGGTCCGAGCGCACGCCGGACCACCGCAGCCCGGCGCAGATAGAGGCCGACATCGAGCAGACCAGGGACCGGCTGGCGGTGACCCTGGACGAGCTGACCGACCGGCTGACCCCGCGGGCCCTGCTGCGGCAGACCAACGCCAAGGCGCGCGCGGCCTTCGTCGCGGCGAACGGCCGGGTGCGCGTCGAGCAGGCCGCGCTGCTGGCCGGGACCGCGGCCTCGGCGGTCTTCGCCGTCGTCGCGCTGCGCCTCTCGCGCCGCCGCTGAGCCCTCGTGCGGCCGGGTACCGGACACCGGGCGGGCAGGGCGAGCAGGTAGCGCCGGTGATGCGCTACCGTCGAGTCCGTGAGTCGCCCTAACCCCGACGAGAAGCTCCCCATCAAGATGCTGCACGACCGCGTGCTCGTGCGGTCCGACGACGCGGCCGGGGACCGCAAGTCCACCGGCGGCATCCTGATCCCGGCCACCGCGCAGGTGGGCCGGCGCCTGTCCTGGGCGCGCGTGGTCGCGGTGGGGCAGAACGTGCGGACGGTGGAGGTCGGCGACCGGGTGCTCTACGACCCCGAGGACCGGGCCGAGGTCGAGGTGCGCGCGACCGCGTACGTACTGCTGCGCGAGCGCGACATCCACGCGGTGGCCGCCGAGCGGCTGGGCGAGTCCGGTGAGGCCACCGGGCTCTACCTTTAGCCGGGCCGGAGCGGGGAGGCGACGGCGGTGAGCGAAGTCGGACAGGGCACGGGTCCGGACGCGGCGCAGGCGGCGGACGAGGACAAGGACGCGGCCGAGGTCGTCGCGGGCGGGGCGCAGCCGGCTGCGGCGAGCGCGCAGATCCCTCAGCAGGCCGCCGTGCAGAGCGCGCCGGCCGCTCGGGATCGGCCCGAGACCGCGCCCGAGCGCGACCGGCTGGTGAGCAGCTCCTACTTCACCTACTTCTTCGGCCTGGCCGCCGGGGCGCTGTCGGCGTACCTGGTGCTGCGGGTGGCCGCGCACGCGCAGTCGGTGCTGATACTCGTGCTGCTCTCGCTCTTCTTCGCGCTCTCGCTCAACCCGATAGTCACGGCCCTGACCCGGCAGCGGCGCCTGCCGATGAAGCGCTCGGCCGCCGTGCTGATCGTCGGGCTCGGCGTGATGGCCCTGGTGGCCGGGTTCCTCGCGGTGATCGTCTCGCCGGTGGACCGCGAGGTGACCGCGCTGCTCGACCAGATCCCGCGGCTGCTCAACGAGGCGCAGGACCAGTCCACCTGGCTCGGCCGGATGGAGGCGAAGTACCACGTCTTCACCAAGATCGAGTCCTCACTCAGTTCCAAGAGCCTGGACGCGAGCACGCTGACGAACGTGGTGGGCGCGGGCCGGTACGTGCTCAGCATGCTGACGTCCACGCTCGCGGTGGTGGCGCTCACGATCTACTTCCTGGCCGGGCTGCCGAACGTGGTCAACGCGGCCTTCCGCACCGTGCCGGCCTCCCGCCGCACCCGCGCCCGGGCGCTGGGCGACCAGATCCTCAACCAGGTCGGCCGGTACATGCTCGGCTCGGCCTTCAACGCCTCCATCGCCGGGTTCGCCACCTTCGTGTGGACCGCGATCTTCGGCATCCCCTACCCGGCGGCGCTCGGTCTCATGGTGGCGCTGCTGGACATGGTGCCGGTGATCGGTTCCACCGTCGGCGGCGCCATCGTCACGCTGGTGGCGCTCTCGCACTCGATGCCGGTGGCGATGGCCACGCTCGTGTTCTACATCGCCTTCCGGCTCACCGAGGACTATCTGCTGCTGCCCAAGGTGATGCGGCACGCGGTGGACGTGCCGCCGATCGTCACGGTCGTGGCGGTGCTCATCGGCGGCGCGCTGATGGGCATCATCGGGGCTCTGATCGCGATTCCGACCGCGGCCGCGCTGAAGCTGATCGCGCAGGAGGTCCTGTTGCCGCGGCTGAACCGGCGCTGAGCGCCGAGGAGGGAACGGAGCGCTGAAAGATTCTCAGGACGCCGCGCTTTACTCGCCGTTGAACCGTGCTTTGTGGGACGCTGGTGACGCCGGAGTACGCCGCGTTGCCGCCGGATTCGAGAAATCCGTGGCTGATGATCCCTTATGAGTGACGTCGCCCGGGGCCCGCGCGGCGCGGCACCGGCGCGCGATATCCAAGCGAGACAATGAGCACGGGTACGGGGCCGCCGCCCGATCGTAGACTGGGGCGGTCGCTGCAATCTTCAGCCTACTGAGCTTGGCACACATGATGGATGAGACTCTTCGTGGTTAATACTGACCTGGTCGTCCTGGGCGCCGGTCCCGCCGGTCTCTCGGCCGCATGGCGCGCGGCCCGCCGCGGGCTCAACGTCGTCGTCCTCGATCGGGCCGAGGTGGTGGGCGGCATGGCCGCCTCGTTCGACATCGCCGGAGTCCGGGTGGACTACGGCAGCCACCGGCTGAACCCGGACATGCCCGGCTACGTGCTGGCGGATCTGCGGTTCCTGCTCGGTGCCGATCTGCAGACCAGGTACCGCGACGGCAAACTGCTGCTCGGCGACAAGTGGATCACCTACCCCTTCAAACCGCGGGAACTGGCCCGGGCGCTGCCCGCGGTGCCCATGGCCCGCGCGGCCTTCGAGGCCATCGGCACCGCCTGGCGCAAGCCGAAGCAGGAGGAGGCGGCCGACAGCTACGCCGACCTGATGCGGGCCGGCTTCGGCCCGACCCTCTACGACCAGGTCTACGCGCCGTACGCGCGCAAGCTGTGGGGCGTGGACGGCGACCACATCGACGCGGAGCAGGCGCGGCGCAAGGCGGGGGCGCCCACCACCCTCTCGGCGCTCGCCCGGGCCGTGCGCAACGCGCTGTCCAACGAGTCGCTGGCGTACTTCTATCCGCGCCGCGGCTTCGGCCAGCTGTGCGAGACGATGGCCGACGCGGCGGTGCAGGCGGGCGCGCGGCTGCGCCTGGGCAGCGCGGCCGAACGGATCGAGATCGGCCATAGCGACGTGTCGGTGAAGCTCGGGCGCTCCGAGTTCCACTCCGCCGCGGCCGAGCGGGCCGGCTGGAGCTCGGATCCGTACAGCGACGGGTCGTGGCTGCGCTCGCGGCACGTCTTCTCCACCCTCCCGCTGCCGCTGCTGGCCCGGATGACCAGTCCGGGCGCCCCGTACGAGGCGGTGGACGCGAGCGGGGACCTGAAGTTCCGGGCCATCGTGCTGGTGTACGTGGTGCACCGGGGCGGGCGCTGGACCAAGCACGATGTGCACTACATCCCGGGCGGGCGCACCCCGGTCAGCCGGATCTCGGAGCCGATGAACCACCGGATCAACCCGGAGGACCCGGACGACCGCGACGTGGTCTGCTTCGAAATGCCCTGCGACATAGGCGACGAGATCTGGAACGCCTCGGACGACGAGCTCATCGAGGTGGTGCGCGACTGCACCCGGGAGACCAGGCTGCCCGACCTGAACGTCGACTGGGTGCAGGTCAAGCGGGTGCGCAACGTCTACCCGATCTACCACCGCGGCTACAAGGACCAGCTCGCCGTGCTCGAGGAGTGGGTCGAGGAGCTGCCGCACGTAACCACCTTCGGCCGGCAGGGCCTGTTCACGCCGGACAACACCCACCACGCGATGCTGATGGGCTACGAGGCGGCGGACGCGCTCGGCAGCGGGGAGTTCAACCGGGACCGCTGGAACGCGGCCAGGGAGCGCTTCAGCCGGCACATCGTCGAGAGCTGATCCACTGCGGCCGGCGCGACGGCCGGGTGAATCCGTACTCTGAGCGTAGTCGCTCCGTCTCCGTCCGCCCGCGCCTGTTCACCGCCGGTAGAGCCCCTGTTCACCGTTCGGTCGCCGCGGTGTGACAGAAAGGGCGCCATGACGAGGTTCTACCAGCCTGACCGGATCGACTACGACATGGTCGTCTCCGCGGGCCAGGACGGGCGTCGCTTGTGGACCACGGCCGGGGTGGAAGTGGTCGACCCGGCCACGGTGCGCAACGAGAACGGCGGCCCGCTGGACGCCGACGGATTCCGGGCGTACGCCGCCGCGGTCGCCTCGCGGCTGCGGGACTTCGCGGAGCGGCTGACCGGCGCGGAGGCCGGCACGACGGCAATGCGGTACCAGAGCTACCAGCAGGTGCGCGGCATCATCCGGGACGCCGAGGGCATGATGCTCGCGGAAGTGCGCTGCGACGGCTCGGTCACCGTGCTCGGCGAACTCGACCCGGCGCTGCGCCGGCAGTTCATCGGGATGCTCAACGGCTGGCTGCCGATGACGATCCGCGAGGTGGACCGCTACGCCTACGAGACCGCGGTGGCCTCGCTGGTCAAGGCCCGCCGCGTGGTCGACGCGATGCTGCGCGAGGTCATCGGCATCGCGGCCGGCGGCCCCGAGCCCGTGCCCTGGGACAAGGTGGCCGAGGCCGCGGGCACCACGCCCACGGCGCTCACCTCCTGGTTCACCACCCCCGACGAGTTGATCAACTCCTAGACGAGCTATTCCGATCTCTGGCGCGGCGAAACGTCTGATCGGCGGCGCCTGGCCGCACGCCGGAGCCAACCACGAACGACCAAGTGCGAGGTCGGCCCCGGCGCGCGCCCAGGCTTGCCGCTGAGCCGTTTCGCCGTGCATGGTGCCGTAGATGGGCAAACTCACCAACGTCGGGGCCGGGTGAGGCGCCAGAGATCGGAACAGCTCGTCTGGCCGGGCGAGACCGCGGTCCGCAACGTCGCGGCCCGGCTCGTACCCCTCAACCACCGACAGCCGGCCGACAGCCACATCAGGGCTCGGCTATACCTCGATCGCCCCGCCCACCGCACGCAGATGCGCGCGGAAGGTGTAGTCGGGATCCTGCGCGCGCCGCAGCAGGTACTGCGCGAACTCCGTCTGCTGCCGCAGCGTCTGCCCGGCCTTGATCCGCTCGGCCTGGGCCCGCTCGGTCGTGCGGATCTCCCGCGCCGCGGACAGGATCTGCGGCACGTGCTCGGACGGGACGAACAGCACGCCGTCGTCGTCGGCGAACACGCTCCAGGCCTCGGTCAGCCGGTGCGGGCCGACGTGCGCGCTGACCAGGGCCTCCGGCTCGCGCGGATCCACCCGCAGCGGGCCGAACGGGAAGGCGCCGTAGCTGAACACCGGCACGCCGATCGCGGCCAGTTCCGCGGTGTCGCGGTGCAGCCCCCACACCACCAGGCCGGCCACGCCGGCCGAGGCCGCCTCGAGCACGGTGAGGTCGCCGATACAGGCCTCGTCGACGCGGCCGCCGTTGTCGATCACCAGCACGTCGCCGGGACGGGCCGCCTCGAAGGCCTCGAGGAAGACGTCGACGCTGCCGTAGTGGCGCGCCGGCAGCACCCGCCCGGCCAGCCGCGTACCGGGCGTGACCGGCCGGATTCCGAGCGGAGCCACCCGTGCCTGGACGCTGCGGCGTACGCAGGCGTCCGCGATCAGCGGCGTGGAGAGGTCTTCGAACTCGTTCATCATGCCGCGAGCCTAACGCGGCCGCCCGGACCGGACGCGGGGGAATTGGGACGAACTTGTCGCAGCCCTGCCACCTTCCCGCAGACCGCCCGGCGCGGTCGACTGACTAAGCTTTGCCCATGTCATCGCTCTCCACCTCGCTGACCACGATCGAGCACTACGCCGAGGCGATGGTGCTCGGACTGATCCAGGGCGTCACCGAACTCTTCCCGGTCTCCAGCCTCGGTCACTCCGTGCTGATCCCCGCGTACATCGGCGGACAGTGGGCCAGCGACCTGAGCATGACCAACCCGAAATCGCCCTACCTGGCGCTGATCGTGGCGCTGCACGTGGCCACCGCGCTGGCCCTGCTGGTGTTCTTCCGGGACGACTGGGTGCGCATCGTGCGCGGCCTGGTCAGCTCGATCCGGCGCAAGCAGATCCGCACTCCGTACGAGAAGCTGGCCTGGCTGCTGGTGTTCAGCACCATCCCGGTGGGCATCGCCGGCGTCGTGCTGGACAAACTGCTGCGTACCGACTTGGGCAAGCCGGTGTACGCGGGCGCCTTCCTGATGCTCAACGGCCTGGTGCTCTACGCTGCGGAGAAGGGCGGCGCCAAGGGCAAGTCGCGCGGGGGGCGGCGCAAGGGCGTGGGCACCGGCGAGCCGACCGTGCGCGAGCTGGACAAGAACGGCCGCGAGCTGCCCCCGGACATCGCCGCCGACGTGCGGCTGTCCCGACTGAGCGTGAAGACCGGCATGGTCGTCGGCGCCGCCGAGATCGCCGGCCTGTTCCCGGGCCTGAGCCGCTCCGGCGCCACCATCGCGGCCGGCCTGTTCAAGGGCCTGAGCCGGGAGGACGCGGCCCGCTTCGCCTTCCTGCTGGCCACGCCGGTGATCCTGCTGGCCGGCCTCTACAAGGTGCCGACGCTGATGCAGCCGCAGTACAGCTCCTGGATCGGCCCGGCGCTGGCCGGCTCGGTGGTGGCGTTCATCGCCTCGTACTTCTCGGTGAAGTTCCTGGTGCGCTACTTCGAGAACAAGTCGCTGATCCCGTTCGCGATCTACTGCGGCGTGTTCGGCCTGATCTCCGTGGTGTACTTCGCCTGAGCCCGGCCTGCCGCGGCCCCGAGCCCGGCCTCCGCTCGGACCCGGCGGCATACGCGTGCCGGGCCCGAGCGGCGCGGGTCAGACCGACTCGGCCAGCCTGGCCACCGCGGTGAGCGGGATGCTGAGCCAGGTGGGTCGGTTGGCCGCCTCGTAGACCGCCTCGTAGACCGCCTTGTCGATGGCGTAGCCGCGCAGCAGCACGTCCTGCTCGCGCGGGTCCTGGCCGCTGACCGAGGCGTATCCGGCGCAGAAGGCGTCGAAGTTGTGCTCGGCCCAGTCCGCGGCCCGGTCCGGATCGCCGCCGAGATGATGGGCCGCGTAGTCGAACGAACGGGCCATTCCGGCGATGTCCTTGGTCGCCGGGGCCATGGCCCGGCGCTCCTCGAGCGTGCGGTTCGGCTCGCCCTCGAAGTCCAGCAGCACCCAGCCCTGGACCGTGCGCATGACCTGGCCCAGGTGGAAGTCACCGTGCACCCGCTGGGTGAGCACCGGCTCGTCGATCTTGGCCAGCTCCCCCAGCGCGGCCCGCAGCGCGGGCACGTACGGGTTGAGCGCGGGCACCCGCACGGCGGCACGGTGCAGGTGCCGGATCATGGCCTCGGCGACCTGCTCAAGCTCCTCCGGCTCCATCCGGCCGGTGGGCAGGGCGGTGGCCAGGTCGTGGTGCACCTTGGCGGTGGCGGCCCCGAGGCGCAGCGCCTCCGGGCCGAAGTCGCCGCCGGCGCTGCGCGGCTCGACCGTGTCCGGCTGGGCGTAGAGGTCGCGCACGCTGGCCTGGGCCAGCAGCCAGCCGTCGGTGGCCGTGGGCAGGAACTCGCTCACGGTGGCCACGGTGATCAGCTCGGGGGCGGCGTAGCCCCGGTTCGCCGGTCCGGTGTGACCCTCGTCACCCTCGCCGCCCGCCTCGGCCGCGCCGCCCTTCTCCTCGTCGGCCAGGTCGATCCAGCCGATCGGCTGCGGGATGTTCTGGCAGCCGGCGTCGGCCAGCGCCAGCGAGAGCTCCAGGTCGGGGTTGACCCCGGGGACCGCGCGGCGCAGGAACTTGGCGATGAACTTGTCCCCGTAGATCACGGAGGTGTTGGACTGTTCCCCGGTCAGCACCAGCGAGCGCAGGCCCTTGGTGATCTTCTGGCCGGGCAGCAGATGGAAGTGCAGCGGCCCGGCCACCTCCCCACCGGCCAGCCGGGTGAGCAGCCACCCGGCCAGCTCCGGGTCGTGCAGCGCGTCGTAGCAGCGCCGCTCCCGGCCCTCGGCGTCGTGCACCGGGCCGAGCTCGGCGTGTTCGAGGCCCTCGGGCAGCTGCTCGCGCAGGCCCAGGAAGAGCTGGTAGCGCTCGGGGTCGCGGCCCTGCGGCCGCACCTCCGCGATGACCAGGGTCAGCACCGGATCCCGGCCCCGCCCCGCCAACTCGATCCGCCGCAGCACCACCACCCCGTCCGCCCCGATCCGCGCCCCCTTGCCGCTGTACCAGCGCTGCCGGGGCAGCCACTCGGCCAGCAGCCGTGCCAGCTGCCCGTCCATCCGGGCGTCCGCCGACGCGGCGTGCGCGTGTTCGACCATCGAGGTCATGGTCTGCGACTCCCTTTCTGCCCAAGGGCCCGCTCGGGCTCACCGCGTCTTTGCGGCTCGCCGTTTCACTCCCCTATACCCGCTACGGTCGCTGCAACCTGAACCAGTAGAAGCCGTAGCCCGCGAGGGTGAGCAGGTAGGGAAGCTCCCCGATCTTCGGGAAGCGGACCCCGCCGAGCAGCTCAACGGGCTCGATCGCCTGGTATTCACGCAGGTCGAGCTCGGTAGGCTGAGGGAATCGGGAGAAGTTCATCACACAGAGCACCAGGTCGTCCGAACCCGGCTCCTCTCCCTTCAGCTCGCGCACGAACGCGAACACCGAGGGGTTGGTGGACCCGAGTTCAGTGTAAGTGCCCAGACCGAAAGCGGGGTTCTGGCGGCGCACCTCGATCATCCGCTTGGTCCAGTGCAGCGTGGAGGAGGAGTTGCGGGTGGCCGCCTCCACGTTCGTAGACTGATAGCCGAAGACCGGATCCATGATGACCGGCATGTTCAGCCTGCCCGGATCGCAGTGGGAGAACCCGGCGTTGCGGTCGGGGGTCCACTGCATCGGCGTGCGCACTCCGTCGCGGTCGCCGAGCCAGATGTTGTCGCCCATCCCGATCTCGTCGCCGTAGTAGAGCACGGGCGATCCGGGCAGCGAGAACAGCAAAGCATTGAACAGCTCAATCTGTCGGCGGTCGTTGTCGAGCAGCGGCGCGAGCCGGCGCCGGATGCCCACGTTCGCCTTCATCCGCGGATCCTTGGCGTACTCCGCGTACATGTAGTCGCGCTCCTCGTCGGTGACCATCTCCAGGGTCAGCTCGTCGTGGTTGCGCAGGAAGATGCCCCACTGGGCCTTGTGCGGGATCGCAGGGGTCTGGGCCAGGATCTCGGAGACCGGGTAGCGCGACTCGCGCCGCACGGCCATGAAGATGCGGGGCATGACCGGGAAGTGGAAGGCCATGTGGCACTCGTCGCCGCCGCCGACCGGGTCGCCGAAGTAGTCCACGACGTCGCTCGGCCACTGATTCGCCTCGGCCAGCAGCACCCGGTCCGGGTACTCGGAGTCGACCATGGCCCGCACCCGCTTGAGGAACGCGTGCGTCTCGGGCAGGTTCTCGCAGTTGGTCCCCTCGCGTTGGTAGAGGTAGGGCACGGCGTCGAGCCGGAACCCGTCGATGCCGAGGTCGAGCCAGAAGCGCAGCGCGGCCAGGATCTCCTCCTGGACGCGTGGATTCTCGTAGTTCAGGTCCGGCTGGTGGGAGAAGAAGCGGTGCCAGTAGTACTGCTTGCGGACGGGGTCGAAGCTCCAGTTCGAGGTCTCGGTGTCGACGAAGATGATGCGGGCGTCGGAGAACTGCTTGTCGTCATCGGCCCAGGTGTAGTAGTCGCCGTAAGGACCCTGCGGATCGTTGCGGGAGGACTGGAACCACGGGTGCTGGTCGCTGGTGTGGTTCATCACGAAGTCGATGATCACGCGGATACCGCGCAGGTGGGCCTGTTCGACGAACTCGACGAAGTCGCCGAGGTCGCCGAACTCGGGCAGCACGTCCGTGTAGTCGGCCACGTCGTACCCGCCGTCGCGCAGCGGGGACTTGAAGAACGGCGGCAGCCAGATGCAGTCGATGCCCAGCCACTGCAAGTAGTCAAGGCGTGAAGTCAGTCCCTTGAGGTCGCCGGTGCCGTCGCCGTTGGCGTCCTGGAAGGAGCGCACCAACACTTCGTAGAAGACGGCGCGCTTGAACCATTCCGGGTCGCGCTCGCTCTTGGGCAGGTCGAGCGGTGAGTCCGAGACGGGCTCGTTGACGATCACGGTCACTCCTAGGCGTCAGGAGGAGCACCACACGGTGCCAGGCGGATGAGCTCCCCGAGCCGGCCTACCGTTGCAGGGTCAGTAGGTGGGCGGGGTTCTCGTGAGGGTCGAGGCGGATGAAGTTTTCCCGGCCCCACTGGTACGTCCCACCGCCGAGCTCGTCGTGCACGACGAAGCGGTCCGACCAGCCGAGACCGAGTGCGGGCAGGTCGAGGTACACCATGGCCTCCCGCGTCTGATGCGGATCCAGGGTGACGACCGTGATGACCGTGTCGCCGTCGTGATGCCGCTTGGAGTAGCACAGCACAGCATCGCTGTCCGTGTGGTGGAAATGGAGATTACGCAACCCCCGCAGGGCGCCATGAGCACGCCTGAGGGTGTTTAGTCGGGTGAGCAACGGAGCCAACGACCGTCCCTCAGCCTCGGCGGACACCCAGTCGCGCGGGCGCAGCTGGTACTTCTCCGAGTCCGCGTACTCTTCGCTGCCGGGTGCGGCGGCGCCGTTCTCGCAGAGCTCGAATCCGGAGTATACGCCCCAGGTGGGGCCGAGCGTGGCGGCCAGGATGGCACGGATCTCGAAGGCCGGGCGGCCTCCGTGCTGGAGGTAGGCGTGCAGGATGTCGGGGGTGTTGACGAACAGGTTGGGACGCAGATAGGCGGCGGTCTCGGTCGACAGTTCGGTAAGGTACTCCGTCAGTTCGTCCTTGCCGTTACGCCAGGTGAAGTACGTGTAAGACTGGTGGAACCCGATCGCGCCGAGGGTGCGCATCATGGCCGGACGGGTGAAGGCCTCGGACAGGAAGAGCACGTCGGGGTCGGTGGCGTGGATCCGCTCGAGCAGCGGCTCCCAGAAGTTGAGCGGCTTGGTGTGCGGGTTGTCCACCCGGAAGATGCGCACGCCGTGGCCCATCCAGAACCGCAGGATCCGCTCGCACTCCTCGAGCAGGCCGGGCAGGTCGGCGTCGAAGAAGACCGGGTAGATGTCCTGGTACTTCTTCGGCGGGTTCTCGGCGTAGGCGATGGTCCCGTCGGCCCGGTGCTTGAACCACTCCGGGTGCTTGGAGACCCACGGGTGGTCCGGGGAGCACTGCAGCGCGAAGTCGATCGCCACCTCGAGCCCGAGCTTGGCCGCCCGGCCCACGAAGTAGTCGAAGTCCTTGAGCGTGCCGAGCTCCGGGTTGACCGCGTCGTGCCCGCCGGCCGGCGAGCCGATGCCCCAGGGCGAGCCCGGGTCGTACTCCCCGGCCACCAGGGAGTTGCCGTGGCCCTTGCGGAAGGTCGTGCCGATCGGGTGAATCGGCGGGAGGTAGACCACGTCGAAGCCCATCGCGGCCACCCCGGCGAGCCGCTCGGCCGCGGTGCGGAAGTTGCCGCTGCGCGGCGGGCGCTCCCCGGTCGGGTCCACCTGCGCGCCCTCGGACCGGGGGAAGAACTCGTACCAGGACCCGAACAGGGCCCGCTCCCGGTCCACCCGCAGCGGCATCGGCTCGCTGCGGGTGACCAGTTCGCGCACCGGGCGCACGGCCAGCGCCTCGTGCACCGCGGCGCCGTCGGCCAGCGCGAGCCTGGCCTCCGGGGTGGCCTGCTCGTCGCGCAGCGCCGCCGCGGTGGACTCGAGCAGCTCCTGCCCGGGGAACTCCACCTCGTGGTCGCGCACCAGCACCGGCTCCACCAGCGCGGCGCGCTCGAGCAGGTCGGCGCCCTCGGCGAAGACCGCCTCGATGTCCTGTCCGGCCGGGATCTTGGCCCGGGCGATGTGGTACCAGGTGGCCACCGGGTCGGCCCAGGCCTCCACGTGGAAGGTCCAGTCGCCGGGGCCGTCGGCGCTGACCCAGGCCTCGTAGCGGTCCGTGCCTGGGGCGACCTCCCGCATGGGATGCCACCCGTCGCCTATACCGTCGGGTCCGGTGAGCACGACGTTCGCGGCGACCGCGTCGTGCCCCTCTCGGAAGACGGTGGCGGCCACCGGGAACAGCTCCCCGGCCACGGCCTTCGCAGGCCTCGTTCCCCCCAGCACGGTGGGGCTGACGTCGAGCAGTGGGATTCGACCGATCACACACCACTTCTACCCGTTCTCCGCGCCGGGGACCACTCAGACGGCCGAACGGGGACGTATGCGCCGTGCGTGCGCCACCGCTGACCTGAGGCGCGACGCGCTGCGTACTTCCGCAATCCCTTACGCGGGGTCAGGTGCGCCGCTAGGCTCGGCTGACATGAAGGCGATCCGGCGCCTCACGGTGCGCACAGTCCTGCCCGAACCACTCAGCCCGCTCACCGAGCTGGCCATGAACCTGCGTTGGTCGTGGCACGAGCCGACGCGGGCGTTGTTCGAGGCCATCGATCCCGACCGTTGGGAAGAGGTTCATCACGACCCGGTCAGGCTGCTCGGCGCGGTGCACACGGAGCGCTTCGCGCAGCTGGCCGCGGACGAGCGCTTCACCGGCCGCGTCGCCCAGACGGCGGCCGACCTGCGCAACTACCTCACCCGGCCGATGTGGTATCAGAATCTCATCGACCCGCCGAAGGCGGTGGCGTACTTCTCCCCCGAGTACGGCATCACCGCGGTGCTTCCGCAGTACTCCGGCGGCCTGGGCATCCTGGCCGGCGACCATCTCAAGGCCGCGTCCGATCTCGGCGTTCCGATCATCGGAGTGGGCCTGCTCTACAAGCGGGGATACTTCCGCCAGTCCCTGTCCAGGGACGGCTGGCAGCTGGAGACCTATCCGCTGCTGGACCCGGACAACCTGCCGCTGACCAAGCTGCGCGGCGCCGACGGCGTGGCGGTGCGGATCACCATCGGCCTGCCCGAGCTGCGCGAACTGGTCGCGCAGGTGTGGCTGGCCCAGGTGGGCCGGGTGCCGCTGCTGCTGCTCGACACCGACATCGAGGAGAACGCGGACGGCGGCCGGGAGGTGACCGACCGGCTCTACGGCGGCTCGCCCGAGCACCGGCTGCACCAGGAGATGCTGCTGGGCATCGGGGGCATCCGGGCCGTACGCGCCTACTGCGCGCTGACCAGCACTCCCGAGCCCGAGGTCTACCACACCAACGAGGGCCACGCCGGCTTCCTCGGGGTGGAGCGGATCAGGGAGCTGACCGAGGAGCGCGGCCTCGACTTCGACTCCGCGCTGGCCGCGGTGCGGGCCGGCACCCTGTTCACCACGCACACCCCGGTGCCGGCCGGCATCGACCGGTTCGCCCGGGATCTGGTGGCCGAGCACTTCGGCGGGAACAACACCTCCCCCGGCGTGCCGGTGGAGCGGATCCTGGACCTCGGCGCCGAGACGTACCCGGGCGGGGACCCGGGCTCGTTCAACATGGCGGTGATGGGCCTGCGGCTGGCGCAGCGCGCGAACGGCGTGTCGCTGCTGCACGGCGAGGTCTCCCGGGAGATGTTCGGCGGCCTGTGGCCGGGCTTCGACGCGCCGGAGGTGCCGATCACCTCGATCACCAACGGCGTGCACGCGATGACCTGGGTGCACCCGCTGGTGGTGGAACTGATCGAGCGTGAGCTGGGCCCGGACGCGATGCGGGCGCCGTTCGAGTCGGTCGGGCGGATCTCGGACAAGACGATCTGGGAGATCCGCTGCCGGCTGCGCGCCGAGCTGGTGCGCGAGGCGCGCCGCCGGGTCTACGAGTCCTGGCTGGCCCGCGGCGCCTCGGCGGCGGAGCTCGGCTGGATCTCCTCGCTGCTCGACCCGCAGGCGCTGACCATCGGCTTCGCCCGGCGGGTGCCGTCGTACAAGCGGCTGACCCTGATGCTGCGCGACCGCGAGCGGCTGACCAGGCTGCTGACGAACGAGGAGCGCCCGGTCCAGCTGGTGATCGCGGGCAAGGCCCACCCGGCCGACGACGGCGGCAAGCGCCTGGTGCAGGAGCTGATCAGGTTCGCCGACGAGATCCGGGTACGCCACCGGATCGCGTTCCTGCCGAACTACGACATGGCGATGGCCCAGTCCCTGCTGCCGGGCTGTGACGTGTGGCTCAACAACCCGCTGCGTCCGCTGGAGGCCTGCGGCACCTCGGGCATGAAGTCGGCGCTCAACGGCGGGCTGAACCTGTCCATCAAGGACGGGTGGTGGGACGAGTGGTTCGACGGCGAGAACGGCTGGGCCATCCCGACCGCGGACGGCGTGGACGACCCGGACCGGCGCGACGAGCTCGAGGCCGCGGCGCTCTACGACCTGATCGAGCACTCGGTGGCCGGGCGCTTCTACGACCGGGACTCGGCCGGGCTGCCCACCCGCTGGATCGAGATGGTGCGCCACACCCTGACCAGCCTCGGCCCGAAGGTGCTGGCCGGGCGGATGGTGCAGGACTACGTGGAGCGGCTCTACGAGCCGGCCGCGCACTCGAGCCGGGCCGCCGTCGCGGAAGGCTACGCCGGGGCGCGTGAGCTGGCCGTCTGGTCCACCCGGGTGCGCAAGCTCTGGCCGCAGGTGGCGATCGAGCACGTGGACGCCACCGCGGAGCCGAACGGCGGCGAGGGCGCCGCGGCGGCCCGGCTGGGCGGCGGCCTGCGCATCAGGGCCCTGGTGGAGATCGGCGAGCTGGCTCCGGACGAGGTGCACGTGCAGGCCGTGTTCGGCCGGGTGGACGAGGACGACCAGCTGCGCTCGGCCTCCATCGCCGCGCTGGTGCACGTGGGCGTGGACGACCTCGGCCGCAACCGGTATGAAGGGGTGATAAGCCTCGAGCAGTCCGGGCCCTTCGGCTACACGGTCCGGGCCGTGCCGTACCACCGCCTGCTCTCCTCGCCCGCGGAGATGGGTCTGGCCACGCTGCCGCACTCGAGCTGACGGGTCGACAGATATGCCGCGAGCCCCCAGGACGCCCCCAGCGGGCGCCCTGGGGGCTCGCGGCAGCTCGATCCGGCCCTGAGAGGGCCGATATCTCAGTTTGCGTGCGTCTCAGGGCTCGTGCGGGGCCTCAGCGCTCATACGGGCCTCAGTGCCCGCACAGGGCCTCAGTGCTCGTGCGGGATGCCGAGGGTGAACCAGACCGTCTTGCCCTGCGGCCGCCCGCGCACGCCCCAGTCCGCGGCGAGCTCGTCCACCAGGTGCAGGCCGCGCCCGCCCTCGTCGTCGAACGCGGTCACCGCGCGCAGCCGCGGCACGGTCGGGTTGCCGTCGCTGACCTCGATCAGCACCGAGATCGAGTCCCGGGTCATCCGCAGCCCGAACGGGGCGACGCCGTAGCGCAGCGCGTTGGTGACCAGCTCGCTCACCAGCAGCTCGATCACGTCGCTCAGGCCCGCCAGGCCCCAGGTCAGCAGCCGTTCCCTGATCAGGTCCCTGGCCTGGGCGACGGCGGTGGGCCGGGCCGTGAGGGTCCAGGCCGCCGCGTCCGCCTCGGGCAGCCGGCCCAGCTTGGCCAGCAGCAGCGTCGCGTCCCCGGAGTGCTCCTCCTGGCCCAGCAGCACGTCGCTGATCTGGCCGCAGGTGAGGTCGAGCACGTCGTCGGTGACCTCTCCGGCCTTGTCGAGCTGGCGGCCGAGCTCGCTGATGGCCGCCTCGGTGTCGCGCCGGGCCGTGCGCACGATCAGGCCTTCGGTGTAGAGCGCGAGCAGCGAGCCGGGTGCCACGGTGTACGACCGCTCCTCGTACTCGACGCCGCCGAGGCCGAGCGGGGCGCCGGTGGGCAGGGTCAGCCGGTAGGCGGGGTCGTACGGGGTGCGCAGCATCGGCGGCAGGTGTCCGGCGTTGGCGAACACCACGGTCCCGTCGGCCAGGTCGCACGTGACGTAGACGCAGGTGGTGACGTACTGCTCGCCCAGCGACTCGGCCAGCACGTCGAGCCGGTGCAGCACCTGGGCCGGGCTCAGGTCGAGCTGGGTGAGCACCCGCACCGCGCTGCGGAACTGGTCCGCGATGGTGGGCGCGGGCAGGCCGGAGCCCAGCACGGAGCCGAGGACGAGCACGACCCGGTTGCCCGGCAGCCGCCCGGTGTCGAACCAGTCACCGCCGCTTTCCCCACCCACCAGCCCCGGATGGCGGCGGTACGCGAGGCGTACACCGGCCACCTCGGGTACCGAGGAGGTGTTGGGCATGGGGTCGGATCCTGGGGTCGGCGAAACGGCGTGAACACCGGTCTCATCCCCCGGGACAAGCCGCTTAATGGGGCAAATAGCGTGAGTTAGGCCACCTGGGGCGTCCGGTCAGCCTCGTGGGTCAATTTCACCCGTTCGGCCTGATCAGCGCGCTGTCCGCGGCCGACTCCGGGTCCTGTCGGTCCACGCCCTCGAGCGCGTCCAGGATCACGTAGTCGCCCTCCAGCCAGTCCAGCTCGCGCACCTCCGGACTGCCCGGCACCAGCCAGCGCAGCTCGTCGTGGCTCTCGATCGGCGCCGGCTCGCCCGCCACCAGCACCGCCCGGTAGGTGCGCACCTCGAACGTGCCGCCGGGGACCAGGTAGACCGGCCCGACCTGCGGGCCGACCGCGATCTCCACGCCGAGCTCCTCCCGGCACTCCCGGCGCAGCGCGGCCGGGTCGTCCTCCCCCGGCTCGGTCTTGCCGCCCGGAAACTCCCAGCGCCCGGCCAGGGCCGGCGGCGCGGTCCGGCGCGCGGCCAGGAACCTCCCGTCCCGTTCGATCACGGCCGCGACCACCGCCCGCTGCTCCGGCCGGTCCCGCTCGTGCGCCGCACTCGTTCGCGTCATGGGCTCCATGGTGCCAGGCTCGGCGCGCAAACCGGTTACAGCTCGCGAGTGGGGGCACGCGGCCGTGCACGCGATACTGGAAAACATGGCCAGCATGCACGATTACGACGCCGAACTCGCCGACCTCATCTTCGGGTATATGCGTGAACGGCTTCAGCTGAATCCCGTCCCGCTCGACCACCCGGGGCGCAAGGACAAGCTGGACTCCGTGCTCGCGGGCCTGATCGGGCCCGAGGGCCACGACCCGCGCCGGGTGCTGTCGATCTACGACGACCACCTGTCCCAGGCCGTGATCTCCTGCGACAGCCCGCGCTTCTTGTCGTTCATCCCGGCCGCGCCGACCAAGGCCGCGCTGTTGTTCGACATGGTCGTCTCCTGCGCCTCGCTGCAGGGTATCTCCTGGCTCGAGGCCTCGGGCGCGATCGCCGCGGAGAACCAGGTGCTGCGGCTGCTCGCGGACATGGCCGGGATGGGCCCGCAGGCCGGCGGCTGCTTCGTCACCGGCGGCTCGGCCGGCAACCTCTCCGCGCTGGTGGTGGCCAGGGACGTGGCCCGGCGCCGGCTGGGCCTCGGCGCCTACGACCCGGTGCGCATCGCGGTGAGCGACCAGGCCCACTCCTCCATCGGCAACACGCTGCGGATCATCGGGGTGGAGCCGCTGGTGGTGCGCAGCGAGGACCACCGGCTGACCGGCTCCGGCCTGCGCGCCGCGCTCGCCGCCCTGGACGCCGAGGAGAGCCGGATCCCGGTGATCGGCGTCGTGGCCACCGCGGGCACGACCAACGCCGGCATCATCGACGACCTGGCCGGGGTCGCCGAGGTGGCCAGGGAGCGCGAGCTGTGGTTCCACGTGGACGGCGCGTACGGCGGCGCGGGCCTCTTCGCCCCGAGCGTGCGCGCCCGCTACGACGGGATCGAGCACGCCGACTCCTTCGTGGTGGACCCGCACAAGTGGCTCTTCGCCCCGTTCGACTGCGCCGCCCTGGTGTACAAGAACCCGAAGCTGGCCAAGGCGGTGCACACCCAGGACGCGTCCTACCTGGACGTGATCCACATGGACACCCCGGACGAGTGGAACCCGACCGACTACGCCTACCACCTGACCCGGCGCGCCCGCGGCCTCCCGCTGTGGTTCTCCCTGGCGGTGCACGGCACGCAGGCGTACACCGAGGCGGTGGAGACGGCGCTCACCCTGGCCCGGGAGACCGCGGCGCTGATCGCCAAGCGCCCGGAGCTCGAGCTGATCCGCGAGCCGGAGCTCTCCTCGGTCCTGTTCCGCCGCAAGGGCTGGAACGCCGAGGACTACCAGGCCTGGTCCGAGCGGCTGCTGGCCGGCCAGATCGCGTTCGTCACCCCGACCGGCTGGGAGGGCGAGACCGTGGCCAGGTTCGCCTTCCTGCACCCGCACACCACGACCGGGATCGTCGAGGAGATCCTGGAGACGATGGTCTGAGCGGTCTGAGCCCCTGACCCGGGCCCAGACCCGCGGGCTCGGACAACGGGCTCAGGCCAACCTCTCTACGTTCGGCCTCAGCGCTGCGCGATCCGGGCCGCCGCCGTCATGCGGCTGGCCAGCTCCGCGTCGATCGCGGCCCACTCCGCGTCCGTGACCCTGAGCGTCCCGGGCAGCTGCGGCCGCTCCCGCAGCAGCGCGAGCCGCAGATGGCCGGCCGGATGCGTGCGGTCGGTACGGGTGTTGTGTACCCGGTCCACGATCAGCCGCCGCTGGATCTCGGTGTCCGGCATCGACTCCACGTAGCCGCGGAAGTCGGCCCAGAGCGTGCTCGGGTCGGGCTTGGCCTTGGACTTGGCCAGTCGGCGGGCACCGAGGAACGCGGTGCACGAAGGGCCGAGGGTGAGCTTGGTGCACAGGCCGAGCGAGGCGTCCGTCCCGGCCAGGCGCGCGCCGAGTTCGTCGGCGAGGTACTCGGCCCGCTGGCCGCACAGCAGCGCGAGCCGCTCGAGCGCGCTCTGACAGCCCACCGCTACGGCGAAGAACGGCAGGAAGACCACCGCCATCACGATCGGCGTGAGCAGCGCCGCGAGCCCCGCGCTCCCGAACCGGCTGCGGGTGTACATCATCCGCCGGGTGGTCCTGCGCTCGCCGCTGTCCTGCCTCGGGTGCAGCAGCCGCGTCCACTCGGTGAGCGAGCCGTGCGCGGAGAGCGCCAGCAACGAGCGGGTGGAGTCGCCGTTGACCTGGTGCCCGAGTTCGTGGCCGAGCAGGGCGACGCGCTCCGGCCCGGTCAGCACGGTCCACAGCGGCGCGCCGATCCGCAGGTACGAACGCTGAGCCAGTCCCGCGCGGCCGGTGCTCGCGTTGAACTGCGGGCCGACCGCGACCCGGTCGGGCGTCCGGCAGCCGAGCTGCGCGGCGCAGCGGTCGAGCAGGGCGTAGAGGTGCGGCGCGTCCTCGCGGCCGAACCCGTAGTCGGCCTTGAGCCTGCGGGGAACGCGCGGGCGCACGGCGAGGAAGGTCACGCAGGCGAACACGATCGTGGCCCAGGCGAGCCCGGCCGGACCGCCCGAGACGAGCCAGAACACCGGCGCCGCCACGACGAGCACCCCGACCAGGTGCACGATCAGGGAGAACACCTTGACCCACACACCCAGCGCGCTGGACGGGCGCAGGTTCTTCGCCGTTTGCAGTGTCGCGAACAGCTCGACGGACCGCTGGGCCTCACGCGCGAGCCGCCGCTGCTGACGGCCGGTGCGCTCCGGGGGGTAGGGATCGGCGCCGTCTGCGCACCGCAGGCACCACCGGATGAATCGCGCATCCATTTGTGACGTGACGCCGCACTGCGGACATACGTATTCTGCCAACTCCAAGACGTCCGTCATCGCGGATCCCCCTCCAGGTCAAGCCCGTTCCCACCCTCTGCAGCCGTAAAGGAATAACACGTCCGCCCACGTCAGGACAAGATCCTGACACAAGTGCGGCCGGATCGATACGGCCGAGACTTGCATTGCCCGCCCCGTGCTCGATTCAATGTGCTTCGTTCATTCTTTCGTCAAGCTTGTCGGCCGGGTCGGCGAATCGGGCATCTCGTGCGCGGCGGCATCGGGTTGGGGACGCCATGGAGTCATTGACCGCTCAGGATCCCGGCCGGATCGGGCCCTTCCGGCTCGTCGCGCGCCTCGGCCGCGGCGGGATGGGCCGGGTCTATCTGGGCCGGGACGAGTCCACCGGCCGGCACGCCGCGGTCAAGACCATCCACGGGGAGCTGGCCGCCGACCCGGAGTTCCGCACCCGCTTCACCCAGGAGGTCAACGCGGCGCTGCGGGTCGCGGACGAGTACATCGCCGAGGTGCTCGCGGCCGACCCGGCCGCGCCGGTGCCCTGGCTGGCCACCGCGTACGTGCCCGGGATCTCGGTGGAGGACGCGGTGCGCCGGTACGGCCCGATGCCCGCGGATTCGGTGCGGGTCCTCGGTTTCTGCGTCGCGCGCGCCGTGGCCGCCATCCACGCGGTCGGCCTGGTGCACCGGGACCTGAAGCCCGGCAACGTGCTGCTGACCGCGCAGGGCCCCAAGGTCATCGACTTCGGCATCGCCCGCGGCGTCGGCGACGAGGGGCTGACCAAGACCGGCATGGTCGCGGGTTCGCCCCCTTATATGGCCCCGGAGCAGCTGACCACCGGCGACTTCGGCACCGCCTCCGACGTGTTCTCGCTCGGCGCGATCCTGCACTACGCCGCGACCGCGGCCGGCCCCTACGGCCGCGGCAGCGCCCAGGAACTCTACGCCCGCGCCCTGGCCATCGGCCCGGTGCTCGCCCCCGAACTGCCCGACACGGTGGCCGGCCCGGTCTCCCAGGCCCTGGCCCGCGAACCCGGGCTGCGCCCCTCCGCGGCACAGCTCGCCGCCGCGCTCGAGCACGAGCCGGGCGAGCGGCCGGCGCCGGGCTGGCTGCCGGGCAACGTCATCCAGGAGATCCTGACCCAGGCCACCGAGGCGCTCAACACCGCGTCGGCCGCGTACAACACCTCGGTCACCACCCCGCAGGCGACTCCGGCCCCGGTGCCCGCGCCGACGGCGACGCCCGTGCCCGGCCCGCAGCGTCAGCCGCAGCCGCAGCCGTTCGCGCAGTCCCAGCCGCAGCTTGCCACCGGAGTCTCGCAGGGCCCTGTGCCCGGCTTCGCCCCGCCCTATCCGCAGTCCGGGCCGCCCTCGCACCCGTCGAACCCGAGCAACCCCTACGGGCCGGCGAAGCAGATGTTCCAGCCCTCATACCCCGGCACCC
>NZ_JAGSOG010000609.1 GCF_018139695.1 Actinospica durhamensis | reverse complement strand
CAGCTGTGTATAAGAGACAGAGCTGAGGCAGCTGCGTTACTTCGTGGCGGTGGCGGAGGAGCTGCACTTCGGTCGCGCGGCGGAACGGCTCATGATCGTGCAGTCGGCGGTCAGCCAGCAGGTGCGCCGCCTCGAACGCGAGCTCGGTGCGGACCTGCTCGACCGGTCGCCGCGGCACGTGCGGCTGACCGAGGCCGGCGAGCGGTTTCTGCCGCACGCCCGCGCCGTGTTGGAGGCCGAGCAGCGGGCCGTGGCCGCCGTCGCGGCGTACGCCGTGAGTTCCGGCAATCCGTTCGGCGCGGTGCTGCGGATCGGTACGAGCACGGGGATGGGTGAACGGCTTGAGCAGTTCCTCGAGGTGATGGGCCGACTCGCCCCGGATACCCGGATCGAGCTCAGCTCCAGTCCGACGGCCGCCCGGCTCGAGCAGGTGGCCACGGGTCAGCTCGACGCCTGCTTCGCCCGAGGCGTGGAGCAGGGCCCTGAGGGCGTGCGTCTGATTCCGGTGTGGCAGGACGAACTGGTGGTCGCGCTGTCCGCACGCGACCCGCTCGCGGAACGTGAGCAGGTGGCGCTGCGCGACGTGGCCCACCTGCCGCTGCTGCTCACGGCGCGCCGGTTCAACCCGCCGCTGGTCGACCTGGTGACGAGAGCGTGCCGCGACGCCGGATTCGAACCCGTGCCCGGCCCGCCGCACAGCGGACTGCAGGACACGCTCGCGGCGTTCGGCGCGGGCGCGCCGGGCTGGACGGTGCTCTACGCCGCGCACGCGCGGCAGCTCGCGACCGGGCGTGTCAGGTTCCTGCGGGTGGAAGCGCCCGGCGGCGAATCCCCCTCAGCCGGCGCCTACCTCTGCCTGCCCGCGGTGCTCGCCGTGCGGGCGTCGACGCCGAGGGCGAGGTTGGCGCCGCTGCTGGCCGCGTGCCGCGAGTGCCAGCCGTAGAGCCCCTAGGCCCAATACCAGTGACTTTGGCTTTGTTTGGTCGTTAGGTGGGTGTGCCGAGGCCGGGTCAGGTGAAGTCGTCGTCCGTGGGGCGGTTGTCGGATCGGGTTGCGTTGGGGGTGCTCACTCGGGTGGTGCC
>NZ_JAGSOG010000608.1 GCF_018139695.1 Actinospica durhamensis | reverse complement strand
GTGCAGCCCGTTCCCCGCCACCGCCCCCCGCACACGCCGAAAGCCCCCGTTCACCAGAACGGGGGCTTCCGAAGCCGCGCGGCGAGTGCCGCTGCACCGGGCGTGTCAGGCGCTCTGGAAGTACCCGAAGACGTCCACGATGAGCTGAAGCCATGCGGCACTGCTGTTGTCCAGGTAGTCCGTGTTGCCGTCGGGGCCGGGCGTGGAGAACACCAGGTTCGCCACGGTCGAGCCCTTGGTGAAGTTGAGCGACGAGGCGTTCGGGATGCCGTCGTCGTTCGGGTACACGGCCAGGACGCCGCTCGCGGTCACCGAGGTCACCGTGACGTTGGTGACCGCCCCGGTCACCGGCGGGTTGTCCAGGTTGCCCGAGCGGTCCAAGCCGAAGGGCACATGCCAGCTCCCGCCCGGGTAGAGCGGCCCGCCGTCCTGCCGGGTGTCGACCGCGCGGAACGGGGTCACCGGCTCGTAGGCGGAGGGGGCTTCGGTGAGGTTGGCGCTGAAGTAGCCGTCCACGTCCACGACCATCCGGTTCGAGCCGACCGGCGTCCTGATGTCGATGTAGCCGTCGGATCCGATCGGCACGATCGCCGCGTTCGCGATCGTCTGGCCGGAGGAGAAGTTGACGTTCGAGACCGTCGGCTCACTCCCACCGTCCGGATAGGCCACCACGAGAGAAGGCTTCGTCGGCCCGGCCACCGTCAGATTGACCTCCACCGCCTTCGCATCCGCCGGCACCCCGCCCACACCGGCGACCTTGAGCTTGAT
This sequence comes from Actinospica durhamensis, assembly GCF_018139695.1. GTDB lineage: Bacteria > Actinomycetota > Actinomycetes > Streptomycetales > Catenulisporaceae > Actinospica > Actinospica durhamensis. The sequence goes on along the minus strand of NZ_JAGSOG010000608.1, from coordinate 317 downwards.
CGGCGCGCTCGGGGTCAACGCGCCCTTGTGCCCGCCGGTGCTCGAGTTGGTGTCCAGGATCCGCGTCGGAACCACCTGCTCGTAGCCGTCGCCCTGCGCGATGACGAAGTACCCGGAGACGTCCACGATCAGATCGACCGTACCCGCGCTGCCGTTGTAGAAGTCCACAACGCCTCCGGTACCGACCGGGGAGGTTGTCCCGAGTCTCGTGGATCTTCGGTGACGGTCTGGGTTGATTCTATGCGGCGCGCAGTTGCTTGACGGGCTTGTCGGCGTGCTCCGTCCGGGTGGTTTCTTCGAGTGCTGTGATCAGGGCG
>NZ_JAGSOG010000607.1 GCF_018139695.1 Actinospica durhamensis | reverse complement strand
CGCCCTGATCACAGCACTCGAAGAAACCACCCGGACGGAGCACGCCGACAAGCCCGTCAAGCAACTGCGCGCCGCATAGAATCAACCCAGACCGTCACCGAAGATCCACGAGACTCGGGACAACCTCAGATCGACGGGCTGGACATCCACTTCATCCACGTCAGGTCCAAGAATCCCCACGCGATGCCGCTGATACTCACGCACGGATGGCCGGGCTCGATCGTCGAGTTCCTCAAGCTGATCGGCCCACTGACCGATCCGGTTTCCTTCGGAGGAGACGCCGCCGATTCATTCGACGTCGTCATCCCCTCGCTCCCCGGGTTCGGGTTCTCCCAGAAGCCCGCGGAGACCGGGTGGAGCGTATCGCGCATCGCAAGCGCGTGGGTGGAGCTGATGAAGCGTCTCGGCTACACGAGATGGGCCGCGCAGGGCGGGGATTGGGGCGGCGTCGTCACCACCGCCCTCGGGGCCGTGCAACCCGAGGGGCTTGTCGGAATACACCTGAACACCCCGTTCGCCTTTCCCGCACGGATACCCGACACCCTCTCGCCCGAACAGCGCCACGCCGTGGAGACCCTCGCCCTCTACAACGGCGACCTCGGCGGCTCCAGCCACCTTCAGGGCACGAAGCCGCAGACCGTCGGAATCGCCCTGGCGGACTCTCCCGCCGGCCAGGCGGCCTGGATCTACGAGAAATTCCAGTCCAAGACCGACAACCACGGGCTCGCCGAGGAAGCCCTCAGCACAGACGACATGCTCGACACGATATCCCTGTACTGGTTCACCAACAGCGCGGCGTCCTCCGGCCGCATCTACTGGGAGAACAGATCGGGCACGTTCGCCGGCCCGAAGCTGACGCTTCCGGTCGCGGTGACCGTCTTCCCGAAAGACATCCCGCTCCTGCCGCGAAGCTGGATAGATGACACCTACAGCAACCTGATCCACTACGGCGAGGCCGACAAGGGCGGGCACTTCGCGGCCTTGGAACAGCCTGAGATCCTGGTCGGCGAAATCCGCACCGGCCTGCGCGCCCTTCGCTCCTGACGCCAGTCCGACGCCGGGAAAGCGCCGACGCGCTCAACCCGAAG
>NZ_JAGSOG010000606.1 GCF_018139695.1 Actinospica durhamensis | reverse complement strand
ACTGGGCGTTTGAGCATGGTATTTCGTCCGAACATGGGGTATGTCGGGTGCGGTGTTCGTCCGGTTCGTGCGCCTTGCCGGTAAGTGCACCCCGCGGTTCGGGCGGATGGCTGTCTAGTTTGCTATGACTGCGGCCTCGACGTCTGTTCGGTAGGCACTCGTCTTGGAAACGCCCTAGATAGACCATGGAGACGGACCCCGGCGCGGCCATAGTAGAGCTCTGTTATGACCGAACGCCGACCATACCCCTCCGACATCTCCGACGCCCGCTGGGCACTGATCGAGCCCATCCTCTCCGCCTGGCAGCGAGCCCGCCTCGAGCGACGCCCCAGCGGCGAACCACCCCGCACCGACCTGCGCGAAGTCATCAATGCCCTGTTCTATGTCAACCGCACGGGAATCTCGTGGCGATACATACCGCACGACCTGCCGCCCAAGGGCACCGTGTACTACTACTACGGGCTCTGGCGCGACGAGGGCATCCTGGCGCAGCTCAACGTCCACCTCACCGAGCTCGCCCGGGCCAAGGAGGGACGCGATCCCCAGCCGAGCGCCGCGATCGTCGACACGCAGAGCGTCAAGACCTCGACGAACGCACCCCTCGAAACTCAAGGCGCGGATGCCGCGAAAAAGATCATCGGGAGGAAGCGGGCTATCGTCACGGACGTGTGCGGCTTCCTGCTCGCCGTTGTCGTACTCGCCGCCTCTGTCTCCGAGAACCACGCCGGCATGCGAGCGATCGACCAGGCCAAGGCCAACTACCCCACGATAACCAAAGCCTGGGTCGATCAGGGCTTCAAGAACCAGTTCGTCGAACACGCCGCCACCCTCGGCATCGACGCCGAAGTCGTCGCTCGCGACCCCGGAAAGCGGGGCTTCCACGTGCTCAAACGACGATGGGTGGTCGAACGAAGTATCGGCTGGCTGATGCTCCACCGCAGACTCGCCAGGGACTACGAAGCCCGGCCCACGAGCTCGGAGGCCATGATCCACCTCGCGATGATCGACAACGTCAGCAAGCGCATAACGGACGAGAGCACACCAACCTGGAGAGGGACATACTAGGGTGAAAAACACCTATCGAACGCCCTCT
>NZ_JAGSOG010000605.1 GCF_018139695.1 Actinospica durhamensis | reverse complement strand
GGGGCGTGGGGATCAGGGGCCGATGTACGACAGGCCCCTGATACCTCGCGGCTGATACCGGACGGCAGGCGGTAGAGTGACGCGCTATGGCGCAACCGCTCAAGGATCTGGTGGAACACGGCTGGGCCGAGGCCCTGGACCCGGTCGCCGACCGGGTGGCCGCGATGGGCGACTTCCTGCGGGCCGAACTGGCCGCGGGCCGCTCCTATCTCCCGCCCGGACCGCAGGTGCTGCGCGCCTTCCAGCAGCCCTTCGACGACGTCAGGGTGCTGATCGTCGGCCAGGACCCGTATCCCACCCCGGGGCACGCGGTGGGCCTGAGCTTCTCGGTGGCGCCGCAGGTGCGCCCGCTGCCCGGCAGCCTCCTGAACATCTTCCGCGAGTACGGCCAGGATCTGGGCCTGCCCGCGCCGGCCAACGGCGATCTGACCCCCTGGACCGAGCGCGGCGTGCTGCTGCTCAACCGAGCCCTCACCGTCGCCCCGCGCCAGCCCAACGCGCACCAGGGCAAGGGCTGGGAGGCCGTGACCGAGCAGGCGATCAAGGCCCTGGCCGCGCGCGGCCGCCCGCTGGTGGCGATCCTGTGGGGCCGCAACGCCCGCAACCTGCGCCCGCTGCTCGGCGCCGAGGTGCCCTGCATCGAGTCGGCGCACCCGAGCCCGATGTCCGCCGACCACGGCTTCTTCGGCTCCCGCCCGTTCAGCCGGGCCAACGAGGCCCTCGCGGCCCAGGGCGCGGCGCCGGTGGACTGGCGCCTGCCCTAACCCCGTCCCTAGAGCCTGTCCTGCCGATCTTGTGGCCACGCTGGAACGCGCGGCTTCGGCGGTATGGCAATGCGAAACGGCTCAGCGGCGAGCATGGGCGCCTGGCCGGAGCGGCTTCATACTGGTTGTCTGGGGGCGTTTCGGCCAGGCGGCCAGGCGAAGCCGATCAGCCGTTTCGCGCCGCAAGATCGGCAGGACAGGCTCTAGAAGTCCGATGAAGATCTCTGTTCTGGCCCGGCCGCGCAGCGGTTGGGCCAGAATGCTGTCATGCAGGGTGAGTGGACGGGTGAACTGGCAGGTCCCGACGTGTGGGTCACGTGTCGGGAGCTGA
>NZ_JAGSOG010000604.1 GCF_018139695.1 Actinospica durhamensis | reverse complement strand
TCAACGAACCCGCGCCCCGATCGCCGGATGATCTACGGCCTTGACAGCCGCGCCCGACATGCACGAGCACGAACACGCTCGCTCACGCCACCCCACCTGAACAGCACCGAACCGTTGGCGGATGCTCAGGGTCTATTTGCTGGGTCAAGCGTGGAATTAGGGTTTGGGTTCCTGCCTAGGCGGCGGTCCCTAACGCGCGACTCGCCATCGTCCGAAGCTGATGGTCTCGGAGCGGGCGCGGATTCCTGGGTCGAGTTCGCTGGGCCAGCGGGTGCGCTCGGTGAACTTTGCGCCGAGGAGGATGGCGGTGGTTGCATGCAGGCTTGAGCGCAGGTCAGCGCCGGTCAGGTCTGCGTCGGTTAGGTTCGCGTTCTTCAGGTTCGCGTGGCTCAGGTCTGCGTGGGTGAGGTTTGCTCGGGTCAGGTCGGCGTTGGTGAGGTTCGCTCGGGTCAAGTTCGCGCCGGTCAGGGTCGCATCGATCAGGAGTGCGTTTGCCAGGGTTGCTTCGGTGAGGGTTGCGCCGTCGAGGCACGCTTCCGTCAGGTCCGCGAAGTTCAGGTCTGCGCAGGACAGGTTGGTGTAGGGCAGGTTCGCGTTGGTCAGGTCTGCGCCGGCCAGGTCGGCGTACATCAGGGTGGCGTTGGTCTGGTGTGCGAGTTCAGCGAAGGCAGTGGCGAAGGCCGGACCGCTCAAGGAGTCTTCGAACGGAGCCGCGTTTCGTGTGCGGGACCACCAGAGTCCTCGGGGGCGGGCTGCCTGGGCCAGGCGGGCTAGAAGGGGCGGCAGGCCGTCAGCGGGCACTTTGGCGGGCTCCATTCGGTGCTGAGTATGAAGATCTGGCTCTGCCTGGCTCCCAAGTTGCCACACATAGACCGTAGAGCACGCTGGAAATGTGTCAGTCCGGCGCCGTCGCGGGCCGCGCCGTGCTGATGCGCTGCAGGGGGCGTCGGTCGAGTCGGCGGGAACACCGTTGATGGGCTCGCTTCGGCGCAGGATGATTGGTCTCATGGTGGGGAAGCAGAAATCTGATGTGCATCCTGACGGCCGCGTCATCTTCGGACTCTTGGGCGGGGGGACGACAGCCATGGTGGTCGAACAGCGGTCGGC
>NZ_JAGSOG010000603.1 GCF_018139695.1 Actinospica durhamensis | reverse complement strand
CGCCCTGATCACAGCACTCGAAGAAACCACCCGGACGGAGCACGCCGACAAGCCCGTCAAGCAACTGCGCGCCGCATAGAATCAACCCAGACCGTCACCGAAGATCCACGAGACTCGGGACAACCTCATGTCGGGTGGCGCGGTCCTTACTCTGAGCGATATGCGAGGTCAGGTGGCGGACGCGTCAGAGTTGGGCCCGTTGCTTGCGCGGGACGGGGTGGTGCTGTTCCGCCACGGCACCCCCGCCCGACTGCTCCACCTGCTCGAGTACGCGGCCGAAGTCCGTCTCCATCCGCACGGCACCGTCCGCGGCGAGACGGTGATCGAACCGCGTCCGTCCCCAGGCGTGGTCGGTGGTGCGGGGTTCTCCAGGCTCGCCCTGGCCCCGCACACCGACCGCGCGCTCACGCCGCGTCCTCCGACGCTCGTCGCGGTACTGATCGAACGCGCTGCTCCCGTTGGTGGCCACAGCCTCCTCGCGGACGCCCGTGCGCTCTCGCTGCCCGCCCCTGCTAAATTCCGTTCCCTGATGCTCGAGGCCGGATCAGCCGGCGCCTACCCCATTTTCGAATCGAGCGCCGGACTCATCCGGATCCGCTACCGCGAAGACGACGTCGCGCGGCCACACGCCGCACGTGCCGAAGACAGGACCGTTCTCTCAGCCTTGCGCGCACTCGGTGCCCGTGCCGAGGTATGCGTTCTCGGTGACGGTGAGGGATATCTTGCGCACAATTGCCGCGTGTTGCACGGACGCACTGCGTTTCGGGGATATCGCAGAGCGACGCGGTACCTGGCCGACCTGCGCTCAGCACATCCCTATGCGTGGATGAACGAGGGATTTCTGCCGAAGGCGAACTGAGGGGGAGCAGTGTCACCACAGTCGAACCTGTCCCGGATTCAAGCGGTCGCGCGCGAACTGGCTGGCCTGCCTGAACAGTCGCGCACAAACTTTCCGTTCGCAGCGCGGCAGATCCTGGCGCGGACACGGAATATTGAAGTGGGGTGCCCCGAAGATCTTGGACACTGGTCCTCCGATAGGCTTATGCCTAGATTGAGAGGAAACAGTGGATAAAGGTGGAGCTGGCAAGGGCAGCGGACGCCGCTGGTACTCGCCGGAGTTCAAGG
>NZ_JAGSOG010000602.1 GCF_018139695.1 Actinospica durhamensis | reverse complement strand
TCGCGATCCCGAAGTCCGGGGGCGGTACGAGAATTCTCGGCGTGCCGTCCGTTGGCGATCGGGTCGCACAGACCGTGGTGGCCGCACACCTGTCGGTCCGGGTGGAGCCGGTGTTCCATCCGGATTCCTACGGGTACCGGCCGGGGCGTTCGGCGCTGGACGCGGTCGCGTCCTGTCGGGCGCGGTGTTGGAGGTTCGAGTGGGTGGTGGAGTTCGACATTCGGAGATTCTTCGACACGGTGCCGTGGGACAAGGTCGTGGCCTGCGTGGAGGCCCACACCGATGCCCGCTGGGTGGTGTTGTATGTCAAGCGGTGGCTGGCCGCTGGGCTGCGCATGCCCGACGGGTCCACGACTGAACGGCTCGAGGGGACGCCGCAGGGTTCTGCGGTATCCCCCGTTTTGGCGAATCTGTTCCTGCATCACGCGTTCGACGTGTGGGTGGACCGGGAGTTCCCGGGCTGTCCGTTCGAGCGGTATGCCGACGATGCGGTGATCCATTGCCGGACGTTGGAGCAGGCCCAGGCGGTCCTGGACGCTCTGCGGTCCAGGATGGCCGAGGTCGGGCTGGAGCTGCATCCGGATAAGACGAAGATCGTGTACTGCCAGAACGGCAACCGGCGTGGGAGCGGGCCCGGTCCGGGCTATCCGCACACGCAGTTCACCTTCCTGGGGTTCACGTTCCGGCCGCGCGAAGCGCTGGACAAGAACGGGGTGCATTTCACCTCGTTCCAGCCCGCGATCAGCAGGGAAGCCTTGAAGAAGCTGGGCGAGACGGTGTGGTCCTGGCGGCTGCACCGGCGTACCGGTGGTGACACCGCCGATCTGCGCAAGCTGGTCAATCCAGTGCTCAGAGGGTGGATCAACTACTACGGGCGCTTCTACCGCTCGGCGTTGTACCCGCTGCTCCAACGCGTCAACACCTATCTGCTGCGCTGGATCAGGAAGAAGTACCGGGTCGGTCTGAAGCAGGCTCTCCGCCGATTGGCGGAGGGCTATGCGCTGGCTCCGAGGTATTTCGCTCACTGGGCGCTCACGCCCCCGACCGGCCGGTGACCAGGGCAACAAGAGCCGTATGACGAGAGATTGTCACGTACGGATCTGTGGGAGCCCCGGGCTGAGATGCCCGGGGCCACCCGACCGA